>NZ_CALMAT010000121.1 GCF_937859865.1 uncultured Mucilaginibacter sp.
GTGTTTAAATTTATGGCGAATGGTTTTATGATGAGGAATGGTAACCGCCACCAACGCTTTTTTAGTTTTTGCTGCTTTAAAATTGCGGATCGAAGTGTAAACGTAATAACCGAAAACCGCAGTAAGCAAGCCCAGAATCACGGTAAACGTAACATCAATGGTCCTGGTTTTTAAAAAACTACGGCGGGCAGGAGCGTAATTGTTCATGTTTGGTTTAACCGTAATGGCGAGGTTTGCTGTTTGATGGTTTCTGGCAGGCAACGTTTAATCCAAAAAATATTAACGCTGTTGCTATTAAAAAACCAGCCAATCAATTAAAAGCTATTTTTGTTGAAAATGGAAACCGAACAGCCGTAAAAACTATGCAAATTAATGCCATCAGTATAGATAAATTACCCGAAGCAGCAACGCAATTGATTGGCTTTGCAGAAAAAAACCAAACTAAAATTTTGCTTTTTTTTGGAGAAATGGGTGCCGGCAAAACTACTTTTATCAAAGCTTTTTGTGCGGCTTTAGGCGTAAAAGATGCGGTTTCCAGTCCAACTTTTTCTATCGTCAACGAATATCATTATCCAAAAGGCATCGTTTACCACTTCGATTTTTACCGGTTAAAAAACCAGTTGGAGGCTTTGGATTTGGGTTTTGAAGAATATTTATACTCGGGCAATTACTGTTTGATCGAGTGGCCGGAAAAAATCCCCGGCCTTTTGCCTCAAAATTACCTTGAAGTTTTGCTGGAAGTGCAGCCCGATCAACACCGAAAATTAACAATAGCGAAAATTTAATCTGCAAAAGGGCTTATATTTGCTTAATTTCAGTAACCGGAAATTTAAAATAATTATGAGTTCAGGCACATTAAGTGGTTTTTCTGATATCGCCAAGCAGGCCATGATGCAGCCGCAGGAATCAATGCTGGAGGTGCGGAACAAAAAAAACAAGCTGTACATCGGCATCCCGAAGGAAACTTCGTTCCAGGAAAACCGCATTGCCATTACGCCGCTTTCGGTGGCCACTTTGGTTAGCAATGGGCATACAGTTATTTTAGAATCAAATGCCGGCCTGGCCGCCAACTTTACCGATAACAATTACAGCGAGCAGGGCGCACAAATTGTGTACGACACACAGCAGGTTTACCAGGCCGACATCATCCTGAAAATTGCGCCGCCAACTTTGGCCGAGATCGAGCTGATGAAGCTAAACCAAACTTTAATTTCGACGTTGCAAACCACCACTATCAAAGCCGAATACCTGCACGCGCTCATCAACAAAAAAATAACGGCGCTTTGCTTTGAAAATTTGCAGGACGAAGGCGGTTCTTTAAGCGTTGTCCGTGCCATGAGCGAAATTGTTGGCGCCACTTCCATCCTGATCGCTGCCGAATATTTAAGCAATGTTTTTAACGGCAAAGGCTTGATGCTGGGCGGTATCACCGGCGTTCCGCCAACCGAAATTGTGATTTTGGGTGCCGGAACTGTTGGCGAATATGCAGCCCGGACGGCTTTGGCTTTGGGCGCGCAGGTTAAAGTTTTCGATCCTTCCATTTACAAACTGCGCCGTTTGCAAAACAACATCGGCAGCCGTGTTTTCACTTCGGTTATCCAGCCGATTGTGTTGGAAAAAGCCATTACCACTTGCGATGTGGCCATTGGTGCAATGCGCGCTATTGCCGGCCGTACGCCATGTTTGGTTACCGAAGAAACCGTAAGCCAGATGAAACCCAACTCGGTAATTATTGATGTGAGCATTGACCAGGGCGGATGTTTTGAAACTTCGGAAGTAACTAATCACACCAACCCAGTTTTTCGGAAATATGATGTGATCCATTATTGCGTGCCCAACATTGCTTCCCGCGTGGCACGCACGGCAACGTATGCTTTGACCAATATTTTTGCCCCGATTTTGCTGGATATTGGCGAGCACGGCGGTTTAAAAAACGTGATCTGGGAAAAAGCCGGCGTGCGCAACGCCGTTTATATTTACCAGGGGCATTTAACCAGCCAGCATTTGTCGGAACGTTTTAACATCCCCAGCAAAGACTTGGATTTGCTGATCGTTTCTAACCGTTAACAACAGCTGGAGCTTTTAAGCATACTGTTTTTACCGGCCAAAAATCATTATGAAAAACTACTTCGCCCGGAAATATTTTAAAAGATCAGGAAAAGTTTTAATGGCCACTTTTAACGGCTTTATGGACGACCGCGGTTTAAAACTGAGTGCCGCGCTGGCTTATTATACTGTTTTTGCGCTGGCGCCGCTGCTCATGCTCGTCATCTCTTTGATCAGTGTTTTTTTGGGTCAGGATGCCATTCAAAACAACATTTACCCGCAAATAAAATCATACGTGGGTAGTAGTGCGGCATTGCAAATTCAGGAAATGATCAAAAGCGTTTCCCTGTCGGGCAAAACCGGTATTGCCGTAGTTACCAGTGTAGTTACCTTGATTATTGGTGCCACCAGCGTTTTTATGGAAATCCAGGATTCGATCAACCTGATTTGGCGCGTTAAGGCAAAGCCGAAAAAAGGCTGGTTAAAAATGATTACCAATCGGTTAATCTCGTTTTCGATGGTGATCAGTTTGGGTTTTTTGCTAATTGTTTCGCTGATTATCAGTGCATTGATTTCTGCTTTAAGCAACAAAATCACCCATTACTTTCCGGAAGTTACGGTCCGGCTTTTCAACCTCATCAACCTGGGCATCACTTTTTTGGTGATTGCCGTGCTTTTCGGCATCATCTTTAAGTTTTTGCCCGATGTAAAAATTGGCTGGCGCGATGTGCGCACCGGTGCTTTTTTTACCTCCCTTTTGTTTATGCTGGGCAAATATTTAATTGGTATTTATATCCAAACAACCGGCACCGGCTCTACTTACGGCGCTGCCGGGTCTATCATTGTAATTTTGGTTTGGATTTATTACACCGCAGCCATTTTATATTTTGGCGCCGAGTTTACACAGGTTTATGCAGATAATTACGGCCACAAAATTGAACCTGCCGAATATGCCGTGCACGTTGAACAAAAAGAAGTGGAGCAGGATGTGAAAGTTCTGCCTTCGCAGCACCGGCTGGAGGGAGAATGAAAAATGCTTCTTTTACCACACTAATTTTTGGGTGATAAAAGAAGCATCTGTCAAACAAAAACTTATCTCGATTTCTTCGCCCCAACTTCCAACAACAACTCCTTCGCTGCAACATCCAACTGAGAATCTTTGGCGTTCCCTTCGCCTAATTGGCGGGAAACTGTTAGGTCAACCGGGCGCGGATGCAGTTCCATATCTTTGCCTTCGTGGTCGGTAATCCGGCTGAACGGCATCCGCAAAACAGAACCGTCAACCAAGGTAACGCTGCTGGTAAAAATGATCCAGCCGCCGGTTGGTTCGCCAACTACTTTGCCCAAACCCATTGTTCGGTAACCTTCGGTAAAATCTTCTGCATCGGATAAAGAATGCTGATTGGTGACCAAAATGGTTGGCAGTTCCAGTGTCCGTTGCCCCAATTGCGTCCGTGCCGGTCCGGCGGGCATTCCTCGGCCAGCCATTGTTAAATAGGGTTTTCGGGTGAGGACATCCAAAGCGTAAGCATTCACGAAACCGCCGTTGTTGTTGCGCACATCCACAATCACACCGTCTTTGGATTGGTTTTCGGCATCCAAATCCAAATAAAACTGGTTCAAAGACTGCTCCGACATATCAAACAAATGCACGTAACCCAAACGCCCGTTGCTGATTTTGTTGACATAATTGCGCTGCTGCTGCACCCATTGCTTGTACAGCAAGCCTTTTTCGGTAGCCAAACTGACCGGGCGAACAGTTACTTTATGCGTATCAGCACCGGAACCGATGGTTAAACTAACGCGTCGGCTGATCTTATTGTCGAGCAATTGATCTAAGTTATCGGTCGGTTTTATTGGCTGATCATCTATCGCAGTCAGGTAATCACCAACATGAATATTTCCCACCAAATCTGCCGCACTTAACGACAAAACTTCGGTTATTTTAAACTTGCCGCTGTTTTCGTAAACCTCGGGATCAAAACGCAAACCCAAACGTCCGGTACTGGTTTGCAAAGGCGTAGCACCCGAAATGCCCGAATGCGAAGCGTTCAATTCGCCCACCATCAAACTTAACAAGCGGCGCAATTCATCTGGTGTACTCGAACCGGCAGCCAAAGGCGCATACTCGCGGCGCACCTCGTTCCAGTTCGTTCCGTGAAAATGTTCATCGTAAAAACCTTTGTTTTGCGCTTTCCAGGCCTGCGTAAATATTTCTGTTTTTTCTTTGTTAAAGTCAATGTCGGTTTCTGCCGTTACGGCCAACGGTTTTGCTGTTTTGGTATCAATTGGAACAGATTGGATTTTGCCTTGCTCCAGATAAAACAGCTCTTTTCCATCTGCCGAAAACTGTGCATCTGCTTTTGGCGCCCGTGTGGTAGTAATTTGTTTTAACGCAGCCGGTTCTGTCGCCAGTTCATCCAAAGAATACGTGTACAAATTGGATTGCCCGGCCGTTGCAGCCATAACCAAAATCGTTTTTCCATCTTTGCTCATCTTCAAATCGTTCACATCAACGCCCAGCGGCAATAAATTAAGCCGTTGGCGAATGCCTTCCATCACTATTTTTACGCTTCCTGCGGCTGGCCGTACTGTTTTTACCGGTGTTTTATTGATGGAGTCAATGGCCGTTGGTTTTTTTTCGGTAGAAGGTTTGGACGTTGCTGGATTGACCGGACTGGAAGGCGACGTATTCTCATCTACAAACATCTGCTGAAACTGGTCTTCGCGGAAACGCGGCCGTTGCGGCACCAAATCAATCCGTGCCACATTTCCGTTTTCGGTGCGCTGGCTGGTGTTGAACAAAATGTATTTTCCATCATTGCTCCAATTTACATCACCGCCAAAAGTATTGGCCAAAAAACTAACAGCTTTGGATTCTCCTCCGGCAACCGGAACCACGTAAACATTGTAAAAAGTTTTGGCGCCGTAAGCACCGTAAGCCAGCCAGCTACCATCCGGCGACCAGGAAATGCTACCGGTTGTAGTGAAAGGCGGCCGGCCCAGATAGCCTTTCGCCACTACTTTTTCCTGATGCGTTTGTAGGTTTAAAACATGCAGTTCTTTTCCGTCGCGTACAAAAGCCAGCATTTTTCCATCTGGAGAAAAAATTGGCGCGGCATCGTCTTTGTCGCCGTTCGTCAACCGTACTTCTTTTGCGGTGATAAAATTATACTGATACAAATGCGCAGCATCTTCCCGATCAGAAACGTAAACCAGCGTGTTACTGCCCGGCGACCATAGCAGTTGCGATTCATTCGCGCCGGTTTGTGTAACGCGCAGGGCATCGCCGCCTTCTTTTGCTGAAGCCACAAAAACATCGCCATGTGCCACAAAAGCCACTTTTTTGCCGTCCGGCGAAAGTTGCAGTCCGCGAAATTGTGTGGTTAATTTCTGATGTTCTGTTCCCGGTCCGGCGGGCGAGCCACGGCGAACGATATTTACTTCCGAAGCTTTTGCTGAAGCAACATCATATTTCCAGATTTTAAAATCGCGCTCAAAAACAATCGTTTTTCCGTTTTGAGCAATTGTTGGCCAAAGCACGCGGCCTTTGGTAAAATTAGTTAGCTTTTTTGGTGTGCCCGATACTGTTTTTACCCATAAATTTTGTGCGCCGCCACGATCAGAAATGTAATAAACGGAAGCGCCGTCTTTGCTCCACATCGGCCACAACTCTTTGGCGCCGCCTGCCGTTATTTTTTGGTACGAATTGGTTTTGCCATCCTTCATCAGCCAAATTTCGGATTGGTCTAAATGGCTGCTGCCCTTGCGCCACCATTGCTGCGCAGCGATGCCGCGGGCGTTTAAAGCCAGCGTTTTTCCGTCCGGCGAAGGCATGGCAAAAAATTCGTTCTGATAGCGGTTTTCGCTTACCGGCATCGGCGTTCCGCCTGTTGTTTTTACCCGGTAAATATCGTTCATCCCCGAAATATCGTGGCTGGTCGTCGAAAAATAAACGTACTTTCCATCCGGCGACCAGGCACTCAAACCATCGTTGCCGTCATCAAAAGTCAGCCTTTTTAATTCGTTGTTTTTTAGGTTGAAGCTATAAATATCGCCGTTTCCGGTGCGGGTAGAATTAAAAGCGAGGTATTTTCCATCCGGAGAATAAACCGGCCGCGAATCATAAGCTGGATCAGAAATCAGCAAATGTGCTTCGCCGCCAGCAGCCGGAACCGTCCAAATATCGCCGCCGGAAGTAAAGGCGATTTCGCTTCCATCCGGAGAAACGGCAGGATCAGAATAATAAGGAATGCCGACAATGGTTTTTTCGGTTGATTGGGCAAAAGCAGCCGGCGTTATCGCCAAAAAGAAAGCAAAGCAAAGGATGGATAAATTTTTAGGCATAAAAGAAGTATCAAAATATAATTCTGTTTAAAAGCCTTTAAGATAGTTTTTTTAAGATGCGGTGTTTGTAAAATTGTTGTGAAAAATATACCGATAAAAGAAGTATCAGGATTTTGTAATGAGAAAGGTTTTATCAGCAAAAACAAAACCATGGCTGACACCAATTTTTATGGCATAAAAGAAGCATCGGCTTATTTATCGTACAGCAGTTTCATTTTCCGCTTCAGCTTTTCCAAAGCAAAATCCACTTTGTTTAGATAAGCGGAATGGGCCGTCAAGTTAATGGCCGAACAAGGTTCCGCATCTGCAACCGGGATCAAACGCAACCTTTTAATGTATGTCCTAAAATAATATACCAAATGCATGGCAACTGTTTCCGGCTGGATGTTATAAACAAAACCTGCCATCACAATTTGGTCTGCATCAAAAAAGCAAATGCTCCGGCTTTTGGCCGCCAAAAAACTCCAGATGGTTTGCTCAGACCAGTTGGGAAGTTTACTAAAACATTTGATGATGACCGGATCGTTCAATAAATCTTCAATAAAAGCCAAATCGAACAGGTTTTTGGGGAAGTAAAAGAAGCCCGTATTTACGTTCGGGAAAACAGGAATATTGATTTTTAACAGGTCAACCGGGGTAAAAGAATAAGCGTTTTGTACATCCCACATAAAAACCGGCATTTCGTCCAGCTTGGGCAGCACAAAATTTTTCAGGAAATAAATATCGCTGTCAATATACAGCACGTCGC
The DNA here is from genome assembly GCF_937859865.1 of uncultured Mucilaginibacter sp. Lineage (GTDB taxonomy): Bacteria > Bacteroidota > Bacteroidia > Sphingobacteriales > Sphingobacteriaceae > Mucilaginibacter_A. The sequence continues at coordinate 7,142 of NZ_CALMAT010000121.1, forward strand.
GCTCATCATACAGCATAATATCAAACAGCTTTTGCGAAAAATTGGTGCTGTTGCGGTAGTTTTGGCAGGCAGGAAAGTCGGCCAAAACCGTTTCCAACTTTTCATCGCGTTCCTTTTTTCTGATGACGGTGCTGTTTTTCAGGCTTGATAACAATTGCGCTTCATCGGCATCGGTGATCGAGCCGTCTTCAAAAATCTCCAAAAAAATTTCGTCGCACGAGTGCCGCAAAAAGCTTTGCAAACATTCAATCGAAAAATCAAGGTTATGGTGTCCAAGCAGGGTTTTACAATGTAGAGGTTTTGCCATTAGCCTTAATTTTTGTTAAATATGCTTAAAAGCGAGGGTTTTTAACACGGTTTTTGAACTTGCTTATATTTAATGAAAAAGGAACGGCTTAAAAAACAATTGGTTAACTAAGGTATAAAATATATTTAAATCCAACATCAAATATTGTTTTCCGGGCTTTAAGTACGTTTTTGTTTTCTTCAAAGTTTCAATATAGCCAGAACTTCACTGATTTTTATGCCATAAAAGAAGCATTATTAATAAGTCGTCCACCTTTTTAAAACAGGTTATTATTTTTATTTTTGAGTGGAATTATGATGCAGAACGGCAGCAATTACAATTTACTGATTGGCAAAATGGATGAGTTCATCCGGAAGTATTACTTAAACAAGTTGCTTCGCGGGATGATCTTTTTGGGCGCGGCTTTGTTTTTCAGTTACCTCATCATTACTTTTTCCGAATATTACGGCCATTTCAACACCACTTTCCGTTCCATTATTTTTTACGCGTTTATCCTTTTAAACCTTTCACTTTTTGGCTGGCTGGTTGCGCCGCCTTTGCTGGCCTATTTTCGTTTGGGGAAAATGATCTCGCACGATCAGGCCGCAGAAATTATCGGCCGCTACTTTCAAAACGTGCAGGACAAATTATTGAACACGCTTCAGCTTAAAAAAATAGCCGACCAAAACCCGGAACGAAAATCACTGATCGAGGCCAGCATCAACCAAAAAATTGCCGAATTAAAACCGGTTACTTTTTCGGCTGCCGTAAAAATCAACGAAAATAAACGTTTTTTAAAATGGGTTTTGATCCCGTTGGTTTTGATTATCACGGTTGCTTTTGTGGCGCCTTCCATCATTCATGACGGAACGGAACGCATTATCAAACACGATCAATACTTCGCGCCGAAAGCTCCTTTTAACTGGCATATTTTAAACAAATCGCTTTCGGTTGTTCAGGGCGAGGATTTGAAACTGGGCTTAAAACTTACCGGAAACGAATTCCCAGAAAGCGTTTACCTCGAAACCGGCAAAAACAGTTTTAAGCTCGACAAAGAAAACCTAAGCTCTTTTTACCATACTTTTTCCAACATTCAGCAAAATTTCCGTTTCCGTTTAACCGGCGGCGATTTTTCTTCGCAGGAATTTGAAATCAAAGTAAACCCAAAGCCCTCGCTGCTGCATTTGGATGCGCGTTTGGTTTATCCTTCGTACCTGCATAAATCCGCAGAAAACGTGAATAATGCCGGCGATTTAACTTTGCCCGAAGGGACAACGGTTGAATGGGATTTGCATACCGAAAACACAAGTGAAGTTCGGTTTTCCCTCAATCAAAAAAAGGTTTTAATTACTTCGGGCAACAACGTTTTTCAACATCAGGAAAAGTTGCTGAAATCCGGTTTTTATTCGGTAAAACCCATCAACAATTTTGTTTCTTCTGCGGATTCTGCCGCTTACAGAATTTCCGTCGTTCCGGATTTGCCGCCCGTAATTTCTGCGGAGCAAAAAGCGGATTCGGTCAGTTCCAAAGCACTTTATTTTAACGGAAAAATCCAGGATGATTATGGTTTTTCCTCTTTAACTTTTCATTATTCGGTCCGAAACCCTTCTTCTCCACAAAAAAATAAAACCTACAGTTTGCCGGTAAAAGCAGATTTAGCGCAAACGTCGTCAACCTTCTTCTATTTTTGGTCGCTAAAAGAAGCATCGTTAAATCCGGGCGATGAAATCAGTTATTATTTTGATGTGGCCGATAACGATGGCGTAAACGGTGCAAAACACAGCCGGACGCCGGAACAAACTTTACGCATCCCAACGGAAACCGAGCAAAACAAACAGTTGGATGCCGGCACGCAATCAGTAAAAAACAAAATGCAATCGGCTATCAAATTGTCGGCACAAGTGGAACGCGATGCACAGAAATTGAACCGTTTATTGCTGGATAAAAAAACGCTTTCTTTTGACGAGAAAAAGCAGGTGGAAGATTTGCTGCAAAAACGCCGCGAACTGGAAGAAATGGTAAAGGATATGCAGCAGGAAAACGAGAAAAACCTGTACAACCGCCAGGAAACCAAACAGCAAAACCAGGAAATTTTGGAAAAGCAAAAGCAGATCAACGATTTGTTTAAGAACGTATTGGACGAAAAAACCAAGGAGCTGCTGAAAAACCTGGAAAAAATGCTGCAGCAAAACCAAAAAGACGATGCGCGCGAAGATATTTCGAAGATGCAGATGGACAATAAATCTTTGCAAAAAGAATTGGACCGGATGCTGGAGCTGTACAAAAAACTGGAGTTTGACCAAAAGCTGAACGAAAACATCAACCAGTTAGATAAGCTGGCCGAAAAAGAGCAGGCTTTGGCCGAAAAGAGTGCGCAAAAACAGCAACAAGCCGAGCAGTTGAAACAAGAGCAACAGACGATCAAAAAAGATTTTGAAGACCTGAAAAAATCGTTGAAAGATTTGGAGCAGAAAAACGAAGCGTTGGAAAACAAAAACGATTTTGAAACGCCCAAAGCCGAACAGCAGGAAGCGGAGCAGCAGATGGACAAAAGCGAAGAAAACCTTAGCAAAAATGAAAAGCAAAAAGCTGCGCAAGCGCAAAAGCAGGCGGCAAGCCAAATGCAAAAGATGAGCGCGAAAATGAAACAGATGCAGCAGCAGGGCGAAGAAAAAGAAGCGCAGGTAAACGCACAGCAATTGCGGTCAATCTTAAAAAATTTGGTTACCAGTTCTTTCAGCCAGGAAAAAGTGATGCAAACGTTTAAACAATTAAACGCCAGCGACCCGGATTATGTAAACCAAACCCAAAACCAGCAAAACATAAAAGATAATTTAAAAACAGTTGAAGACAGTTTATTTGCATTGAGCAAGCGCGTGCCACAGATTGAAGCCACGGTAAACAAAGAAATAACGGCCATCAACAGTAATATTGACCAGGCGATTGCTAATTTAGGCGAACGGCGTACAGCAGAAGCCAACCGTAGCCAGCAATTTGCCATGACTTCGATGAACAATTTGGCTTTGATGCTGAACGAAGTACTGGACCAGTTGCAAAATGCGATGAAAAACGCCAAGCCCGGAAGCGGCAAACAAAAGCAGCCTTCGATGCAGCAATTGAGCCAGATGCAGCAGGAACTGAACAAAAACATGCAGAAAGCACGCCAGCAAATGCAGCAACAGGGCCAGCAAGGTCAGGGCCAACAAGGGCAAGGCCAGCCAAAAAATGGCATGAGCGAGCAAATGGCCAAAATGGCGCGGCAACAGGAAATGATCCGCCGGGCATTGCAAAACATTAACCAGCAAGAAAACAAAGACGGAAAAAACGGGTTGGGTAATCTTGGCGAGATTTCGAAACAAATGGAACAAACTGAAAGAGATCTCGTAAATAAGAAAATTGAAACTGAGACGTTAATCAGGCAACAGAAAATACAAACGCGGTTATTAGAAGCTGAAAAAGCAGAACAGGAACGGGAGCAAGATCAGAAAAGGGAGAGCCAGGCTGCAAAAAATATGGCCCCAGGCTATCAAAAAGCCTTGCAAAGCTATCAGCAAATAAAAAATAAGCAAACAGAACAGCTTATTACGATACCCCCGGATGTAAATCTGTTTTACAAATCGAAAATAAAGACTTACTTTAACGAAATTAACCGCAAATAATAATGGTGCAGCCAGTAAAAGTATCAGACGGCGAATTATATACGCTTCAGCTTCCTTCAACAATGGAGAGCATACCTCGTTTGGAAAGTTTGGTTGAAGAAATATCAGAACGCTACCAGGTTAGTGAAGATACTTTTGCTAATATGATGACCTGCTTAAACGAAGCGTTGATCAATGCGATTGTGCACGGCAACCAATCAGACGCAAACAAAACCGTTTATATCAACGCAGAAGTTAACGACCATAAAAAAATTATCTGGACGGTTGCCGATGAAGGCCCGGGGTTTGATTACAACAATATTCCCGATCCAACTACTCCCGAAAATTTAGAAAAGGAAACCGGCCGCGGTGTTTTTATCATCAAACATTTAGCTGATCAGTTTATTTTTAATGCCCGCGGAAACGAAGTAGAACTGCACTTTAAATTGTAGGAATGCCTGCCAAAATTAATTTTTTTGCAGAGGAAACCGATTTCAAATTAAAAAACAAAAAACTCCTCCGTACTTGGGTTGAGCAAACACTGCTTGCCGAAAAACGCATTTTAAAAGAAATCAATTTTATTTTTTGCAACGATGCTTATCTCCTGAAAATTAATCAGGAATATTTACAGCACGATACTTATACCGACATCATCACTTTTGATAATTCTGAAACAACAGAAGAAATCGTAAGCGATATTTTTATATCGGTAGAAAGGGCGGCCGAAAACGCACTGTCCTTCCAAACCCCTTTTTTGCAGGAACTTCACCGCGTAATGATCCATGGCGTGCTGCATTTAGCAGGTTACAAAGATAAATCTGCCAAAGATGTTAAAACCATGCGCAGCAAAGAAAACTTTTATCTAAGCAGTTTAGGGCCTGTTTAAATTTTGTTAAACATATTTGAGATGCTTCTTTTAGCACATAAAAATCATAGCTTTTTAGTGGTTTTTGTAACATTAAAATAGCCGAGCACACCAATTTTATAGGCATAAAAGAAGCATCGCAAAATATTATGCTATAAATTTAAACAGCTTCTTGGTTACGGATAATTAGAAATGAACTACCTTTACGGCATTAAATTTTAAAGAAATGATCAAATCAATTGCTATTATTTTAACCTTGATTTTTACCGCGCCAGGTTCTGTTTATGATTTTAAACTGAAAACCATTGACGGCAAAAATTTTAACCTGGCTGCTTATAAAGGCAAAAAACTGTTAATTGTAAATACAGCTTCTAAATGCGGCTTTACACCACAATATGCTGAATTGCAAAAACTGGCAGACCAATACAAAGACAAAGTTACGGTAGTTGGTTTTCCGGCGAATAATTTTGGCGGACAGGAACCGGGCGCCAATTTGGCAATTAAAGAGTTTTGCCAGAAAAATTATGGCGTAACTTTTCCGCTAAGCGAAAAGGTGAGTGTGAAAGGCGATGATATCAGCCCGCTTTTTAAATACCTGACTTCTGCTGAAAACCCTGATTTTACCGGTGAAATCCAATGGAATTTTGAAAAGTTTTTAATTGACGAGAACGGAAAGCTGATTCACCGTTATCGCTCCAGCGTAAAACCTTTATCCACAGAAATTACTAGCCAGTTATAAAAAAAGATTGATAAAAAAAGCTTTCCCAACTTGGGGAAGCTTTTTTTATGCCAAATATTTGAGGTATTCTTCCCGGCCAATCATAACTGCGCCCAAAGATTCCAAATGCTCATTTTGGATCTGGCAATCAATCAGCTCATACTGTTTTTGCTGGCATAAAGTAACCAAAGCGGTTTTTGAAGCATTGCTTGCTTTGCTAAACATACTTTCGCCACAAAAAACGCGGTTTACGGCAACACCGTACAAACCGCCCACCAGTTCGTTTTGCTGCCAAACTTCTACCGAGTGCGCCTTGCCTTGCCGGTGCAGTTCGAGATAGGCTTTTTGCATGTCTTTTGTGATCCAGGTGCCTTGCTGCCCTTCCCGAAAAATGCTGGCACAGGCAGCAATAACGGCCGCAAAATCCTGATCAAAAGTTACGGTAAACTTCCCGGAACGTAACACCTGCCGCATACTTTTTGATACTTTAAGCCGATCAGGAAAAATAACGCAGCGTTCGTGCAGCGCGTACCACAAAATCGGGTTCTTGTTGCTGTACCAGGGGAAAATTCCGTTCGCGTAAGCCAGGTTCAGTCTTTCTACCGATAAATCACCACCAACAGCCAATAGTCCATCGGCTTCTGCCAAAGCCGGATCAGGGAAAACCAGCCGTTCGTCTAACTGAAAAATCATACGCCAACCCCTACAATCGTTTTAGGTTCATCCACAATTAGCACATTTATTTTACTGCTTTTAACCAACAATAGTTTTGGTTTGATTAAAGTTTCGGGCATACTTCTTTTAGCACATAAATTTTGGTTTTGTTGAGTGCTGAAAGTTTTATTTGTAACAAATGCTTCTTTTACCACATAAAAAAAGGTGTCGCCGTTTCTTGGTAACACCTTTTTCAATTTCAATTCATTTTTACAATTTAGCTTCGACGCCATATTTACCGGCAAACTTTTTATACAATTGCTTGTGCAAATTATCCAGGTTAATGTTTCGCCCTTGGATAAAAGCAGTGTCCACATTAAGCGTAACCATGTCCAAAGCATCGCCTTTTGAGATAAAAAGTGTGGCGTCTTTTCCAACTTCCAGCGTTCCGGTTGTTTTATCAATGCCTAAAATTTTGGCGTTGTTTAAAGTGATCATCTGGACGGCTTGTTCTTTGGTTAAACCATAACCAACTGCTTCTCCTGCTTCAAATGGTAAATTGCGCTGCCGCCAAAAACCAATTCCGGTCAAGCCGTACAGCACGCCAGCATCCTGCAATAGCTTTGGCAGTTTGTAAGGCAGGTAAACATCGTCTTCGTCTTTGTCCGGCAAACGCTGGGTTTCCCGCAAAATCACCGGCACGTTGTTATCTTTCAAAACATCTGTAACCAAATACGATTCGTTCCCGCCAACAATTACTTCTTTTATGCCATATTTTTTGGCGAAATTAATGGCCTGGGTAATCTCTTTCGCGCCTTCCGCATTTACAAAAAGCATTTTCGTTCCGTTGAAAAGACCTTTCATTGCTTCGAAACGCAAGTTGGCAACTTTTGGCTTGGCCATTTCTGCATAGGCTTTTGCTTCAGAAAAATATTTGCTCAATTCATCAATAACCCGTTGTGCCCGGTCAGCAGGCGTTTCCTGTGCCGCTGCCCCGGCAGCTTGCGGCCCTCTTCTGGTTCTCGCTGCGCGGGCGATAGGCCAGGTTAAGTGCATACCAATATCCGTTTTGTAGGCCGCATCCTGCCAGTTCCAGGCATCTAACTGAACAACGGAAGATTGGCCGGAAACCAAACCGCCTTCGGGCGTAGGTTGTGCCAATAAAATGCCGTTAGAACGAACGGTTGGGATCACTTTAGAATCTGTGTTGTAGGCAATCAGCGAACGCACATTCGGGTTAACGTCGCCTGTTTCTTCATCATCAATAGTTGCCCTTACCGATTCAAATTCTACTAAACCGAGCGTCGTGATCGGACAAATAAAGCCCGGATACAACTGCTTTCCGTTTGCCAAAATTACCTCGCTAAAAGAAGCATTCGGTGCCGTGCCGCTACCAATGGCCGTAATTTTACCTTTATCAAAAGCGATATAACCATTTTCAATTACCTGGCCGTTGCCAACATGGATGGTTGCGCCGGTAATTAAAACAGGTTTGGATTGAGGTTTTGCAGGAGAAATATTGGCCTGGCCAAAAGCAAGGATTGTTGCAAACAGCAATTCGCCTAAACTTAAAAATATTTTTTTCATGATGGTTTTTGCTAATGATTAATGTTGATCCTGATTTTGCTGAACGCCTTTTTGTTTAACCACAAACTGGTCTTCTTCCAGCGTTTCGCACTCGTACAAACGCCTGCGCTGAAAAGCCGGGCGTTGTGCAGCAGAACCTGCGTTTTTTGCTTCGATCATTTTTTGGATGATGCGGCCTTCATCAGCTTTCATGGCTTTTTGTTTGGCTGCGTCCTGCGCGTAGTCCCAGTATGGGATGCCATCAACATAAGTTTTTTCGGCAACGGCATAAATAGACAAAGGGTTGGCCGACCAAAGCACCAAATCAGCATCTTTTCCCGGTTTGATGCTGCCGATACGGTTATCTACGTGCATCATTTTTGCCGGGTTTAACGTAACTAACTTCAAGGCGTCTTCCTCGTTCATTTGTCCGTAAGTAACTGCTTTTCCGGCTTCCTGGTTTAAACGGCGCGCCATTTCTGCATCATCTGAATTGAAACCGGTTAAAACGCCAACTTCATGCATCAACTTGCCGTTGTACGGAATAGCTTCTGCAACTTCCATTTTGTAAGCCCACCAATCTGAGAAAGTTGAACCGGCAATATTGTGGGCTTTCATTTTATCGGCCACTTTATAACCTTCTAAAATGTGGGTGAAAGTATTGATTTTGAAACCCATCGAATCAGCCACGTGCATCAGCATATTGATTTCTGATTGTACATAAGAATGGCAGGTAATGTGGCGGGTATCATTCAATATCTCTACCAAAGCATCCAGTTCCAAATCGCGCCGAACGTTGTTTCCTTTTACGGCACGTGCTGCCTTGTATTCTTTTGCGCGTTTAAAAGCATCTATATAAACCTGCTCAACACCCATTCGTGTTTGTGGGAAACGGATGTTTGCCGAACCAAAAGCAGCCGGAAAATTACTTTGCTTTACGTTTTCGCCTAAAGCAAATTTGATAAAGCCAGGGCTGCCTTCAAACTTCATCTGGTCTGGCGTTACGCCCCAGCGATGTTTGATCAGTTGATTTTGTCCACCAATTGGATTTGCCGAACCATGCAAAATATGCGAAGTGGTAACGCCGCCAGCCAGTTGCCGGTACAAATCAATATCTTCGGAATTTAGTACATCGGCAATCCTAACTTCGGAAGTAACAGCTTGGCTGCCTTCGTTGATGCCGCCGGTTGCTGCAATGTGCGAATGTTCGTCCACAATTCCGGCAGTAATTTGCTTGCCGGTTGCATCAATCACTTTGGCGTTCGCAGCCGACAAATTTTTGCCTACTGCTTTTATCTTGCCATTTTCGATGAGAACATCTGTGTTTTTTAAAATCCCTTCTTTTTCGTTGGTCCAAACAGTTGCGTTTTTAAACAGCGTAGTTTCTGCTTTCGGGATTTGTGCATTGCCAAAAGCCATGAACGGATAAATCACCGGGCCAACATTGGTGTTTGGTTTAGGCGTTGGGCGGGTTGGGGCAATCGTTGCAGCACTGGTATAAACCGCTGTCCATTTGGTCGTTGTTCCATCTGGAAGAACGCCTTGTCCGCGCAAAGTAAGCGGCGTTGTTGAAGTAATGTATCCGCTTAAACGAATGTTGCCAGCCGGATTATTTTTTAAATCGAAGTAAATATTGACCTGATCGCCGGCACGAAGAAAAGTCCCCTGAGTACGTACGCTATCGGTACCGCTACGATCAGCAGCAACCGTGTAAGAACCAGGCGTGCCGTTAACATTTAAAGTAATGTTGCCTAAACCGTCGCCGGTTAAATTGTACTTGCCGCGGAGATCTGCCACATCCATTTTAGAAACCACGTATTGGCGGCCTTCAATCCAATTCTCATAAATCACATTGTCTTTTTTGAAGACACTGGACGAAGTGATAATGAAATTGGCCAGTTTTCCTTTTGCCAGCGTGCCCAATTTATCACCGATGCCCAGCATTTCTGCCGGTGTTTGTGTTACTGCTTTTATCGCTTGTTTTTCGGTGAGGCCATAATCTACGGCAGTGCGCAAATTCGTCCAAAAATCACGCGAACTTTCTAAACCATCCGAAGTAATGGCAAAACGGATACCTGCTTTTTCCAGCACTGCCGGGTTTGTTGGCGCCAGTTCCCAATGCTTCATTTGCGCGTAAGTAATTTGGCGGGCATCAAAAGGGTCGGTTACATCATAAGGTGCCGGGAAATTGACCGGGATGATAAAGCCCGCACCTGTAGCCTTCATTTCATTGATGCGCTGGTATTCTTCCCCGTCCGATTTGTACAGGTAAACCTTGCCAAACTCCTTGCCTATTTTTGCCGCACGCAGTACACTAAACGGATCGGTAACTTCAAAAATTTGCGGTAAAGTTTGGATGCGGTTAAATTCGTTCAGCGAAATATTGTATTCTTCTTTCTGGTTTTTGTACCAGGCCGCATCGTAATACGTTTGGCGCAGCAAAGCAATCACGCCCATTAAAGAAGTTGGATAATTGGTAGCCGCTGTGCCTTTGCTAAACGAATAATGCGCCGCCACCTGATCGTTCAACATTACTTCGTTATCGCGTTCATCACCCAAAGTAACGGCAACCGAAGTGCCGCGGGCAATACCATCACGGATTAGAGATTGAACGGCGCCAAAACCATTCTTTTTATAATCAACAGAAGTAGTTGCATTGGCATGAAAAACAGCTTTGGCATTCATTTCCGGTTTAATGGCTTCGTTCCAGCCGTAAGCACCGGGTTTTGTAGAAACGGGAATATTCACCCGGCTAAAACCTCCGCCACCTGCACCGCCTAAGCCAAAAGCCTGGCGCGGCGCTTCGGGCATTCCGTATGTGGTAAAAGCATCTACCAGTCCCGGATAAATAAATTTCCCTTTTAAATCAATCACTACATATCCTTTCGGAATGGCAATGGCTGCCCCAACGGCTTCAATTTGCCGGTCTTTAATCAGCAATGTTCCGTTGGTAATGGTTTGATCGGCACTGGCAACAATGGTTGCGTTGGTAAAAGCGTATTGCCCTGGCCGAATATCCCAGGCACCGTTTACAGGATAAGTTTCCTGTGCGCTGGAATACTGAATTTTGAGCAGGGCAAAACAAAAAAGTAAGAGTTTCTTCATTCTGTAAATAGTTTTTCAATAAATGTATTAAAATTTACCAGCGAAAAGCTAATTGTAATTTATAATTAATGTTATTGTTACAAAATCACCTGAAAACCTCAACTATTAAAATACCTGTATATTCGCAGAAAAATTCATACTTCTTTTATGTACCCTTTTTTCAAATATTTCCACTCCGGTTTGCGGTATATTGTGCTGGTTTTGGTTGTTGCGGCCGTTATCCAATCGCTCTTGGGCTGGCTTGGCAAAAAAACTTATACCGAAGGCAACCGGAAACTCAACCTTTTTGCCCTGATCTCGGCACATACCCAACTGCTGATTGGCTTGGTTTTGTACTTTTTAAGCCCGCTGGTACAGTTTTCCAAAGGTGCCATGAAAAACCCGGTAACGAGGTATTGGACAGCCGAACACATCACGATGATGATCCTCGCCATCATCTTAATTACCGTTGGCTATTCCCGCTCAAAAAAGGTTTTGTTGCCCGAAAAAAAGCACCTTAACATCTTCATCTTCTATTTTTTAGCGGTATTAATCGTAGTTGTTACACTTATTTTAAGCCATCGCGGCGTTCTGGGGATGTCTGCCTGAAAATTTTTTATTAAAAAAAGTTTGCAGTTTCATTTTTCTTTCTAATTTTGAAAACATAATGATCGATCAGAAACATAACAACAACTGGCGGAGCCTTCCTAAAAGGAAAGCCGGATAGTGTTTTTGATTTTTCCCACCTAATCAATTATAAACCTGATATGAACCCGGCCGTTACCACGCGCCGGGTTTTTTAATACGATCATGAAATACAAATTAACCTCTACCTACAAAAAACTTTTGGCCGATACCACCACGCCCGTAAGCATTTATTTAAAGCTGCGCGATGTGTTTTCAAACAGTTTACTGCTCGAAAGTTCGGATTACCACAGCCGAGAAAATAGCATGAGCTACATTTGCTGCGAACCGATTGCAGGTATGGTTTTACAAAACGGATTGATGACGAACCAATATCCCGATGGCATGCAGCAGCAATTTGAACCTGGAGCTTTTGATGTGGTTACGCATGTAGAAGCCTTTTTAAACAGTTTTGAAACCGATACTTTGCCGCTTAAAATTATCACCAACGGTTTGTTTGGTTATTTTACGCACGAAATTGTAGAGCATTTTGAAACCATCAAACTAAAAGCAGCAGCGGCAGATGAGGTGCGCCAAATCCCGGAAATGCAATACTTCGTTTACCGGTATATTATTGCAGTTGACCATTTTAAAAACGAATTGTACATTGTAGAAAACCAGTTGGAAAACGATCCGCAGGCTTCTGGTTTAAACCGTATCGAATACCTCATCCAAAACAAAAACTTCCCCGAATACCATTTTAATTTGCAAGGCGAAGAAGGTTCGAACCTTTTGGACGAAGAATACATAGCCATCGTCGAGAAGATGAAACAGCACATTTTGCGCGGCGACGTTTTCCAGATTGTGCCGTCTAAAAGTTTCAGTCAGTCGTTTCAGGGGGATGAATTTAACGTTTACCGCGCTTTGCGTTCCATCAATCCTTCGCCGTATTTGTTTTATTTTGATTACGGCAGCTTCAAGATTTTTGGTTCTTCGCCGGAAGCGCAAATTACAATCAAAAACCGGATCGCTACGATTTACCCGATTGCCGGGACTTTTAAACGCACCGGAGATGATGAAAAAGATGCACAATTGGCACGAGCATTAGAAAATGACCCGAAAGAATCCGCAGAACACGTAATGTTGGTTGATCTGGCCCGAAACGATCTGAGCCGCCATTGCACCAATGTTGAAGTAAAAGCTTTTAAAGAAGTGCAGTATTATTCACATTTAATCCATCTGGTTTCGCGCGTTACCGGCAAACTCAAGCCTGGCGTTCCAACGTTTAAAGTGGTGGCCGATACTTATCCCGCAGGAACATTAAGCGGCGCGCCAAAATACCGTGCGATGGAACTGATTGATGCTTATGAAAAAGGAAAAAGACGTTTTTACAGCGGCGCTATCGGCTTTTTGGGTTTTAACGGCGATTTTAACCACGCCATCATCATCCGCTCTTTTTTAAGCAAAGCCAACATGTTGCATTATCAGGCCGGTGCCGGCATTGTGGCCGATTCTGTTGCCATAAGCGAGTTAAACGAAGTAAACAATAAAATTGCCGCGCTGCGCAAAGCGTTGGAAATGGCAGAAGAAATTTAACCCGATAAAAGAAGTATCATGACCAATACAAAATTGTTGATTATTGACAATTACGATTCTTTCACTTACAACCTGGTTCATTTGGTAAATGAGTTGGGTTTGGAATGCGAAGTTTGGCGCAACGACCAATTTCGGCTGGAAGAAGTGGAAGCGTTTGACAAGATTATTTTATCGCCAGGGCCAGGAATTCCGTCTGAAGCAGGCTTGCTTTTAAAAGTGATTGAAAAATATGCTGATAAAAAAAGCATTTTTGGCGTGTGTTTAGGCCAGCAAGCCATTGCCGAAGTTTTTGGCGGAGAATTGTACAACCTAAGTCGGCCGATGCATGGTTTGGCCACGCCGATAAAAGTAACCGATAACACCGAAAAGCTGTTTGCCGGTTTGCCAGAAACGTTTAAAGTTGGTCGTTATCATTCGTGGGTGGTGGCAGAAAAAGGTTTGCCGGAAGAAATTGCGATTACGGCAATAGACGAAAAAGACAATTCCATCATGGGTTTGCGCCATAAAACTTACGATGTGCGCGGCGTGCAGTTTCACCCGGAATCGGTGTTGACAGAATATGGAAAAGAAATGATGCACAACTGGATTTTCGGCCCGGAAACAGAAGCCAATCCAGATATGGTGGCTAATCATTTTATCAAACTTTAACCAATTTTATGCCGATAAAAGAAGCATCATGTCGAATATTTTAGATCAGATCGTTGCCCGAAAAAAGGTAGAAGTTGCGGCGGCGAAAAAGAAAACTTCTTACACGAAACTGGAAGAATCGGAATACTTTAGTCGTTCGCCGCTTTCGTTTCGTGATTTTTTGTTGGATCCTTCCAGAACAGGAATTATTGCCGAATTTAAGCGAAAATCACCATCCAAAGGCATCATTAACGATCAGGTAAAAGTTAAAAAAGTAACGCAGGATTATGCGGAGGCTGGAGCTTCAGCTTTGTCGGTTTTAACGGATAATGCTTTTTTTATGGGCAAAAAAATGGATTTGGTGCAGGCGCGAAAAGCCAACGAAATCCCGGTCTTGCGCAAAGATTTTATGATTGATGAATACCAGATTATTGAAGCCAAAGCGTTGGGCGCCGATATTATTTTGCTGATTGCTGCAATTTTATCGCCGCAGGAAATCAAAAAAATGGCGCAATTAACCAAAAGTTTGGGCATGAATGTTTTGCTGGAAGTGCACAACCTGGAAGAACTGGAACGAAGCTTAGACCAAAACCTGGATGCTGTTGGCGTAAACAACCGCAACCTGGCCGATTTTACCGTTTCGGTGGATACTTCTTTTACCTTGATAAAATCTATCCCAAATGAATTTTTAAAGGTTTCGGAAAGTGCGATTTCCAATCCGAAAACGATCCGCCAGTTAAAAGAAGTTGGTTTTAACGGGTTTTTAATTGGTGAAAATTTTATGAAGGAAGCAGATCCGGGACAGGCGATGAAGGAATTTGTGGGGAAGATTTAATTTATCAAAGCTATAAGCGATTATTCAATTTCAACAATATTTACATCAGCTATTAACAGCATTTGTATAGCAGTACCAATGTGCTTTTGCAAAAACTGCCACAATTTTCGGTTATCACAATTGCCAATTTTAAGATTTATTAACTTAGGCGGAGATCCTAAACGGTTAACAATTTCAACAAAATCAGTATCTTTAGAAATCAGGATAACGTTGCCATAAACTTTTGCTTGTTGATAAATTGCCTGGTCTGTCATGCTTTTAAAACCAAGAGCAAAAGAAGATTTAACGTTTAAGCCTGTATCTTCTGCCATCCATTTGGCAATAATAGGAGATATTTGGACATCGAGCCAAATCTCCCAATTATCAGGAAGCATGAATAATAACTGTATTTTTTAGCTTAAAAGAAGCATATAATAAAGCTGCCTTTATGTCTTCTTTTTCTAATAAAGGATGTTGTTCCAGAATTTCAGTTTCCGTTAAACCGGACGATAACAATTCAAGTACATCACTAACCGGAAAACGCATTCCTCTGATCGTTGGTTTTCCGCCCATCAAGCCCGGAACCAGCGTAATCCGTTCAAGAAGTAAATTGTTGGTTGCATCCATAGTTTAAAGATACACATAAATCAATTCTTCACAATTGGCGTTGTGTACTTAGAAGAATATATTATACCGGATTGGCAAAATTGGAACCAAAATTGCCATTGAATAATCAATATGAAACCAAAATTTTATGATACTGCCGAAAAGCAGGAAAAAGCTGTTTTAGTAGGCATCATTACGCCGCACGAAACAGAAGAACAAGAGCGCGAATACCTGGAAGAACTGCAGTTTTTGGTGGAAACAGCAGGTGGCGCAACCGTAAAAACTTTCACCCAAAAAATGCAGCGGCCGGAGCGCGCCACTTTTGTGGGCACGGGAAAGCTGGAAGAAATAAAAACTTACGTAGCGGCAGAAGAGATTGATATGGTTGTTTTTGACGACGAACTGACGCCTTCGCAAATGCGGAACATTGAAACCGAACTGCAGGTAAAAATCTTGGACAGAAGTAATTTGATCTTGGATATTTTTGCCGGCCGCGCGCAAACGGCACAAGCCAAAGCGCAGGTAGAACTGGCGCAGTTACAATACTTGCTGCCGCGGCTGACGCGTTTGTGGACACACTTGGAAAGGCAAAAAGGTGGTATCGGAATGCGCGGACCAGGCGAAAGCCAGATTGAGACCGACAGGCGTTTGATCCTCAACAAAATCTCGCTGCTAAAAGAAAAGCTTAAACACATTGACCGCCAAAACGAAACGCAGCGCAAAAACCGTGTTCAGTTGGTTCGAGTTGCTTTGGTTGGTTATACGAATGTTGGAAAATCAACGATTATGAACATGCTTTCCAAATCAGAGGTTTTTGCAGAGAATAAACTTTTTGCAACTTTGGATACCACGGTTCGCAAAGTGGTGATCGAAAATCTACCTTTTTTACTTTCAGATACCGTTGGATTTATCCGCAAATTGCCTCACCATTTGATCGAATGTTTTAAATCAACGTTGGATGAAGTTCGCGAAGCAGATATTCTGGTTCATGTGGTTGATGTTTCGCATCCGAATTTTGAAGACCAAATCCATATCGTAACCGAAACTTTAAAAGATTTAGGTGCGATAGATAAAAAAATTATCACTGTTTTTAACAAGATTGATGCTTATCATCCAACCGAAATCAACCCGGAAGAACCGGAAAAAGTAACTACGCTGGAAGAATTTGAGCAAAGCTGGATGGCCAGGAACAACAGTCCGGCGATTTTTATTTCGGCTGTAAACAAAGAAAACCTCGACGAATTCCGTAAATTACTGTACGATCAGGTGAAAGCGATACACACCGAACGCTATCCGTACGACCAGTTGTTGTACTGATACTGTTTTTATGCCCTAAAAATTTGTATCAATTTTATTTGCAATTTCGTTAATCCTTTAAACTCCTGACCGAAAATAAATTTATCATGGAATCAAAAAGACAACAAAAGTTTGCCGGCGTAATCCAACAGGATCTGGCAGCTATTTTTCAGCGGGAAGGAATGAATTTTCTGCCAAATACGCTCATTACCATTACCAAAGTGCGTACCACGCCAGATTTGGCCATTGCGCGTGTTTTTCTCAGTTTTTTTAACATAACCAATACAGAGCAGGCGCTGCAAACCATCAAACTGCACGCTTCGGAAATTCGGTATAAATTGGGAAGCCGCATTAAAGACCAGGTTCGCGTAATCCCGCAATTAGAGTTTTTTGTGGATGATACCAGCGAATATGTAAACCGCATGGACAAGATTTTCGACAAGATCCACAAAGACGAAAACGAGTAACAGCCGGATTTTATGCCGATAAACGAAGCACAGCAACTGGCCAATCTCTTGCAAACACATGCGCAGGAGATTGGCAAAGTTGTTGATTATGATCCGCAGCAAGACCGTTTGTTCCCTTTTAATTTTACGGCTTCCAACAAAACTTTAAAACAAAAAACCGTTGCCGATACTGCCGCTTTTTCTGCTTGGGTCAAGCAAACTTTGCAGCAAAACCATTGCCGCTACGGCATCGGTGGTTATTTTGAAAACCGCACTTTATACAGCCGCAGCGCGCATTTTAATACTTCTTCTGATGAACCGCGCCGTCTGCATTTAGGCATAGATATTTGGGCCGAAGCCGGCACGCCGCTTTATTCGCCTTTGGAAGGAAAAGTCCACAGCTTTCGCGATAACAATCATTTTGGCGATTACGGGCCGACGATTATTTTGGAATACTTCTTTTATGGCATAAAATTCTATGCGCTTTTTGGCCATTTAAACCGGGAGTCTTTGAAAGGGCTTTATCCGGGAAAAACAATCCAACAAAACCAAAAACTGGCCGAATTTGGGACTGAGGCAGAAAACGGAAATTGGCCGCCGCATTTGCATTTTCAGTTGATGTTTGATTTGGAAGGAAATGAAGGCGATTATCCGGGCGTTTGCAAGTTGTCCGATCGGGAAAAATACCAGCCAAATATTCCTGACCCGAACTTTATTCTTCGCTTTTGATAACAACGAAAGATTGTTTTCTTCGTTATGTTATCAAACTTATAATTTCAAACAATGCTTTTTTTATTCATATTTTTTCAAACGCTGCTTTCGGCTTTTCAGGTAGACGACCAGCCGCAGTTTAAAGGCGGGCAGCAGGCTTTAAACTCGTTTTTATCGCAAAATCTAATTTATCCTGATTTTTCTAAACAAAATTGTATCTCCGGAACAGTTGAGGTAAGTTTCAACATCAACCAAAATAACAAACCGGTTAACGTAAAAGTGCAAAAAGGTTTTGGTATTGATTTGGACGATGAAGCCGTCCGCTTAGTAAAACTAACTGCCGGAAAATGGGTTTTGCCAGCCAACCACGATGTAAACATCACGTTAATTTTGCCCGTTAATTTCAGCTTAAACCAATACAACTACAATTGCGGCAACAAAACGCACAACGAAATGGAACAGGCCATTACAGCTTACAAAGCGCGCGAAGCTTTGGTGGATGCCGTAACCAATTATTACGAAAACAAATATTTGGGCAAAGCCGATGTAGCCAAAGAACCTGAAATTGAAGCCTTAAAAAAACAGTTGGGTTTTGATGACGATTACGCAGACGAAGTGGTAAAACAAGCTAACCAAAAACTAAAACAAGGCGACAACGAAGGCGCCTGCGAAGACTGGAAATTTGTGCGCAACATAGGCAGCAACAAAGCCGATGCGCAATTGGCCAAATACTGTAAATAGTTTTTGTGAGGTTGATTTTATGCCGATAAAAGAAGCATCGGTGTTTGTTTCGTTTATTTATTTCAATTCCTTCATCAGCCGGTAATAAAAACTGATTGCTTTTGGATATTCTTTTACGCTAATATTTTCGTTTAAACCGTGCATTCCTTCCAAATCCGTTACGGGCGAAAAACGTAAAATACAGTTAGCAATGCCAGCCATTTGGCGCGAATCTGTGGCGCCAACGGTTAAATATGGCGCAATTAATGTTCCCGGATAATTTTCTATCACAGCTTTTTCTAACTGTTTAAAACCCGAACTTTGGGTTGAAGTTACAGCGGATGCTTCTTCGGCAAAGGCATTTTCTTTAATCAATTGTACTCGATTATCGTTGATGGCTTCTTTTACATGCTTAGAAACAGCATTAATAGAAGTGCCGGGCAACAACCTAAAATTGATGGTTGCCGAAGCGGAAGTTGGGATAACATTATCTTTTACGCCAGCCTGCAAAATGGTTGGTGCAATTGTGGTTCTAATCAGCGCATTTCCTCCGGCAGATTTCTCGTAAATTTTAAACAAAAGCGGTTTAAAAAGCCATTGGTTGGCAATGGCCATTTTTGTGGTAAAAGGCATTTCCGGGCCTAAATACTTAAAAAAATCGCCGGTAGAACCACCAAAACTTGCCGGAAAAGGTTTTGCCCGAAGCTTTTGTATCGCCGCAATCAGCACATCAACCGCCGTTTCTGGTTTTGGCATGGATGAATGTCCGCCTTCGATATTCACTTTTAAATCGATGGATAAATAACCTTTTTCGGAAGTTCCAATCAGCGCCACCGGTTTTCCCTGTAAACCCGGGATTTCTTTTTTGGTGATCTCGCCGCCTTCATCCAAAACCCAATCGGCTTTAATTCCGCGCGATTTTAGCAACGCGGCAACTGCTTTTACGCCTTTTCCGCCGGCTTCTTCATCGTGGCCAAAAACAAAATAAATGCTTCTTTTAGGCTGATAATTTTCTTGCAACAGTTTTTCCGCTGCTTCCAGCAAACTAAACAAACTGATTTTATCATCGGCTGTACCTCGTCCGTACAGTTTTCCGTTTTGAATACTGCCACCAAACGGATCGGTTTTCCATTGCAATAAACTTGCTTTCTCAACCGGGACAACATCCTGGTGCGCCATTAAAATAACAGGTTTTAAAGTCGGATTTTTACCTTTCCAAGTATAAACCAAAGAATAATGAGCTACTTTTTCCAAAGCTAATTTTTGATGGACTAAAGGATAAGTTTGCGCCAGATAACGGTGCAAAGCCAGAAAAACGCTGCTATCGGTTTTGGCACTATCAGAAAAAGAAACGGTTTTAAAACGGATGCCTTGCTGCAAATGGGCGATGGCATTTTCGCTTACTTCAACATTTTTTGTTGCAGCATATTTGGGTTGAATAGATTTGAATGTCAAGGTTTTGATCAAAACCACAGCAACCAGCAACAGCACTATCGCCAGCAAAAACAACATTAATTTTTTAGCCATAAAAGAAGTATCAATCTGGCTTCAAGATAAATAAAAAGCAACACGAATTGTATTTGTGGATTTGCCTTTTATCTTTAAAATGATTTATGAAGAAGCAGGAACTCCGCAAAATTTATCTCGAAAAACGCCGGCAGCTTTCGGAAACGGAATACGAAACGTTGAACCAGGCTTTGCTGCAACAGTTTAAAACTTTGGATTTTTCGGGAGTAAACGCTGTCCATATTTTTTTGCCCATGCTTCGCACCAAAGAACCCGATACTAAATTGCTGATTTATTTCCTGCAAACTACGTATCCAAACATTAAACGCGTTTTTCCGAAAACAGATTTCAAACAAAAAAAGTTGATTAATTTTTTGGATGATGAACAATTGGTTACCGCCGAAAACAAGTTTGGCATTCCGGAACCAATTAGCGGAAACCAATTTTATACCGGTAAAAACAGTATCGTGATTGTGCCGCTGCTTGCGTTTGATTTGAAAGGAAACCGGGTTGGCTACGGCGGTGGTTTTTATGATCGGTTTTTGGCCGAATGTGAAGCAGGAACGCAATTTATCGGCTTGTCTTTTTTTGAACCGGTTGATTTGATTGAGGATGCGGATGAATTGGATGTAAAGTTGCACCAATGTATTGCGCCGTACCAGCTTTGGAAATTTTAAGTAAAAATCGAGTTTAAAGATGCTTTGTAATTTGTAAATAGATTTTAAATAAAACGTACATTTGGATATGCAGCAATTAGAGCATTATCAACAAATAATTGTGCCTGTTTTAAAAAAATTTAATATCAAACGGGCTTCTATTTTCGGATCAATTGCAAAAGGTTTGGAGACAAATACAAGTGACCTGGATTTGTTGATAGAACCTGAAGCTGGCTTTACTTTGTTTACTTTGATTGCGCTTGAAAATGAAATTACACACCTTACAAAGCGTAAAATAGATATTGTTGAATTTGGTGCTTTAAAACCGTCTATCAAAACTGAAGTGCTTCAATCGGCAATAGCTATTTTATGAGTAGATCAGATTTGGTTTACGTTCATGATATTATAGAATCCATAGGTATTATAGTAGATTATGTAGAAGGCAAAACGGAAGATGATCTTATTAACAATATCATGCTTCAAGATGCAGTAATCAGGCGATTTGGAATTATTGGAGAAGCTTCAAGTAAAATTTCCAAACAGTTTAAAGTTCAACACCCAGATATTCCATGGAGATTAATCAAAGCCATGAGAAATAAATTGATACATGAATATTTTGGCATATCTGCAAAAACAATATTTGCAACTGTAAAAACTGATTTACCTGTTTTAAAGGAACAATTACAAAATCTCATTTCGTGATTGTATTAAACAACTAAAAGTTTACTGCTTACAACTCCAATTCCAGCAGTACCGGGCAATGGTCAGAATGTTTGGCTTCCGGTAAAATAGTAGCGCGTTTTAAATAAGGTTTTAACTCGTGCGTAACCAAATTATAATCAATGCGCCAACCCAAATTTTTTCCGCGTGCACCAGCGCGAAAACTCCACCAGGTATAATTATGCGGCTCTCTGTTAAAATGCCGGAAGGAATCTACAAAGCCGGATTCGAGCAGTTTTTCCATCCATTCGCGCTCTTCGGGCAAAAAACCGGAAGAATTGGCGTTTGATTTTGGGTTGTGGATATCAATCGGTTTGTGGCAAATGTTGTAATCGCCGCAAACCACTAATTTGGGGTAAGCCCATTGCAGTTTGTGCAGGTAATCGCCAAACTCATCCAAAAAACGAAACTTAAAAGCCTGCCGGTCTGCGCCGCTGGAACCGGAAGGAAAATAAACGCTCATCACTGATAACTCTTCAAAATCTACCCGCAAACACCGGCCTTCAAAATCAAAATCCCGGATGCCGCAGCCGTATTCTACATGCACCGGTTTTTGCCTGGTAAAAACAGCAGTGCCGCTGTAGCCTTTTTTCTCTGCCGGAAACCAAAAGTGATGATAACCCATTTGTTCGAGTAAAAACAATTCGGTTTGCAAAACATCTGGCGTGGCCTTTATTTCCTGCAAACAGATGACGTCAGCATCGGTAGCTTGCAGCCAGGCCAGCCAGTTTTTACTGATAGCCGAGCGGATTCCGTTAACGTTGTAGGTGATGATTTTCATTTAGGTGAGAGGTTTGAGGTGCGAGGATTGAGGAGCGGGGTGCGAGGTTAAAGGCAAAAGCTGAAAACTGATTGCTGAAAGCTAAATGCCTAATAGCTTATCCAGCCGTCTGCACTCTTTTTTCTTCAATAAACTAACGGTCATCGGTACATCTTGCAGCGGGCGGTTTTTTTCATCTTTATTTACGGTTGCAATGCGGTCAACCATATCCAAACCAATTACAATTTCGCCATAAACCGTATAATTTTGGTCGAGGTGCGGTACACCACCAACCGATTTATACCATTCGCGTTGTGAAGGCGGAATTTTTCGTCCTTTTAAACGGGTTTGTTCCAGCTTGTCCAATTGCTCATCGGTAAAGCGTTTGCCTTCCACCAAATAAAACTGGCAACCGCTGGAAGCTTTCTTCGGGTTGTCATCCCGCGCAGCAGCAAGTACTCCTTTTTTATGAAACAAGCTGTCGCGGATTTCAGCATCAACGGTATAACCCACATCGCCTTCGCCCAAAGCTTGTCCGGGTTTGGCTTTTTTAGAATCCGGGTCGCCGCCCTGGATCATAAAATCCTGTATAACGCGATGAAAAAGCGTACCGTTATAAAAACCTTGTTTGGTTAATTTGATAAAGTTGTCGCGGTGTTTCGGCGTTTCGTTGTACAAACGGATGATGCATTCGCCAAACGCAGTTTTGATACGCACGTATCGATTTTTAGGGGATTTGGCAAATACGCTAAACGAAATCAGCAGTAAAATAAAAGCAGCGGCAAATTTTTTCATGGTAAAAGAAGCATTTTGTATTATTTTTATAAATAATCAATTTCATCACAAATATTGATAATATGATCAAGGCCATATAAAAGTGCGCTTTCATCAACTTGCATCCATTGAAAAAGCTGTAGAATAAGATTATAGTGTTGCCTTGCATAGTTTGTATCTTTTATTGCTTGCCCAGGTAAAAAGCAAATCGGTTCATGATGCGCCATTCTGTTTCTAATATCGTTTAGCTTTGCTAATTGATTAAAAACGTAAGTATTGTTATATTGTAATGCTGGTGTTGATGTGGGTTTTGAAGGAAATACCTGTAAAAGAATTCTATTTGTGGCATTATACTGGTTTTGAGCAAACATATACCGCCAAAACCCAAAACCAAGTTCGGCTACTAATTTAAAATGATTGTAGGAGGGTAATTTGTTAATTGCATCATTAATATTTTCTTTGGTTAAACGACATTTATGATTATCAAATATTCCTCCAACTCTTGCACCATTTTTTAACCAGTCAGTGCCATGAATAGCAGTGCATCTTATGTCGATTACATTTCTTAACGCTACTTCAAAACAACTTATAACCGTAAACAACTCTTGCGTAAGTTGTAAATTTTTCCTGTAAAGTGTCATTGCCTTTCGAGAATCTCCACCGCAAGATAATAGATAGCGGTTCATTCTTGCTGAAGTCATTATTTGGACAAAAGCACTATATTTCATTATAATTTAATTGCGCAGTTTAATTATTCTTCTTATGTTTGTGTCATCTTATTCCCGTTAGTCCCTGAAGAAATTCAAACTGGCGGGTTTCGTTTTTTATAAAGTCAGGCATTTTAATTTCACGGTTCATTCCCCTCCTCAAAATAATTAATAATCAACGATTTCATCACCATTTCCTGCTCCAGCAAAGTATAATTGGGGATGGTTTTAACTAACTTCCAATGTGGCCAGCCATCCTGGTCCAAGCCTTCCAGTTCGTAAAAACCAAGCTGGCTGAACAGTTTGCAGGTGGCAATGTGCATCAGTTCTTCCTTTTGCCGCTTGCTGAATTTTTGCGGCCCTTTGCCCAGTTCCTGTACACCGATCAGAAAAAGCATCACTTTAATATCGGGCACGTCCGAATCAAAATCGTGCGCAATGCGTTCCTGCAAAGCGGCCCATTTGGTGTTGGTTTCTGCTGCGGTCATAATAGCAAAGATAAGCGTTGATGCTGTTTTTACCGATATAAAATTTATGCCGGTAAAAACAGTATGGCCTTGCTGTCATTATATTGTTACAGCTAAACTTGGTTTTAAATTGAAGGTTAAGCAACAGATTTAGCACTTTTAGAAAAATTTAAATTAATATCTGTTTAAATAAAAGATATTTGCAAAAAACTTTAAGCTGTTAAGGTATCGTGAACAAACGTAAAGCATCTGTAATTTTATCCTGGCTGTTGCTGCTCTTTTTTGCAGCGGGCCAGATTATTATTTATGCGCACCAGCATCACACTAAATCCAATACGTTAATTGTTCATTCGCATGATACTGCAGGTCAGCAAATCGTTTATGAGAAATGTAACCTGTGCGACCAGATGCACCACGCACCAATCAACCTGGTACAGCCTTTAAACTATACTTATCTGGTAAGTCCGGTTGTCCGGCTTTATATTCCTGCATGTCATCATTATAAAGCGAATACTTTGATCCATGCTGATGGCTTGTCTCCGCCAGCTTTAGTTTAATTCTGAAATTACGGTTCGCGCTAACCGGATGATTATTAATTAAACATTCTACAAAAGATTTTTTATCTTATATGAAAATAAAGCTATTCAACTGCTTGTTGCTATTGCTGACAAGTATTGCAACCATTTCAGCTACGGTTACAAAAGTATTTGCTGCTGATGCCGCTATCGGGACATTATCCGGAACGGTAACAGATAAGACAGACGGCAAACCTATTTTTGGTGCCTCTGTAAGTATCCCTGATTTAAAGATTGGGACTTCTACCAATTCAAAAGGAGAATATACTTTAAACCGCCTACCCAAAGGTATTTATGTAGTTCAAATCAGTTATTTAGGTTACGCTACGGTTACGCAAAGGGTGGATTTTTCAAAAACCAGTGTGCTCAATATCCAGTTACAGGTTTCTGCCATTGAATCCGGCGAAGTAGTGGTTACCGGTGTGAGCCGGGCCACAGAAATTAAAAGAAGCCCGATACCGCTTGTTGCTGTTGGCAAGGAATATTTAGACAGGCGGTCCGCATCAGACAATATCATAGACAAAATAGCTAATTTGCCAGGCATCAATGCAGTTACTACAGGCCCAAATGTATCTAAACCCTTTATTCGTGGTTTAGGCTACAACCGGGTAGTTACTTTGCAAGACGGGATACGCATAGAAGGCCAGCAATGGGGCGATGAACACGGTATTGAAGTAGATCAAAATTCGATAGACCGGGTGGAAATTATCAAAGGGCCGGCAAGTTTAAGCTATGGTTCTGATGCCATTGGCGGCGTTGTCAACCTGATTTCTCCTGCACCGGTTCCCGAAGGAAAAATTTTAGGATCTGTACAAGGACTTTACGGAACCAACCAGGACTTGTTAAATGGTTCGTTCCGTTTGTATGGCAATCAAAACGGTTTGGTATGGGGAACGGTGCTATCTTCCAAAGAAGCAAAAGATTACCAGAACCAGCACGACGGACGGGTTTATGCTACCGGATATAAGGAAACGGATGCCAGGGTAATGGTTGGTGTAAACAAATCCTGGGGATATTCTTATTTCCATGCCTCTTTGTTTGATGATTTGCAGGATATTCCTGATGGCAGCCGCGATTCTGCCACCCGTCAGTTTACCAAACAGGTTACAGAAGCTGATCTCTTCCGGCCAATTGTATCTCAATCAGAATTAAATTCTTATCACATCCCAACTTTGCACCAGCATGTGCAGTTTTACCGCATTTACAACAACAGTAATTTTGTTGTTGGAAATGGCAACCTGATTGTTAACCTGGGGTACGAATACAGCCACCGCCGGGAGTATACACATCCGGAAGATGCTGATGTTGCTGGCCTAAACCTGCATTTAAGCACTTATACTTATGATGTAAAGTACAATTATAATTTTGCAAACGGCTACGAAGCCACGGTTGGCGTAAACGGGCAGTACCAAAACAATACCATTGGCCAGGCTACAGATTTTCCAATCCCTGCCTATCACCAGTTTGATGTTGGGCCTTTTGCGATTGTTAGAAAATCTTTCGGAAAATTAGACCTTTCGGCAGGGGCAAGGTACGATGTCCGTACCTTTAATGGCCAGGCTGCTTATATTGATACTTTAAGTAGCAAATATCCGCAGTTGTATGAAGGAAGCAACCCAACTGCAACACCAGGTGTGTCAGAACAATTTTCAGCCCTTAACAAAACGTTTTCCGGTTTTTCGGGAAGTTTTGGCGGCACGTACAATTTTTCTGATGCGTTTTTATTAAAGGCAAACATTGCCCGTGGTTTTAGGGCACCAAGTATTGCCGAACTTTCTGCCAACG
This sequence comes from uncultured Mucilaginibacter sp., assembly GCF_937859865.1. Taxonomy (GTDB): domain Bacteria; phylum Bacteroidota; class Bacteroidia; order Sphingobacteriales; family Sphingobacteriaceae; genus Mucilaginibacter_A. The sequence goes on from NZ_CALMAT010000121.1 coordinate 33,343, forward strand.
GGCCAGATCCGGGTTCGCAGATTTATCATGTGGGCAACAGTAATTTTAAGCCGGAGTTTAGCGTGCAGGAAGACATTGGCGCTTTTCTTACGTTGCCAAGTATTTCTGCCAGTGTCGAGCTTTTTAACAACCATCTTGAAAATTATATATTTCAACAGCAATTGCTAAACCCTGATGGCTCGCCTGCAGTTAACCCAGCATTTCCATTATACAATATTTTTACTTATGTACAAAGCAAGGCGCGCATCCAGGGTGGCGAAGTTAGTTTAGACATCCATCCTTTGCCATGGCTGCATTTTGAAAATTCCATATCCTTAACTTACGGCAGGAATTTAGGCAATAGTGGCCAAATTGCCGATAGTTTAAAATACTTGCCTTTTATCCCTCCTTTGCATACGCATTCTGAACTGCGCGGCAGCTTTAACGCAGGCCTAAAAAGCTTTAAAGGCTTGTATGCTTTTGTTGGCTTTGATCATTATAACGCTCAAAACCGGTACTTTTCTGCCTACGGGACAGAAACTTATACCGCAGGTTACAATTTATTAAGCGCAGGCATCGGCGGAAACGTAGTGAACAAAAACGGGCAAACCATCGTGCAGTTGTTTGTTGAAGGAACAAACTTGGCCAATGTAAATTACCAATCCAACATGAGCAGGCTAAAGTACTTTGATAACCCTGATGTGCCTGCTGGTGTTCAGCGTGGTATTTTTAACATGGGCCGGAATATCAGTTTTAAGGTTGTTGTGCCTTTTGACCTTTCGCCAAAAAACAAACAGCAGTAATACAATTGCACCAACCAAAAAAGCCCTGCCTTTGCGCAGGGCTTTTTTGGTTACTGTTTTTAATTTTGATATTCCTTTAAATTTTACCGGTTATTGCGATGCTTCTTTTATGCCATAAAAATTGGTGAAAATTCTTTGTTTTAAAGATGAAATGCAAAATACCAATTTTTTAGTGCTAAAAGAAGCATCCTGTTTTATTGAATTTAAGCAGGATAAGTTTGCAAAATCTGCCTGTCCTTAACAATTATTGATACTTCTTTTATGCCATAAAAATTGGTGAATTTTTTGTTTTAAAGATGAAATGCATAACACCAATTTTTGGGTGCTAAAAGAAGTATCCTGTTTTATTGAAGTTTGATCATTGCGCAAATCCATTTGCCGTCAATAATTATCCATACTTCTTTTACCGGCAAAAAATTGTTGTTATACAGCAAAGCCCCTGATGGGCAGGGGCTTTTACTAACCAATTATAAACCTAAATTATGAGAAGGGCTGTAGGAGAAGGGGTCGAACCTTCACGAAGTGGTTATCACGTTGCCGTGGTTTCCCATGTTCTTCGCCACCGGGACAAGGAGGTGTGTCTGCCAAATTTCACCATCCTACATTTTCTTGTTAAGCAATTTAAAGAACGTTGTTTTTCTGATTGCTTGATACAAATTTAAGGCACGTATCAATTCCTTGCAAATATTTCAACAAAATAATTTTATTTTTATTTTTATTTAAATTATAATTGTGAAACGTTACATATTTCAAAATTTATGCCTCATAAAAAACCTCATAATTCAGAAATTGATAATTTGGATATCCAGATCCTGTCTATCCTGATGAAAAACGCCACTACGCCTTACACCGAAATTGCCAAAGAATTGATCGTTTCTGGCGGGACCATCCACGTTCGGATGAAAAAACTGGAAGATTTGGGCATTATCAAAGGCGCAAACCTCGAAATCAACCCGCAGAAATTAGGTTATGATGTTTGTGCTTTTCTGGGGATTTTTCTTGAAAAAGGATCACAGTACAACGAAGCCGTAAAACAATTAAAAACCGTGAACGAAATTGTAGAACTGCATTATACCACCGGGAGCTGGAGCATCTTTGCCAAAATCATTTGCCGAGACACCACGCATTTAAGGGAAATTTTGAACGAACAGATCCAAAGCGTGCCCGGCATCCAGCGTACAGAAACGTTTATATCTTTAGAAGAAAGCATCAAAAGGCAAATTATACTTGATTAATTAACCATTTATTTTTTAAGGTCGTATAAATTGCAATTGTATTAGTTTTGTACGCTGTTAAACTTATAAAAATTTATTTGTTTAACTAACAATACCAATTAACTAAATATTGCTGTATGAAAAAAGATTTTTGGGGAACCGTAACCTCCAAGGTAATAAGCTGGACCGGAAGTACGGCCGGAATTATGTCAGCGAACGGATTAATGGTCATATGGCTTATTTACGGCTATTTTGAACATTTTTCCGAAGAGTCTCAAATGATCCTTAATACGGTTACTTCCATCATTACTTTTGTAATGCTGTTCCTCATCCAAAAAGGGCAAAACAAAGCTGATAAAGCCACACAGCTTAAATTAGACGAAATTATTTATGCTTTGGAAACAGGGAACAACAAAAGGTTGGGGATTGAAAAACTAACCGAAGAAGAGTTGGACGAGATCAAGGAAGAATATAACCTCGACGAAGATGACTCTGAAGAGATAAAAGAAAACATAGAAGAAAAAATAGCAACAAAGTCCCAACGATAATAATTACAGCTTTGTTGCTATTTTAAGATTCAGAAATTACTGTTTTTTACGTTCGCCTTTCATTTTAGAAGCTATTTTCAGCGCTTCCAAAGCATTTACAATACCGCCGGATTTGCTTAAAGTTGTAAAATCAACTTTTTCTTTACTGCCTGGCTTCAGCACATTAGTGCCGTTTAATGGTTTTGCCGAAGCAATAATCACTTCTTTTAACTGCTTGGCGCTAAGCGTTGGGTAATATTCTAAAACCAAAGCGGCAACGCCGGCCGTAATCGGCGAAGCAAAACTAGTTCCGTCGGCCGTATTAAATTCGGCATCTTTATCAATTGAGGTTACTTTTACGCCCGGCGCAAAAACATCCACGCTGTTTTTACCATAATTACTAAAGGTAGCGGCCAGGTTTTCATCATTTAAAGAACCAGAAGCGCCAACGCTGATCAGGTTATCTACTTTGGTTCCGTCGAGCAAATTATCGTTCGGGAATTCCGGTTTTACATCAACATTCTGGTTATCGTTTCCCGATGCCTGCACCAACAATACATCTTTTTCGGCTGCATATTTTATCGCATCGTCCACCCATTTTTTATGCGGTGATATTTTTTTGCCAAAACTCATGTTCACCACTTTTGCGCCGTTATCAACAGCATAACGGATGGCGTTTGCAATATCTTTGTCGTACTCGTCTCCATTTGGTACTGCTTTTATCGACATAATTTTGACGTTATCAGCAACGCCATCAATGCCATAACCATTTCCTCGAACGGCACCAATCAAACCGGCAACACCCGTTCCGTGCGAAGCATCTTCAAACTTTAACTGGTTGCTGCCGTATTTTTTATCGTTGATGTCATCCGGGTTATCGCCAACTACACGTTTACGCGCTTCCAAATCCGGGTTAACATCGTTGTTTAATTTGGTGATGTATTCGCTCAGTTCCGTAATGGTTTTGGTATCCGTTTTGGCATTGTCGGCATCTTGCAAAATCAAGCCCCAAATGTATTTGCTCTTGCTCAACGTATCGTTTTTTGCATCTAATTTGGTCAAATCATTTTTGGTAAACGATTGCCCGGCTTTCAAACTCAATGATTTTTTGATAAAAGCATCTGTGGTAACCAAAGCGTTCATCAAAGGCGTCAATTGGTCTAATTCTGCCTGGGATTTGCTTACGGTAGAATCACGCACGTCTTTCACTTTTACCCAATACGCATATTCTGCTTTGTCTTTTGCAGCAGCGGCTGTGGTAATATTGGCGTATTTGTTTTTCAACCTAAAATACTCGCGCACTTCTTCGGTGGTCTCGTTTACATCACATTTATTGTTCGGGCCGCCCAAAAAGTTCCAGCCATGCAAATCGTCTATGTAGCCATTGCCGTCATCGTCTTTGCCATTGCCAGCTATTTCTTTGGTGTTAGCCCACAAAACCGGGCGTAAATCTTTTTGTAAAGTATCAATCCCACTGTCAATGGTTGCAACCACAACCGTCTTGCTTTTTTTGCCCTTCAAAAAATCGTAGGCCTGGTTTAAGCTGATGCCAAAAAAACCGTCCTGTTTCAAATCCAGCGTATGCCAGTTTTTTGGCGGATCGGCAGGTTTAGCGGTCAATTCCTGCGCGGTAACTTGGGTAATGTTTATGGTAAACAAGGCAACTGCAGCCCATGCAGTTGTTTTAAAACTAATCTTCATGAATTTATATTGTAATTTTTAGATTTATCACTCAGCCGGTTTTGTCATTTTTGCCGGCCTAAAAACAGTATTTGCCCGGAGAAATAGGTACTGGAATTTGAAAAAGCTTTTGATACAAAAAAGCTTATTTTAACGTTTTACTTTTCAACACGTCATCCTGCCAACAATTAATTGAAAATGCTTTTTCTTACTTTTGTCAAATCTACAAATTAATGCAATTGCAAAAACGGTTAATGGTTATTTTGCACGAAATGAAGTGTTTGTAACAGCATTTTTAACGAAGCAAAAATACTTTTAAGTATGGCTTGGTTTTAATTATAATTTATTGCTGTTACATTAGTGTTATAAATAAATATTGTTCTGCTAATAAAATTGAATGGAAGAAGAATTTGATTACAATTTCTCTGAAGATCCCCGGTTTTCTGTAGAACGATATGAGGAGATGATCCGCAATCACGATCAGTATTTTTTTGATGCGCAGGTATTTGAAAATATTATTGATTTCTACATTGAAAAAAACGACCCGGTAAAGGCTTTGCAGGTGGTGGGTTATGCGCGCAACCAGCATCCGTTTGCGGCTGTGTTTTTGATCAAACAGGCACAGCTTTTTATCGTAACCAACCAAGTGGCCGATGCTTTTGCTATTTTGGACAAGGCAGAAAGCTTAGAGCCATCGGAAGCAGATGTGTACATCATCCGCGGCAACTTGTTTGAAAGTTTGGAACGCCACGAAGAAGCACTGGAGAATTACCAAAAAGCTTTAACACTGGCGGAAGAAACCGACGATATTTTACTGCATATTGCTTTTGTTTATCAAAGCAAAGGCGAGTACGACAATGCCATCACTTACCTTAAGCTTTGTTTGGAACAAAACATGGAAAACCAAGACGCTTTGTACGAACTGGCTTTTTGTTATGATGTGATGGACCGCCAGAACGAAAGCGTGGAGTTTTACGAGCAATACATTGATAAAGAGCCTTACAGCTATGCGGCATGGTACAATTTGGGCAATGCTTTTACCAAACTCAGTTTGTTTGAAAAAGCCATTGATGCTTATGATTATGCCATCTTGATCAACGAAAGTTTTACCTACGCTTATTTTAACAAAGGCAATGCGCTGATCAACCTGGATAAATACACCGAAGCCATTGAAGTTTACAAGCAAACTTTGGAGTACGAATCGGCCAGCGCAGATACGTATTGTTCTATCGGCGAGTGCTACGAAAAGCTGGAACGCATGGACGAAGCGCGCGCTTATTATAAAAAAGCAGTCCGTAAAGATGCCAAAATGGGCGATGCCTGGTTTGGTATCGGCGTAACTTTGGATTTTGAAGAACGTTATTTTGAAGCTTTGCGCTATTACAAACGGGCTTTGGAGTTAGAAAACACCAACCCGGATTATTGGTTTGCCATTGCCGATGCGAACTATAAATTGGGCAATTTGCCCGAATCAGAAGAAGCTTATGCCAAAGTGATCGAACTCAATCCATTGGATGTGGATGCCTGGCTGGATTATTCTTCCATTTTGTACGAACAGCACAAGTTGACTGCAGCCATCGAAACGATAGCCGAAGCCATCAAGAACAATCCGGATGCAGCCGAACTTTTTTATCGAATGGTGGCTTATCTTTTTGCCAAAGGCGAATACAACGAAGCGTTGAAATACTTAGAAATCGCCTTGACTACCGATCCGGAAAAGCATTACATTTTGTTCGAATATTTGCCGCAGTTGCAGGAAAACAAAGCCATTGTTGATATCATCAACCGCTTTTACCGCAATTGATTCATTTTTTTAAAGCTTGCTTAAATGCTTCTTTTAGCATATAAAAATCAGTGTGTATTTTATAAGAAAGCATAAAATTTTATGTGCTAAAAGAAGCATCAGGAACAAAATTTTAAACAGGCACTTAGGCTGATGAAAGAACAAGCTTTTGTTTTTTTACATTTGTGGCCAACAGAAGGAGCTGATTGTAGCAGGTTCTTGACCAAGATTGATTTTTGAATGAATTATTTTCTTAGTAATATCCCGGAGCGGACACAAAAACCACGTTCATCAGGCTTTACCATGGTGATGGACAAAGGCTTAAGCCTGCGGCAGGTAGAAGATTTTCTGGAAGTTTCCGGCGAACATACCGATATTGTTAAATTAGGCTGGGCAACTTCTTACGTTACACCAAACCTCAACGAAAAGTTGAAGTTGTACCGCGATGCCGGCATTCCGGTTTATTTTGGCGGTACTTTGTTTGAAGCTTTTATCATCCGCGGCCAGTTTGATGATTACCGGCGTACGCTGGACAAATACCAGATGGATTATGCCGAAGTTTCTGATGGTTCCATCACGATTGAGCACGAAGAGAAATGCCGGTACATCAGCGAGTTAAGCAAGCAGTTAACGGTAATTTCTGAAGTTGGTTCTAAAGATGTAGAAAAGATCTTCGCGCCATACAAATGGATCAAATTGATGAATGCCGAACTGGAAGCGGGTTCTTGGAAAGTAATTGCCGAAGCACGCGAAAGCGGAAATGTGGGCATTTACCGCGATTCGGGCGAAGTGCGGCAAGGTTTGGTGGATGAAATCCTCACTCAAATCCCTGAAGAAAAAATTATTTGGGAAGCGCCGCAAAAAGCACAGCAGGTTTGGTTTATCAAATTGATTGGCGCGAATGTAAACTTAGGAAATATTGCGCCGGCAGAAGTGATCCCGCTGGAAACCATCCGTTTAGGTTTGCGCAGCGATACCTTTGATTTCTTTTTAAACCAATAAAAGCCATGCTTCTTTTATCGGCAAAAAATTGGCGTTCCAATTGTGAAAGATGAAAAAATACGGATTGATCGGTTTCCCGCTAACGCATTCTTTTTCCAAAAAATACTTCGAGGCGAAATTTGAAAAAGAGCAGATTGAGGACAGTTCTTACGAGCTTTTTGAGATTGACAACCTGAGCGATTTCCCCGAATTTATCAAAGCGCACCCAGGCCTGTGCGGCTTAAATGTTACCATTCCGCATAAAATTGGCGTTGTTTATTATATGGATTGGATGGATGAGGAAGCTAAGCAGGTAGAAGCCATCAATTGTATCCGTGTGGTAGAAGAAAGCGCGCTTGCGACTGCATTTTCCGGGGAAGTAGGTTTTGTAGGCCAGGACTTTCGTTTGGAAGGCTACAATACCGATATTTATGGTTTCGAAAACTCCTTAAAACCCTTACTGGAACCGCATCATAAAAAAGCATTGGTTTTGGGCAACGGCGGCGCATCCCGGGCAGTAAAGTATGTGCTGAAAAAACTGCGCATCGCGTACCGAACCGTATCACGAAGGCCAAAAGCAAACCAAATTTCGTACGAACAGGTAACACCAAAGCTGATGGCCGAACATTCTTTGATCATCAACACTACGCCTTTGGGCACTTCGCCGGATACCGGTGCTTTTCCGAAAATCCCTTATGAAGCCATTACCAATCGGCATTTGTTGTACGATTTAATTTACAACCCTGAGAAAACGGTATTTTTGCAAAAAGGCGAAGCGCAGGGCGCAACAATAAAAAACGGTTACGAAATGCTTCTTTTACAGGCAGAAAAATCGTGGGAAATTTGGAACAAAAAATCCTAACATGCACAAAAACGCTTGGCCTTTCTATTTTGCTTTCGGGTTGATCTTTCTATTTTCCTGCAACAATAGCCATGATTTTACACCGAAGCCGCGCGGTTTTTTTCGTATTGTTTTTCCCCAAAAAAAATACCGGGAATATCAAAGCGGTTGTCCGTTTACTTTTTCTTATCCGGTTTATGCACATATCGAACCGGATAAAAACCGGAATACGCAGCCTTGCTGGTTTAACATCGAATATCCGGATTTTAAAGGAACACTCCATTTAAGCTACATGCCGGTCACTTCAAAAAAAGTTTTTAACGAACTGATTGAAGATGCGCACACGTTTGCTTTTAAACACACCATTAAAGCAACGGCCATTGATGAAGGAACGATTGCTTATCCCGACCGTAAAATGTACGGTATTTATTACCGGATTGACGGAAACGCGGCTTCTTCGGCCCAGTTTTACTTAACCGACAGCACCAAAAATTATTTGCGTGGCGCTTTGTATTTTAACGAAGTTCCTCGGCAGGATTCCATCAAACCGGTTTTGGATTTTGTGAAGCAGGATATTGATGTAATGATCAAAACCTTGCGCTGGAAAAACTGATGCTTCTTTTATCGGGTAAAAATTGGTGTGTTTGTTTCGGGTGGAAATTGCTGCACTGACATTTTGCAACGAAGCGAGAAAAGTTATTTCAACAACAAAAAATCTTATCGCTTTGAAGAAGATTCCTCCCGTTGGTCGGAATGACAGCAATGCTTCTTTTATCGGGTAAAAATTGGTGTGTTTGCTGTCATTCAACTTTTATCCAACACCTTTTCTGCATCGCGCGTTACTTCCAAATTAGTAATTTGTTTTTTAGGAAAGTTAAACAGCGCGGAACTAATTACCGGAATGATAAACACCGCAACCGTAAACAAAGAAACAAACAAATCCATGCTTTTGCCTTCCAGTATTTCTGAAAAAGGCGTTCCCGGAAAAAAATGCGTGTACAAAGAAGCGGTGAGTTTTACGCCCAAGACACCGATTACCACAAAGGCAACGGTTTCTAAAAACGTAAACTTTTCCATCAGTTTTACAAAAGCCTGCGCTACAAAACGCATCGCCAAAATCCCGATAAAAACGCCGGTATAGATCAAAAAAACATGATCGGTAAAGGCAACGGCAGCAAACACGTTATCAATGGAAAATGCCAAATCCATCACTTCTACCAAAGCCACGGTTGCCCAAAAAGTACCCACCAAACCGACGGTAGATTTGTAAATCCAGCTTTCGTTCTTGTTTACCGTTTCTTCTTCGCTGCCGCCTTCTTCTGATTTTCCTTTAAAATAATCAAACGCCAGATACAGTAGATACAGGCCGCCCAAAGGTTTCAGCCACCAAATTTTAACTAACCAGGCCGCCAGAAAAAGGCAAATTCCGCGAAATACATAAGCGCCCAAAATGCCGTAGCGCAACGCTTTGCTGCGCTGTTCTTTCGGCAAATCAATCACCATGGTAGCCAAAACGGCCGCATTATCAACCGACAGCAAACTTTCGATCACGATCAAATTTAAAATGATGAGCAAACCGGCCTGTATGTCTTCGCCCAATAAATGATGTAAAAAATCCATTGCTTATTTATTTAATGATACTGTTTTTATGACCAATTTTTTGTCGTTTTGTTACTGGTCTTTCAAAGAAACTAAATCAAATCCGTGTTCAGCATCGCTTTTAAAATATTGGCCTGCGCATCAAAATTAGCGATGTTTTGCAGAAAGCTGATGTCGCTCAGCTTTTTATAATTCTCGGCCAGCAACGTTTTTATTTCCTGCGGAAGATACGTTTTTGTAACGCCAATCCGGCTTTGCAACTGGTCGTTTTTATCTTTCAGTTCCCGGATCATTTTTTCTTTGTGAGAGATATGATTGTCGAAACTAACATTTTTTAGCTTTGAAAAATCACAAAACAAAAACAGGTTTCTGGCCGGATAAAAAATAAAGTATTTATCGGTTTCTATAAACTTGTAAACCTCGGCAATGGCGTTTCCGGCTTTTATCCCGCAAAAAAATTCGGTTTTAAAATCGTATTTACACAGCAAGCCCAACAACTTTTTCTGGATGATGGCGTAAGCGTTGGTGTAAATTTCGGCCGGATTGTAATGTGTTAATTCGTCCAGCAATTCGCCCGAAACTTCATAATAAAAATCCTGCGAAAAGCGCGAACTAAAGTTGTTGATATTTTTGGAAAACGGATATTCGTCCACATTGTCCGACAAAAACTGGTACAAACGCCGCAACGAAATATTCATTTTCAACGACTGCTTTTGCTGGTCCTGCCTGTAGTTTTTTTTGCTATAAAAGGAGTTGGAAAGCTTATCAATCAGTTCGTTGTTCAACTGCATTTCATCAAAAAGCAAGCTTACGTTTTTTTCGTTGCTCTTTTTAATCTTCTTTAAAAGTTCTATTAAACTGGAGGTGTATTGCAGATGAAAAAGTTCGAGGTTATTGGCGTCCAGTTCCGGGTTTTGCTCAAACATTTGATGGATTACCTGGCTGCGCAGATAAATTTTGTAAATGATATCTTCCTCAAAAAAAGCAGCAAGCAACTGTAATTTACTGATGATCCGTTTTGATGCATGAAATATCGCCGCCAGATGCTCGTTCATTCATACAAAATTACTTAATGTTGGTTACATTTTTCTTCAGTTCGGTTTCTAAATTTTGCAGTTCGGTATTCAGCGTTTTGCGGTTTTGGTTGCCTTCTTCGTGGATGCGTTTTACTTCGTTCAGCGTTTCAATCAACGATTGCGTGGTGCGTTTTAAAGTATCCAAAGAAACAACGGTTTTTTCGTTTTCGCGCGCTACGTCAATGCTGTTTTGTTTCAGCAGTTCAGCGTTTTTTTGCAAAATGGTATTCGTCGTGTCCGAAATCTTTTTCTGCACTTCCACATGCTGTTTTTGCCGTTGTAAAGCTACGGCGATCGTCAACTGGTTTTTCCAAACGGGAATGGTGGTTGAAATGATAGACTGCGCTTTTTCGGCAATGGAAGTATTGTTGTTTTGCACCACGCGGATTTGCGCCAGCGATTGCATCATGATAAAACGGACAACCTTTAAATCGGCCAAACGCTTATCCAATCGGTTCACAAAATCCCGCAGATCGGCAATTTCATAATCCTGGTAATCGGCCGGGCTTGCATCCATTTGCGCCAGCTTTTCGCTCAGTTCCTTATACTTTAACTGACCGGAAATAATCAGTTCTTCCATTTGTTTAATGTACGAAACGTTGCTATCAAACATGGTTTGCAACGAGCTGTTGTCTTTAATGGAATTTAAGCGGCCGGCTTTAATTTTATTAGTGATCTTGTCAATGTTGCTCACCACGGTATCGTATTTCTGAAAAAGCTTTTGCGCATCAAAAACCATTTTTTTTAAAAACGGGATTTTTGAAAGCAAGCCTTTAAAACCGCTTTGGTCAAGTTCGTCCACATCAATGTAGTTCAGTTCGCCCAGCAAATCAGTAATCAAGCCGCCAACTTCGCCCGAATTATACGTGCGAACGGAAGTTAAAAACGCATTGCTATATTTTTCCATCGAGTTTTGCACTTCCACACCGTAATTCAAAATCGAATTGACATCGGATGGATTGATGGTTTTGCTGAGTTCGGCAAATTTCTTTTCGTCTTCGGGCGTAATTTTCGACAGATCAACGTTGCCGTCTTTATCCAATTTTACTGGCGTTGCCGTTGGGTTTACAGGAATGGGGGTTAATTCTTCCATCGTTTGTTTTGAGTTAGATTGATTTCGGCTGCAAATGTTACAGCAATTTAGGCTGATGCTTCTTTTACCGGTATAAATTTGATACTTCTTTTACCAGTATAAAATTGGTGTCAATTACAAAAACTGGTTCATCACCGTATTGATGGTTTCGGGCAGTTTTTTATCTTTCGTTGGTTCGCCAACGGCGTTGAATTTCCATTCGCCATTGCGTTTGTAAAACACGCCCATCACCATGGAAACGTAGCCCGAAAAATTAGAATTATGGGCGATATCATACGTGGCAAAAACTTCGCGTACCATTTTTGGCGTACCTTCATAAATGCGGATGGAAGCAAACGGGATTTTACCAAAATCATGTCCACGGAAACTGTTCAATACAAAAGCTACATGTTCAATATTGCTGTTCAGTAGCGAAAAATCAAGCGTGATGACTTCGTTGTCCAAACCATCATCACCGTCAATATCGCCGGTCAAATCATCACCGCTGTGCCTTACCGATCCATTTTTGGATTGCAAATTGCCAAAGTAAATGGTTTCCTGCAGTTTCTTCTGCGCATCAAACAAAGCACAACTGGCATCCAGGTCCACTGCTTCTTTGGTCGTTCCGAAACCGAAAAAACCTTTCTTTTCGATTGCGCCCCAGTTGATGCCCACGCAAATATTTTGCAGCTTGCTGCCGTTGCTTTTTTCGAGGTTGATGCGTTGCCCCTTTTGAAGGTTGATAGCCATAATTTTAGTTGTATTTGTTTAAGTAATCCTGCAAACCGCCTTTCATGCCCACGCCCACGGCTTCAAATTTCCACTTGCCTTCGCGTTTGTAAATGCGGCCAAATTCTACCGCCGTTTCGATGGAAAAATCTTCTTCCAGCTCGTATTTCAACAATTCTTCGTTGCTTGCCGTATCAAAAATGCGCACAAAAGAATTTTTTACCTGGCCAAAATTTTGTCGGCGACTGGCAGCTTCGTGTATCGTAACGACAACAATCAACTCTGTAGCACGCGGATCAATCATAGAAAGATCAATCTTCACCTGCTCGTCATCGCCTTCACCGGCACCAGTTAAATTATCGCCGGTATGTTCCACGCCGCCATCCGGAGAAATTAAATTGTTATAAAAAACGAAATGCTCGTCGGAAAGCAACTTCTTGTTTTCGCCTAAAATAAAAACAGAAGCATCCAAATCAAAACTGGTGCCCGTTGCCGAATTATTGGTATCCCAACCTAAACCAATGGTAAATTTGGGTGCATTGATATTTTCGCGTTGTCCTTTTTGCAAATTGATGGCCATGTTATACTTGTTTTTTGGTTTTTATAGAATTCAAATTTACACCATAACTTTGCATAAACTGGTAATTGCCAATACTGTTTTTACCGGCATAAAAGAAGTATGGTAAACTCAAGGCTGGTTTAACAAAGTTTGCGCTCTGGCTAAATTATCTGTTGCCTGCAAAATCTTGTCTTTTAATTTTAAATTATAGTTAGGATGATTTTTTAGGAAAAATGTTACATCCTGCGCCGCTTCTTTACTTTGGTAACTGCCAAAAATTGCGCCCAGCCAGGATTGCGGAAAGAAAACATCGCCGGTTTTCTGTATTTCTTCCACCATTTCCAAGCTTTCGGGCAAATATTTAACCGAAGTTTTTTGCCGCAACGGATGGTTTAAATAAGCCAAAGCCGTAACCACCGACGACTCTTTCTGCCGGTTCTTCCGTTCTTTTAAGCTGTTAAAAAAAGCATCACGTTCTGCCGGATTGTTGGATAAAGCTGGCGTTATAAATGCCAATCGGACTTTGCGGTCAACATTGGAAATACGGTTTTGCTGTTCCTTCAAAACGGAAGTTGCGGTATCATTTTTTAAAGCGATAGAAAGCGCCAGCGACGTGTAATCGTCTTCGGTCAGCTTTACGCCTTGCGGCGGCTGTTGCTTTTTCCAGATTTCGTAAATTTTACTTTGCGCGGCTTCGTTCAAATACACATCCTGATAGGCTTTAAACAAAAGTTTTTTGTTGTTTGGCAATGTTTGCTGCTCCATCGCCTGCCAAAGTTGCTGCTCTAAAATTGCGCTTAAAGCAAGCCTTTTTTCGGGCAAAGTAAATTCCCAGTAAATGTTGGTGATGTAGGCGGTGATGAGCCGCAAATTCAACTCGTTTTTCTCTAATGTTAAGCCTTTTGCAAGCTGGTTCAACAACTCCTGCGGCTTAAAATACCGGCCGTTCAGCATGTTTTCGTAAGCGTTGATGTAGGCAGAAGCACGTTGCAACGGACTTTCAAAAGTAAACCAACGATCAGCCAAAGCTTTATCCGCAGGAAACAAACCGTAACCCATGCCATCTACATTAAACTGAATAAAAAGTGGCTTGGCCAAACCTAATGCTTCTTTTACCACTACTTTTTCAGTGTCCATATTTATGCGGATTATTTTGTTATGATCGGCATAAACCAAAGCGATCATAAAAACTTGTGGCCAGATGCGCTTTGCGCCCATTTCGGGATGTTGTGTGATGATCAAATTGCTGATGCTATTTCCGGTGTAATTAATGCTGTAACCAAAAACCGGACGGCCGGGCTGGTTTACCCAAACTTTGTTCCAGGCGTACAAATCAACTTTGCTGTGCTTGCTCAAAATCGCGATCAAATCATTCCAGGTTGCGTTGCCGTAAGCATATTTTTTAAGGTATTCGCGGATGCCTTGTTGGAAGTTTTCTTTGCCGATCAACAGTTCCAACTGGCGCATCATAATCGGTGCTTTGTGGTAAATGATGTTGCCGTACAGCGAACCGGCATCCTGCAAATTATCCAATTGCTGGCGAATGGGGTTGGCACCTTTTGTACGGTCAACGCCGTAAGCCGCCGGATAATGATCGAGCAAAAACTTGAGGTTAAAAGTTTCGCTGCCCATCATCCGTTCGGTTACTTTATCGGCCATAAAATTGGCAAAAACCTCTTTCATCCAAACATCGTTAAACCACTCCATCGTTACCAAATCGCCAAACCACATGTGCGCGGTTTCGTGCGAGATAACGTTAGAACGGGCAATAAACTGATCTTTGGTAGCGCCTTCGTCCAGAAACAAACCAGATGCTTTGTACTGCACTTCGCCCGGATGCTCCATGCCGCCAAACTGAAAATCGGGAATGGCCACAAAACCAACTTTTTGAAAAGGAAATTTAATGCCCGTCCAGCCTTCTAAAAAAACAATGGCGTTTTGATGGGCGATAAAGATAGAATCAACACTTAACTTGATCTTTTTTGGATCGGTTTCGCGGTGCAAAAATTCGGCGTTTCGGTTTCCCAATGCTTCTTTTACGGCACTATATTTCCCGGTGGTGAAAGAGAATAAATATGTTGGCAATTTATCGGAGTTGGCGAAATGATACGTGGTTTGTTGCTTATTTACAACTGAATCTTTTTTAACCGCATTGGCTAAAACTTTCCATTCCGCCGGGACTTGTAGCGTTAACAGGAAGTTGGCTTTTAGATCAGGCTGATCAAAGCATGGAAAAACAGTTCGGGCGCGATCCGGAACAAAAAGTGCATACAAATAATCATTGTTTCGATTGAGTGAAGCATCGCCAGCGATAAAATCAAGATCAATTTTATTTGTACCGATGTGCAGGTATCGCCGGGCGATGAGCAGATGTTCTTCCTGCAAATTTGTTTCTATCTTTTTTCCGTTAACAACGATTGATTTTACATGATCGAAATGCTGCTTAAAATCCAATTGTAACGGCTGCTCATTTTTGTTTAGGTTGAAACTAACACTTTCCGTCGCCGTGATCGCTTTACTTTTTTCGGCTGGGATATCAAAGCTCAATTCGTATTGAATATTGCTGATTACTGAATGACGATAAGTAGCCAGCGCTAAAGAAACACCTGGTTGTACCGCAATTGGCTTATTGTTTTTTTGCTGGGCGGAGCAGGGCATACTTAACGCAAACACCAAAAAAAGACCGATAAAAGAAGTATTAAAAAACAGCAGTTTCATTAAAAATTAAGGTTTAATCAATTGTAAAATTACACCGTAACTCATCCAAGCCATCGTTCCAACCACTAAAACGCCCAAGGCTGTTAACCAAAACGGTTGTTTGTAGTTGGAAATGATTTTGGTTTGATAAGCGGCAATCAGCATAATCCCTAAAGAAATAGGCAAAATAAAGCCGTTGATGGCGCCAACTGTAAGCAGCGTTTTTACCGGTTTGCCGATAATCAGAAAGATGACGCAGGAAACCAAAATAAAACCAATAATAATTTGCCGGTTGTATTTTTGAATGAACGGATGGAAACTTCTGACGAAAGAAACCGACGTGTAAGCAGAACCAACAACCGAGGAAATCCCAGCCGAAAACATCACCAAACCAAAACTTTTATAACCAAGCGCACCTGCTGAAATTTGAAAAACCGAAGCCGCCGGATTTGCGGGATCCAATTTTCCGCCAGCACTAACTACGCCCAAAGCGGCAATAAACAAAAGGATACGCATTAAAGAAGCCAGCCCGACGGCACTTAACGCACCTTTATTAATGGCCGGAAGGTTCTGTTGTCCGGTCAGCCGCGCATCCAGCAACCGATGTGCGCCGGCAAAAGTAATGTAACCGCCAACCGTTCCGCCAACAATAGTTAACACGGCCGTAAAGCTAAATTGTGTTGGATTGACAGAACGGATGACGGCTTCGGCAAGCGGCGGTTTGCTAATATAAGCGATAAACAGCGCTAACAGAATTTTCAGTCCGCCCATAGTTTTAGCGAAAACATCCATCGCTTTTCCGGCTTCGCGATAGATAAAAATACCGATGGCCATGATTGCGCTCATCACCGCGCCCTGGCCAACACTTACGCCAAACAAAACATTCAACCCCAAACCGGCACCGGCAATATTGCCGATATTGAAAGCCATGCCGCCCAGAAAAACTAGAAAAGAAATAAAGTAACCCAAGCCGGGAAAAACCTGGTTAGCAATATCCTGTGCGGGACGATCCGCAACGGCAATAATGCGCCAGATGTTTAATTGCGCAATAGAATCTAAAATGATGGAAAGCAGGATTACAAAACCAAAACTGGCGCCCAACTGCGCGGTGAAAACGGCGGTTTGCGTTAAAAAACCAGGGCCGATAGCCGAAGAGGCCATCAAAAAAGCGGCGCCAAGCAAAACGCTCCAGTTCTGTTTTTTCATTCAATAACAGGCGCTTTAATGGTAATGTCCTCAGCTTTTAATTTGGTATGGATCAGCTTGGCAAACTCTACCGCGTGTGCGCCATCGCCATGCAAACACAACGTTTCGGCTTTCAGCGGAATGCTTCTTTTATCAATAGAAATTACCTGTTGTTGCTTCACCATCAGCATGACTTGTTGGATGGACTGCTGCTCGTCGGTAATTAAAGCGTTGGCTTGTGAGCGCGGCGTTAACGAGCCGTCGTTTTGATAAGTGCGGTCGGCAAAAACTTCGGATACTGTTTTTATGCCTGTTTTTTTGGCAGCGGTAATCATTTCGCTTCCGGCTAAAGCGTATAAAATTAAGGTTGGGTCGAAATCATGCACCGCTTCTGCAATGGCTTTGGCCAGGGCCGGATCTTTGGCCGCCATGTTGTACAGCGCGCCATGTGCTTTTACGTGGTGCAATTTGCCTTGCGCGGCTTTTACAAACCCGTATAAAGCGCCAATTTGGTAAAGTGTTATCTGGTAAGCTTCGTTCGCAGAAACCTTCATTTCCCTTCGGCCAAAACCTTGTAAATCTGGCAAACCCGGATGCGCACCGATGGCCACGCCTTTTTTTACGGCCATAAAAACAGTATGCTGCATCACTTCCGGGTCGCCGGCGTGGAAGCCGCAGGCAATGTTGGCCGAAGTAATAAAATCGAACAAAACAGCATCATTGGGCATGGGATAATTGCCAAATGCTTCGCCCATATCACAATTTAAATCAATGGTTTGCATACTCAAAACGTGTTATAAATTTTGCTTTTGATGGCAACCGGCAGCTTTTGCAATTGCCGCTCCCGATCAAGATACAGCATTTCTGCCTCGTGCCTGCTTATTTCTTTAAAATAAATTTTATCGCCGGGTTTTAATTGCGCGCACAAAGGCAAATCCACCGCGGCAACTTGGGCAATACGCGGATAACCGCCGGTGGTCTGGCAATCGGCCATCAACAAAATCAGGCTGCCGTTGCCCGTTACTTGGATGGTTCCCGGCGTAATGGCTGTAGAAAGCAGTTCGGTTTTGATAACGCGGTTAATTTTGAAACCATCCAAACGATAACCCATCCGGTTGCTTTGTGCCGATAAAGTATAAGGTTCGGATAAAAAATTGACAATGGAACGGCCATCAAACCAGGTAAATTCTTGCGCTGGCACAATGCGAATTGTTTTTTTATCGGCTGATAAAAAAAGCGGACGGGCAATGCTCCAGTTCGGATAATTTATGGTTTTGCTTTTCAATCGTTCTAAAATAGTTGCGGAATCCAAATTAAGTTGATCAGAACTGTTTAAAATATCGCCTTGCCTGATTTGCCTTCCCCAAAAACCACCAAAACCGGCCGTTAAAAAAGTGCTTCTGCTGCCCAAAACAAGCGGAACATCCCAACCGCCGGAAACGGAAAGATAAGTACGGCTTCCGGTTGGGTTATGCACAAAATTCAATACTGTTTTTGCAGGGATAAAAACCGGACGGTCTGTTGGAATGATTTGATTTTCAACCTTTAAAATCGCGCCATCGCCAGAATAAGCAATCAGAATATCGGTATCAGCCTTGAGTTTTACATCAGCATAAGTTAATTCGATGACGGCTTTATCGTCTTCATTTCCAACGGCTTTGTTGGCAATTCTTGCCGCTAAAGTATCCATCGCCCCGGAAACCGGGACAGCTTGTGCGAGATATTCATATCGGCCAAGATCTTGTATTGTGCTAAGCAAACCGGGTTTGATGATGCTGATCTGCATTGCCTTAATAGCTGATGAGTTTAAATTCATTAACAGAAACAGGTTTAAAAACCACGTTATCGCCAGCCTTAAGCAAAGCAGGTTGAGGCCGATCAGCAGCGAATAATTGAAGCGGCGTGCGGCCGATAATTTGCCAGCCGCCAGGCGTTTCCATCGGGTAAATTCCGGTTTGTTTTCCGGCGATACCGACAGAACCTGCCGGTATTTTTTGGCGCGGAACGGCTTTTCGCGGCGTATCCAACACTTCATTCATTCCGCCTAAATAAGCAAAACCGGGCACAAAACCGATCATATAAACTTTGTAAACGGCAGCGCTATGCAGATGGATAATTGCTTCCATGGAAAGCTGGTGGCTTTTGGCCAATTCTTCCAAATCCGGCCCGAAACCGTTTCCATAGCAAACCGGAATAGTGATGGTAGATGCTTCTTTTACCACTATATTTTCCGGCTCAAGTTTCAGTTTCTGCAAATACCAGGAAACTTTTGCAAAAGAATCTACACCCGGAAAATCACTCTTACTTACCTTTAAAGGATCATAAAAAACGCTGATGGTATGGTAAGCCGGAACCGAGCATCGAAAACCGGGAAAAGGATTTTGGCTGATCAACCGGTCAAAAGCAGTAATCTGCTGCAATCGGGCTTCGCTGATTTCCGGCCCGAAAGCTACCGTAACGGCTTGTTCGCTTAAAAAATATATATCAAAATTGGGTTGAACCGCTGGCTGGCTTTGCATACGCGTTCAAGTTAGTACAAATGTTTGATACTGTTTTTATCGGCTAAAAATTAACATCCCTAATTTATACCGGTAAAAACAGTATTGCTTTTTTTAAGCAGAATCAATATCATTACACAAAAGAAAGCCATGCTTCTTTTACACCTGTTTTTTTAGTGTTCAAAAGCTGGCCGTACTTCAACATAAAAAATTATTGTTTATGAAAAAGATATTTATTTCACTTTCGCTGTTCTTTTGTATGACTCAAACCCAAGCACAATTTCATCCGGCAACGCCGCCTATAGCCGAAAAAAAGGCACATTACCGCGACATCTACGGCGAGCGCGTTTTGGATAATTATTACTGGATGTACGATTATTTTGGCAAAGGGCCGGACAGTACCAAAGTGGTAAATTACCTAAAAGCCGAAAATGCTTATCTGGATACGGTGATGGGCGGCACTAAAAAAATGCAATCTGATTTGTTTGCCGAAATGAAAGCGCGGATTAAAGAACAGGACGAAAGTGTGCCGGTTTTTAAAAACGGTTATTACTACTACACGCGCACCGAAAACGGCAAAGAATACTATAAATATTGCCGTAAAAAAGGCAGCTTAACGGCGAAAGAAGAAGTTTTGCTGGATGTGGACCAAATGGCGGAAGGCCATCCTTATTACGCGGTTTCGGGTTTTAGCGTGAGCGAAGACAATAAACTGCTGGCTTTTGGTGTGGACGAAGTGAGCCGGAGACAATACACCATCCGCGTAAAAAACCTGGAAACGGGCGAAATGTTAAAAGATGCGGTGCAAAACACCGAAGCCGACCCGTGCTGGGCAAACGATAACAAAACCCTTTTTTACACGGCCAAAAATCTGGTTACGTTATTGTCCGAAAAAATTAAACGCCATACGTTAGGCGCCGATGCCGCTACCGATCCGGTTGTTTATGAGGAAAAAGACAAAAGCAATTACATCCATGTGGATAAAAGTAAAAACGACCGGTTTATTTTGATTTACTCGCAGGCCACGCTTTCTTCGGAAGTGCGGATGCTGGATGCAGGCAATCCGAATGGCACTTTCGCTGTTTTTCAGCCCCGGATGAAAGAAGTTTTGTACGATGTTACGCCGCTGGCCGATAAATTTTTGATCCGTACAAATAAAGACGGCGCCAAAAATTTTAAGTTGATGGAATGTCCGCTTAATAAAACTTCTGCAGAAAACTGGAAAGAAGTGATTCCGGTTCGGGCTGATGTGCTGCTGCAAGGCGTGGAAGAGTTTAAAGGTTTTATCGTGATCAACGAACGCAAAGAAGGTTTGGTGAAGATGCGCATCCGAAACCTGAAAGACAATTCTGAACATTTTATAGATTTTGGCGAAGCGGCTTATTCGGCAAACTTCGGTGCCAATCCAGAATACAACAGCACCAATTTGCGTTACGGCTATACTTCTTTAACCACGCCAAGTTCTGTTTACGATTATAATATGGTTACCCACACCAAAAAGCTGATGAAACAGCAGGAAGTTTTGGGCGGTTACAATCCGAAAGATTATGTTACCGAGCGCTTTTATGTTACGGCAAAAGATGGCACAAAAGTTCCGGTTTCTTTGGTGTACAAAAAAGGTTTTAAGAAAGATGGCAAAGCGCCTTTGCTGCTTTATGCTTACGGCAGTTACGGCATCAGCACGGATGCAAGTTTTAACAGCAGCCGTTTAAGTTTGCTAAACCGGGGCTTTGTTTTTGCCATCGCGCATATCCGCGGCGGACAGGATTTGGGCCGCCAATGGTACGAAAACGGTAAAATGATGAACAAGAAAAACACGTTTACCGATTTTATTGATTGCGGCGAATATTTGGTGAAAGAAAAATACACCGGTAAACAACATTTGTATGCGCAAGGCGGAAGCGCAGGCGGTTTGCTGATGGGTGCCGTTGCTAATATGGCTCCCGATTTATGGCACGGTGTTATTGCCCAGGTTCCTTTTGTGGATGTGGTGAATACGATGCTGGATGAAAGCATTCCGCTTACTACCAACGAGTTTGATGAATGGGGAAACCCGAAAAACAAAGAATCTTACACGTACATGAAAAGTTACAGTCCGTACGAAAATGTAGAGCGAAAAAACTACCCGAATATTTTAGTTACAACCGGTTTGCACGATAGCCAGGTGCAATATTTTGAACCGGCAAAATGGGTAGCCAAACTGCGCGACATGAAAACGGACAAAAATGTCGTCCTCCTCCACACCAATATGGAATTCGGACACGGCGGGGCAAGCGGCCGCTTTGATTATTTAAAAGACATTGCTTTGATTTATGCGTTTTTGTTTACACTGGAAGGAACGCAGCAAAGTTTATAATTCCCTCACCTATAATTGATTTAAGCTGATACTGTTTTTACCGGCATAAAAACAGTATCGGCTTTTTTTACCGAGGCCCGTAAGTGGCAATCGGGATGATCATTTCTTCCATCGAAATGCCGCCGTGCTGAAACGTTTCGTTGTAAAAGTTAACGAAATGGTTAAAATTGTTGGGGTAAACGAAGTATTTATCTTCCTTGGCAAACACAAAACTGGAACTGACATGCAGTTTCGGCAGCATCGCATCGTGCGGGTTGCGGATGTGAAAAACTTCTTTGGCGTTATAATTTAAGTTTTTGCCTTGTTTGTAGCGCAGGTTGGTGTTCGTATTTCGGTCGCCAATGATTTTGCTTGGGTTTTTAACGCGTATCGTTCCATGGTCTGTCGTGATGACCACTTTTACCTGTTTTTGTGCCAAATATTTCAACAAATCAAACAGCGGCGAATGTTCAAACCAAGAAAGCGTTAACGAGCGGTAAGCCGCATCGCCGCTGGCCAGTTCGCGGATCATTTGCATATCTGTCCGCGCGTGCGAAAGCATATCCACAAAGTTATAAACCACCACGTTCAACTCGTTCTGCATCAAATTATTAATGGATTCGTTCAAAGCGCGGCCTTCATCAATATTCAATATTTTGTGGTACGAAAATTTGCAATCGCGGCGCAAAGTGCGTTTGATCTGATCGGCCAGAAACTGCTCTTCAAACAGGTTTTTTCCGCCTTCGTCTTCGTCGTTCTGCCACATTTCGGGGAAACGTTTTTCCATATCCAACGGCATCAAACCGGCAAAAATAGAGTTACGCGCATATTGCGTGGCCGTTGGCAAAATACTGAAATACGTATCTTCTTCCTCCAGCCTAAAATATTCTGAAATAATGGGATGGATGATTCGGTATTGATCGTAACGCAAATTATCAATCAGAATAAAGAAAGTCGGGCTGGTTGCATTTAAGTGCGGAAAAACCTTTTTCTTAAACATTTGCGGCGAAAGCATTGGCGAGGTTTCCGGCTCTTTCACCCATTTTAAATAATTTTTCTCGATGAATTTGGAAAACTGCGTGTTGGCTTCTGCCTTTTGCAAAGTCAGGATATCGTGCATTCCCGCATCTTCCAGTTTTTCCAGCTCCAGCTCCCAGTAAATCAGCTTTTTATAAACATCAACCCATTCCTGGTAACTTAAATTATCGTTCAAAGTCATGCCCAGCGTCCGGAAATCTTGTTGGTAAGCCATCGTGGTTTTTGCCGTAACCAAACGCTTGTTTTCGGTCAGCTTTTTAATCGTCAGCAAAATCTGTTTCGGGTTAACCGGTTTGATCAGGTAATCATCAATTTTAGAACCGATGGCATCTTCCATCAAGTGCTCTTCCTCACTTTTGGTAATCATCACGATCGGCACATCCGCGTTGATGTTTTTAATCTCGGTAAGCGTTTCCAAACCAGTTAGGCCCGGCATATTTTCGTCCAAAAAAACAAGGTCTATATTGTTGTTTTTGAAAGTATCAACCGCGTCAGTCCCGTTTGTTGCGGTTTTAATTTGGTAGCCTTTTTCGCTTAAAAAAAGGATATGAGGTTTCAGCAAATCAATTTCGTCATCGGCCCATAAAATAGTAGTATCCTGCATGTTGGTGGTTATTTAAGGTTTAGAACCCGTGTTGCAACATTTTGTTGCCAAGGCCATATAAATTAACAAAATTTAACACAAATTTTTTACTGCTAAGTTAGGTTTACTTTGGATTTGTTTAACTAATTCTTTTGTACTTTGCCCATGCTTCTTTTATCGCATAAAAATTGGTATATGCCGGTTTTTTGATTTGTTTAGGCTGCAGTACACACACCAATTTTTATAGGGTAAAAGAAGCATAGGCCGGAAAAAAGTTCTAACAACTTATTGAGCAGCGTTTCGTATTTAAAACCTAAATTTTGAATAAAAAGAAAATAATCAATGACCCGGTTTACGGGTTCATCAACATACCAACCGACCTGATTTTTGACCTGGTAGAACACCGTTATTTCCAGCGTTTGCGCTACATCAAACAATTGGGAATGACGCATTTGGTTTATCCCGGCGCTTTGCACACGCGTTTTCACCATGCGTTGGGCGCGTTGCATTTGATGGGTTTGGCGGTTGAAACGTTGCGAACTAAAGACGTGGAAATTTCTGCGGAGGAAGAGCAAGCCGTAGAAATTGCCATTCTGCTGCATGATATTGGCCACGGCCCGTTTTCGCACGCCCTCGAAAATACCTTGGTAAAAGGAGTATCGCACGAAATGATTTCCCGTTTGCTAATGGACCGGCTGAACAAAGAATTTGACGGGCAATTGGAAATGGCGATCCGAATTTTTAACGATACTTATCCGCGGCACTTTTTGCACCAGTTGGTTTCGGGCCAGTTGGATATTGACCGGATGGATTACCTCAACCGAGACAGCTTTTTTACCGGCGTTTCCGAAGGCGTGATCAGTTTTGATCGGATTTTGAAAATGCTGAATGTGCGCGATGACCATATTGTGGTGGAAGAAAAAGGCATTTACTCCGTAGAAAAATTCTTGATTGCGCGCCGTTTGATGTACTGGCAGGTTTATCTGCATAAAACTGTGATTGCTGCCGAAATGCTGCTGGTTAAAATTTTAGAACGCAGCCGCGAAATGGCTTTAAGCGGTGCGGTTTTGTTTGCAACGCCTGCATTGGCGCACTTCCTTAATAAAAGTGTGGTAAAAGAAGCATTTGTGCTGGAGCCAAAGCATTTGGATGCTTTTATCAGTTTGGATGATACCGATATTTTATCGGCCATCAAAGTTTGGGTAAACCATTCGGATTTTATCTTGTCTGACCTCTGCACACGTTTTATAAACCGAAATTTGTATAAAGTAGAACTCAGCAATATGCCGCCAGCTTTAGATCAAACGGTGGAATTAAAACAAAAGGCCATCAAAAAATTTGGTTTGGTGGATGAAGAAGATGCCGGTTATTACGTATTTACAGACCGGGTAGTAAACGATGCGTATAAAGTTGGTGACGAAAACATCCGAATTTTGCTGAAGAACGGCGAAGTGCAGGATATTGCCGATGCCAGCGATAATTCCAATTTAATTTCCTTGTCAAAACGCGTCATCAAATACGTGCTGTGCGTAATTAAAGGTTTGTAACAATACTTCTGGCGGCAGGCTTAATAATTTGCTGCTTTGATATTTAGAATTAAATTTGTCCGATGCAATTTACCGCACTTGAGATCAGCTTATTGTTAAACGGCACTGTTGAAGGTAAGCCTGAAGTAACGGTTGACCAGTTAGCGAAAATTGAAGAAGCAGAAGAAGGTTCGTTGTCTTTTTTGGCCAACCCAAAATACGAGCAGTATTTATATACCACCAAAGCTTCAGTCGTCATCATCAGTAACGAGCAGGTTTTAACAGAGCCGGTTGCTTCCACCTTAATCCGCGTAGAAAACCCATATGTGGCCATTTCTGTTTTGCTCGAAAAATATAACCAAAGCAAATTGGCCAAAGCTGGCATCGAGCAGCCGAGTTTTATCCATCCTTCGGCACAAATTGGCCAGGACGTTTACATTGGCGCTTTTACATATATCGGCCCGAATGTTAAAATTGGCGATCATTGCCGCATCTACCCAAATTCTTTTTTGGCCGATAACGTACGCCTGGCCAGCAATGTTACTTTGTTTGCCGGTGTAAAAATTTATTTTGATTGTGTCATCGGCAACAATGTCATCATCCATTCGGGCGTCATTATTGGCGGCGATGGTTTTGGCTTTGCGCCCCAGGCAGATGGCAGTTACCAGAAAGTTAGCCAGATTGGAAACGTCATTATTGAAGATGACGTAGAAGTTGGCGCCAATACTACGATTGACCGTGCAACGATGGGTTCAACGATCATCCGAAAAGGCGTGAAATTGGATAATTTGATCCAGATTGCACATAATGTAGAAATTGGGCCGAACACCGTTGTTGCAGCACAAACCGGAATTTCGGGCAGCACAAAAATTGGCGAGAACGTAATTTTGGGTGGCCAGGTTGGTGTGGTTGGCCATATCAATATTGCAAAAGGGTCGCAGGTGCAGGCGCAATCTGGCATCAGCAGGTCAATCAACGAAGAAAACAAAAAATGGGCAGGCGCACCGGCAACCAATTATCAAGATCATATGCGGTCGCAGGTGGTGTTGATGCGCTTGCCGGAAATCGAGAAAAAAATAGTCGCGCTGGAAAAGCAACTGGCGATGTTACAGCAGGAAACGGAGCTTCAAAACTTAAAATCCGGGCAATAAAGATTTGATGAGTATGAATGTAAAACAACGAACAATTAGAACCGAGGCTTCTGTATCGGGAACCGGCTTGCATACCGGAGAAAAAGTAACCATGACTTTTCGCCCGGCACCAGAAAATCACGGTTTTAAGTTTAGAAGGATAGATATTGAAGGGCAGCCGGTAATTGATGCCGATGTTGATAACGTTACAGATACTTCGCGTGGAACAACAATCAGCCAAAACGGTGCTTTTGTAAATACCGTTGAACATGTGCTTGCTGCTTTGGTTGGCCTGGAAGTAGATAATGTTTTGATTGATTTGGACGGCCCGGAAACACCAATTATGGACGGCAGTGCTATACAATATGTAGATGCTTTGTTGGAGGTTGGTTTTAAAGAACAGGAGGCCGACCGCGAATATTTTAACATTCCGCATAATATCCATTATTCTGAGCCTGACCGCAAAGTGGATATGGTGGCCATGCCTTTGGATGATTACCGTTTTACCTGCATGGTTGATTATAATTCGCCTGTACTGGGTACGCAACATGCTACTATTTCTACCATTTCCGAATTCCGAAGAGAAATTGCTTCCTGCCGTACCTTTTGTTTTTTACACGAACTGGAAATGCTGCTGAAGCATAACCTCATCAAAGGCGGCGATATCAATAACGCCATTGTGGTGGTTGACCGTGAAGTTAACCGGGAAGAACTACAGCATTTGGCAACTTTATTTAACCGGAAAGACATTGATGTTGCACCGCAAGGGATTTTAAACAACATCGAATTAAGGCATCAAAACGAACCCGCGCGCCACAAATTATTAGACATGATTGGCGATTTGGCTTTGGTTGGCGTGCCGTTAAAAGGCCACATTATGGCAGCGCGTCCCGGCCATGCAGCCAACATCGCTTTTGCCAAAAAAATAAAGGCACTAATCAAAAAAGAGCGTGGTAAAAAAAGCTACCATTATTACAATCCGAATGCCAAACCAGTTTATGATACGGTTCAGATCATGAATATTTTGCCGCACCGGCCGCCCATGCTGCTGATTGACAAAATCATGGAACTGACCAAAACCCACGTTGTTGGTGTAAAAGCAGTTACCATGAACGAGCCTTTCTTTGCAGGCCATTTTCCTGGTGCGCCCGTAATGCCAGGTGTTTTGCAGATTGAAGCGATGGCGCAAACCGGCGGAATTTTGGTGCTAAATACTGTTCCCGATCCTGAAAATTGGTTAACCCTGTTTTTAAAGATAGAAAATGCGCGTTTTAAAGACAAAGTTTTGCCAGGCGATACTTTGGTTTTCCGTTGCGATTTACTGGCGCCCATTCGCCGAGGCATTGCGCAGATGAAAGGCATTGGTTTTGTGGGCGAAAAAATTGTGGTAGAAGCCGAGTTGATGGCGCAAATCGTTAGATACAAAAACGCATGATTCAACCTTTAGCACATATTCATCCCGAAGCAAAAATAGCCGAAACGGTAACGGTTGAGCCGTTTGTTACCATTTATGGCGACGTGGAAATTGGCGAAGGAACCTGGATCGGATCAAACGTAACCATCATGGACGGCGCGCGGATTGGCAAAAACTGCCGCATTTTTCCGGGTGCTGTTATTTCGGCCATTCCGCAAGATTTAAAATTTGCCGGCGAAAAAACCACAGTTGAAATTGGCAACAACACCACCATCCGCGAATGCGTAACCATTAACCGCGGCACCAAAGACCGCTGGAAAACCACCGTTGGCAATAATTGCCTCATCATGGCTTATTGCCATGTGGGCCACGATTGCAAAATCGGCAACAATTGCATTTTCTCGAACAATACTACTTTGGCCGGCCACGTCAGTATTGATGATTTTGTGGTTTTGGCCGGTATGGTTGCCGTTCATCAGTTTTGCCATATTGGTGCGCACGCTTTTGTTACGGGCGGTTCTTTGGTCCGTAAAGATGTGCCGCCGTATGTAAAAGCTGCCCGCGAACCTTTGTCTTACGTCGGCATCAATTCGGTTGGTTTGCGCCGGAGAGGTTATTCTTCTGATCAAATCAACGAAATCCAAGATATTTACCGGACAATTTTTGTGAAGCGTTTGAACCTGAGCAATGCTTTGTACATGATTGAAGCCGAACGCCAGCCCACAGAAATCCGTGATGAAATATTGGATTTTATCAGAAATTCAAACCGCGGCATTATGAAAGGTTTCGGCAACCCTTCTTCTTTTTAATGTTTGATGGAGATCGTTCTTGAAAACCTGGGCCGGCGTTTTAACCGAGATTGGATTTTCAGAAATATCAATTATACTTTTTCATCGGCCCAAACTTATGCCATCTTGGGCATCAACGGTTCGGGCAAATCAACTTTACTTCAAATTTTAAATGGAAGTTTGTCGCCTTCCGAAGGAAAAATATGCTTCTTTTATCGGCAAAAAATTGTTGAGATTGAGCAGGTTTACCAGCATGTAAGTTTGGCCGCGCCTTATTTGGAATTGATCGAAGAATTTACTTTGAGTGAGATCATTGATTTCCATTTTCAATTTAAAACCTACCAAAACGGCATCAACCGGAATAAAATCATCGAACTGTTGCAAATGGAAAGCAGCAAAAACAAACTGCTTCGTTATTTTTCTTCCGGGATGAAACAGCGTGTAAAATTAGCGCTTGCTTTTTGTACCGATACGCCTTTGTTGATGTTGGACGAACCAACGGCCAACCTCGACACGCAAGGCATCAACTGGTATTTGCAATTGGTTGAGCAATTTTCCGCCAATCGCCTCACCATAATCTGCTCTAACCAGGAACATGAATATCAGTTTTGCCAGAACCGTTTGCATATTTCGGATTACAAGAAAAAAAGTTGATACTGTTTTTACCGGTATAAAATCATTGGTGGCAACATCCGCTTTTGTTTCTTTCCGGCCGATTGCTAATTTTGCGGCTCTTTAAATATAATTTATGGCCAAAGCATCTGATATAAAAAATGGCAATGTACTGCGTTTCAACGGCGAGTTGGTGCAAGTAGAAGAATTTATCCACCGTACGCCGGGAAATTTGCGCGCTTTTTACCAAGCACGTATGCGCAACGTAAAAAGCGGAAAGCTGGTAGAATACCGCTTTCGTACAGATGAGGAAGTTGAAATTGCCCGTGTAGAAACCAGCGATTACCAGTATTTGTATGAAGACGGCAATGATTTGGTGGTGATGGACAACGCGACGTATGAGCAGTTTAACGTGCCGAAGTTTTTGTTCGGCAATGCGGTTAAATTTTTAAAAGAAGGCGCGAATGTAATTGTTGCTTTTGAAAGTGATGAACCGATTATGGCCAAAGCGCCTGCTTCGGCCGAATTGGAAATTACTTATACCGAGCCTGCCGTGAAAGGCGATACCTCAACCGGTGCCTTAAAAAATGCAACGGTAGAAACCGGTGCCGAGATAAAAGTGCCTTTGTTTATCAACCTGGGCGATAAAGTTAAGGTAGATACGGCAACCGGCAATTATGTAGAGCGTGTGAAGTAAGCAATGCTTCTTTTACCGGCATAAAATTAGTGCTGTTTACGTATATGCATTGTCATCTCGACCAAAGAGAGAGATCTTATTTCAATCAATTTAAATTGTGTTGTTGAAAGCGATTTCTCCCTTTGAATCGAAATGACAAAAAACAAGCCGAATGACAAAAAAACTTACGCCAATAACTTCTCCAAAATCGCATCCACCGGAAGCTTTTGCTGCTCGCCGGTTTGCATGTTTTTTAATGAAAGCAAACCGCTTTGCATTTCTTCGCTGCCGATGACGATGGTGTAAGGGATTTTTTTGTTGTTGGCATAATCCAACTGCTTCTTGATTTTTGCGCCCGGCGGATACAACTCTGCCCGGATTTTCTTTTCGCGCAATTGATTAACCAACCGGAAACCGTAGTTTTCAAATTCCCGATCGAAACAGCAAATTAAAACTTGCGTACCCTGCGTGGCATCTTCGGGGAAAAGTTTCAGTTCTTCCAGCACGTCGTAAATGCGGTCGGCACCAAAAGAAATCCCGGCACCGGTTAAGTTTTTCAGGCCAAACATACCTGTTAAATCATCATAACGTCCGCCGCCGCCAATGCTGCCTATGGCAACTTCGTTTGTTTTAACTTCGAAAATTGCACCAGTATAATAATTTAAACCGCGTGCAAGCGTAATATCCAGTTCCAGTTTTGCTGTTTTTAACGGCACATTTTTTAGATAGGTAAAAACAGTATCGAGTTCTTCAATTCCTTTTAAACCAATTTCAGACGATTGTAATACTTCTTTTAAGGCAGATAATTTGTCGTCGTTGCTTCCTTTTAATAAAATTATTGGCGTTAATTTTTGCAGGTCTCCTTCGGTAAAACCACGTTCCAGCAATTCTTTGTTTACGCCTTCCATGCCGATTTTATCTAACTTATCTATGGCGATGGTCATGTCCACAATCAATTCTGGTTTGCCGATAATTTCAGCAATGCCTAATAAGATTTTTCGGTTGTTAATTTTAATGGTAAAATCTTTCAAGCCGAAATTGCTCAGAGCTTCATCATAAATCAGGATAAATTCAGCTTCGTTTAACAAAGAATCAGAACCAACCACATCGGCATCGCATTGGTAAAACTCGCGGTAACGGCCTTTTTGCGGACGATCTGCACGCCAAACTGGCTGCACCTGGAAACGTTTGAAGGGAAAAGTGATTTCGCTTTGGTGAGAAACCACGTAACGAGCGAAGGGAACGGTTAGGTCGTAGCGAAGGGCTTTTTCGGATATTTGTCTTAATAAGTTTTTGGATGTCAAGTATTCTTTGACATAATTTATCACGTTTGTTCTATAGGCAGTTTGTAATAATGTAAAATTCTCCAATTCTTGTAAAGTAAGTTTTGGAATCTCAATAGAATTTGTTTCTGACTTTTTTAATTCATTTTCAATAATTGCTTGTTGCTCCAATGTTTCATAAGTCATTTCAAGTAATTCTTGAAGCTCTGCAATAGTTGTTGTTTTTTCTAAAAATTCACCACTATCCAAAATCTTAAAAATCAACTTATCACCTTCCTCGCCATATTTCCCGGTTAAAGTTTCCAGGTTTTCCATCGAAGGCGTTTGTATTTCCTGGTAGCCGTATTTGCGGAATATTGTTTTTATCGTATCAAAAATGTAATTGCGTTTGGCCATTTCGGCGGGAGAGAAATCGCGCGTGCCTTTCGGTACAGCTATTTTGTTGGATGCCATGCCGCAAAGGTAAAAAAAATGGGTCAGCGCAAAATTGCGCAATTGCTTTGCCCCACAATTAGTTGGCGTAATATTTTTAGTTTTGCTGGCTATGGAAACTGTTATCGCCCAAAATTCTCGGTTTATTATCCGTCAGTTTTTGCCCGAAGAAAAAAATATGTATGTTGATCTTTGGGCTGATGCTGAAGTTGCGTTGTATCTCCCAAAACGTACCCAAGAAGAAACCCGACAGATTTTTAAAGCTGCTTTGCAGGATTATACCGCAGGCGAAGTTTTAGGAAAATGGGGAATTTTTAATGCAGCAGACAACGACTTCATCGGCATGTGTTTGCTGCGGTATTTTAATGAAAGCGGACCGGTAGAAATTGGCTACGCGCTGCACAAAAAATATTGGGGAAAAGGTATTGCAACGGCTATGGCAAAAGCTTTGATCAGTTATGCTTTTGATAAAACCAATACGCAAGAAATTGTTGCCGTAACATCATTGGAAAATGTGGGTTCGCAGTATGTTTTAGAAAAAGCAGGGTTACGCAGGCAGGAAAATATAAACCGGTTTGGTGCAGAAGCTGCTTTTTTTAAATTAAATAAAGCGGATTTATATTGATTTGGTCTTTAAGTGGCAAAAATGGATTGATAATGGCATAATGTTAGAATCAACAAAAATATTATTCATAATTGTTGGCCTCGTTCCCGGTCGAACTTATAATTCTCGTGCGAAATCCGAGGAAGTTTATCGTACCGCTCTTGTATGTCTTTTAATTTATCAGGGTTAAAAGGAATTTCAGTTGACAGAGGATTAAGTTGGTTTTCTACAATTTCAGAAGCTGTAATTTCAACCTTTTTTCCAATTAATTCATCTGGAAATTTTAAAACGAATGTGTTTTCTGTTACTTCTACAATTTCTCTAATCATGTTAT
>NZ_CALMAT010000122.1 GCF_937859865.1 uncultured Mucilaginibacter sp.
AATTTTGCATCCGGAAATAAGTATATTGTTTCCGGATTTTTTTATTTTATCAGCATGGAAATTCAGGGAAATATAGTAAACAAAGTTGCGCAAAGCGGTTTGGTTTCTTTTGACCCTGCCAGCCTTTATCCAACAGGCGAGCGGGTTTTGTACGATATCAAAGACAACCTTTTTATGGGTTTGATCCTGCGCGAAAAAGATTTCAGGGAGTTTATCAAACAGCACAACTGGGCGCAATATCAGGATCAGTTTGTGGCCATTACTTGCTCGGTTGATGCGATTGTGCCAACCTGGGCTTATATGCTTTTGGCAAACAAACTTTCTGTAATGGCAAAAAAAGTGGTTTTTGGGGATTTAAATACTTTGGAAACTGTTTTGTTTGAAGAAGCAATTGGCAACCTGGATTTAGAAAAGTTTCGCGACCAGCGCGTAGTCATAAAAGGTTGCGGCGATGTTGTCGTACCGCAATCGGCTTACGTAAGTTTAACTTTTCGCCTTACGCCCATCGTAAAAAGTATTCTTTATGGCGAACCTTGTTCAACTGTTCCTGTTTACAAACGTAAAGAAGCTGTATAAAAAATTTATTTTCCGTCTTACCGTTTATGGCTAAAAAAATCTGGATACCAATTACGCTGATCTTTACGCTGCATTATTTGGTATCTGCCCAGGAACTGGCCAAAAGAAGCACGTTGGCTTTTAAAGACGGCGAACAGTTGAGTTACCGTTTAAAGTATGGCATTTTTACCGGTGCCGAAGCCAATTTAAGGGTAGAAGAAAGCGGCATTAAATTTAATAACAAACCAACTTATCATATTGTAATTGATGGCAAGACATCAGGGAGTTTTGATGTTTTTTTCAAGGTACGCAACCGCTACGAAAGTTTTATTGACCGCAACACTTTAACGCCTTATTACTATACAGAAAACCGCCGTGAAGGAAAATACCGCCGAACAGATAAAGTAACTTTCGATTACGAAGCCAAAAAAATTACGGCGCAAAATGGCGTTTATCCTTTTAAAGGCCAAATTTTTGATTTGCCTTCTGCTTATTATTTTGCCCGGGAATTGGATATGTCAAAAGTTAAAGTAGGTGAGGAACTGACTTTGCAATACTTTTCGGAAAATAAAGTAGAAAACCTGGGCATTACATATTTAGGAAAAGAAACTATAGCCTGCGAATTAGGGACTTTTAACTGTCTGAAATTTTCGCCTTCTATCATTGCTGGAAGGATTTTTAGGAAAGACAGCAAATTGTATTTGTGGATTACGAATGACGGAAACCGCATCCCGATTAAAGCGCAGGTAGAAATTTTGGTGGGTACGGTTACGTTGGAAATTTCAGGTGCAAAAAATTTAAAATATCCGTTAGGCGGGTTATCTCAGGAATAATAAAAGCTTGTATAAATTTGTTTAATAGGCTTTCGATGCTTCTTTTATCACCTAAAAATTGGTAAACATTTATTTCTTGGTTTATAAAAATTAATACAGGCACCAAATTTAATAGGGTAAAAGAAGCATCGGGTATTTTCACCAAATAAAATTTAAACAGGCTCTAAAATGATTGAAGTTAAAAATACGTTGGTGCACGAGGATGTAATTGCCGAGAACTTTGTTTGTAACTTAAACCGTTGCAAGGGTGCTTGTTGCGTAGAAGGGGATTCGGGCGCGCCATTAAACCTGGACGAGCTGAATGTGCTGGAAAAAATCTACCCGGCCGTAAAACCTTACATGACGGCCAAAGGCATCGAAACCATTGAGCAAGTTGGCACTTCGGTTGTTGATTTTGAAGGGGATTACACCACGCCTTGTGTGGATGGCAACAAAGAATGCGCTTATGTAACTTGGGAAAACGGCATTACCAAATGTGCCATAGAAAAAGCATACGAAGCAGGCGCAACCGATTGGAAAAAACCCATTTCCTGCCATTTGTATCCCATCCGCATTACAAAATACCCGGAGTTTGAAGTTTTGTATTATGACCGTTGGAGCATTTGCAGCCCGGCCTGCGCTTTCGGAAACGAGTTGAAAGTAAGCGTTTACCAGTTTTTAAAAGATCCGTTGATTAGGAAATACGGCGCAGATTGGTACACCGAACTTCAGGAAAAAGTGTCCGAATTAAAGTAGCTGGATAAAAATTTTCTTTTCTGTAATTATTTTAATATTTGCACCGTATAAACAGCAAAGCAAATAATCATTTAGGCTGGGGTAATACCTTCCGCAATCAAATTTTGCTGATACTGTTTTTACCATACAAAAATTAATATGCTGCTAACCCTGCCGTCTTTTACTACGTTATCCAATTCTATTTATTTCATCCGGCTTCATTTCAACCACTTTATTTTATGAAAAGAAAATTACTTGGTATAGTTATCATACTGTTTTTATGCCGGATAAATGCGTGGGCACAATCCAACTATCTGCCTTATGCTTACCAGTTTTACCAAAAGTTAGATTCGAGCGTTTATTCCAATAAATCCAGGTTCCACAGTTCCATGAAGCCTTTTTTGGTTGACGATACTTTGATCAGTCGGCAATACCAGTCTTTAATGAATGCCGGTGTAGATTCTGTTGGTAAAAGAAGTTGGCTGCACCGCAAAATATTTAACGAACATTTGGTTGATATCAAGGAAAAAGGTTTTACCGCTTATGTAGATTATCTGCCCGATCTGACTTTAGGCCGGGATTTTTCCAACAGTAAAACCACCTGGTTAAATACGCGTGGTTATCAGGTTGGCGGCACCATCGGCAGCAAATTTTCCTTTTACACCAGCGGTTACGAAAACCAGGCCGTGTTTGCAGATTATGTAGATAAATACATCAACAGAACGGCAAACAGCGTCATCTACATTGTTCCGGGGCAAGCTTACGACAGGAGTTTTGGCAAAAGGATTCGTGATTGGTCTTACTCAACGGCATTGTTGTCTTACACGCCCGTTAAATATTTAAATATTGCTTTAGGCCAGGACAAAACCTTTATCGGCGATGGTTACCGTTCAGTTTTATTGTCGGATTTTGCTTCCAATTATCCTTTTTTAAAGCTGACCGGCACGTTAGGAAACGTGCGTTACATGGCCATGTGGGCGTATATGCAAGACCCAACAGCACCAAAATTTTCTTACCAGGACGATTACCGGCGGAAATGGGGCGTTTTTCATTACCTGGATTGGAACGTAAGCAATAAAGTATCTTTAGGTTTTTTTGATTCTATAATTTGGGGCGATAAAGATGAAGCCGGAAACAAGCGCGGGTTTGATTTTAACTATGCCAATCCGGTTATTTTCCTGCGCCCGTTAGAAGCAAATAATGGTTCCGGCGATAATGCCTTGATTGGTTTTACCGGAAAATACAAATTTGTTGATAAGGCTGCTGTTTATGGGCAATTTGCTTTGGATGAATTTGTAGCCAAAGATTTTTTTTCCAACACTGGCAGCATTCGCAATAAATATGCCTGGCAATTAGGCACACGCGGTGCAGATTTGTTAGGTGTAAAACGTTTAAACTACTTGCTGGAATTTAACAATTCCAAGCCTTATACTTATTCTGAAGTTGTTCAGATCATCAATTATTCGCAAAACACAGAACCTTTGGCACACCCTTTTGGCGCTAATTTTCGCGAAGTGGTTGGGATTTTAAATTATGCGATTGGCCGTTTTAATTTTTATGGGCAAGGGGAATTCGGGCATTACGGTTTGGATGCCACCTTGACTGATAATTATGGCAAGGATATTTTTAAACCTTACGACCAGGGCACAAATCTTACCGGCAACTATACCGGGCAAGGGCTAACCACCAATTTGTATTATGGCGAAGGCCGGGTTTCCTACATCCTCAACCCAAAATATAATCTGCGTTTGGAAGTTGGCGGCATCCTTCGGCACGAAGCCAATGCACAAACGATCAGCAATACGGCAATGTTTACTATCGGCCTGCGCAGCAGTTTCAGAAATTTGTATTATGATTTTTGAGGGTGAAGGTAGTGTCTGATAATTACGGTTATGTTAAGTAGGGGAAATTAGATGATCTCTTCTACTCATATTTTACAAAAAATTTAGTTTTTCTTCTTCTAAGTCCAGGTACAACAGGTGCCTCCGCACGACATCCTCACTTAATGTGTTTTTCTCGTGGTTTTTTTGAATCAGCCACTTACGCTGCTGGTTAAGTATCTGCTGATAAATGCTTTTGGGTTGATTGGCTAATTCAGCTTCATCTGGTTCTGCAGTACCTAACTGCCATTTCTGCTCCATCTGCTGCAAAGCCGGCTGCTCTTTTAACTCTTTCTGATAGTTGCTGTGCAGGTAATCTATTGCAACTTGATTAAGTTGCTTTCTTAGCGCCATATACATCTCTTCTTCGGATAAGTTATTATCCCTATCGGTGAGGTTTAATCGTTTAATGATCAGGGGAAGCGTTAATCCCTGTACTAACAAGGTAGTCAGGATGACAACGAAGGTGATAAAAAGGATCAGGTTGCGCTGGGGAAATACCGTTCCATCTGTAAGGTGTGTAGGAATAGACAAGGCGGCAGCAAGTGAAACTACGCCACGCATTCCGACCCAGCCGATTACAAAAGGTGCCCGTGCGCCGGGATTACGCGGATCAGCTACGGTGATGAAATTACGGGCAATCAGGGTAAATACAACTGCTCCATAGGCCGATAACAAACGGGTGATCACCAAAACGAGCGTAATGAGCAAGCCGTAACGAATGCCTACGGTTACGCCTGTATCTCCTAGTTCACTTATAATTTGCGGTAGATCCAGGCCAATGAGAATGAATACCAGGCCATTTAACATAAAGCTTAAACTTTCCCATACGTTCACATTCCTTAAACGCGACGTGCTGGTAAGGAAGCGCAACCGGCGATTAGAGAGCAGTAATCCACCTGCTACCACGGCCAGAACACCGGAGCTGCCAATTTCCTCTCCCAGTATGTACATAACATACGGTGTAACAAGCGTCAGAACGATATCCATATTGGCATCTGTCGGCAGGAATTTATGCATCTTCATTATTATCCAACCGGCTGCTAAACCACTACCAATCCCGCCAAGTACCATCCATACAAAAGAAAGGGCTGCCTCATGCCAGACAAATTGCCCTGTACCTACAGCAATCAGGGCAAACCGGAAAATGATAAGTGAGGAAGCATCATTGAGCAAACTTTCACCTTCCAGGATAGATGATACGGTTTTAGGTACTTTGACAAACTTCAGGATTGCACCCGCACTTACTGCATCGGGCGGGGATACGATACCGCCCAGCAAGAAACCAAGTGCCAAAGAAAAGCCAGGTATAAAGCGATTTGCAGCCAGTGCAACAGCCAGCGCCGTAAAGAATACAATCGGGAAAGCAAAACCGCTGATCACGCGGCGCCAGCGCCATAGTTCTTTCCAGGATATTTGCCAAGCAGCATCATATAGCAAAGGCGGTAAAAAGATGGCAAATATGAGTTCGGACTCGATATGCAACTGAGGTATTCCCGGAACAAAACTAATTAGCAGTCCGGCAATCACCAGAAGAACCGGGTAGGCAATTTTGAGCCTGTTGGCGAGCATGATCAGTAGCAGGATGGTGACTACAAGGCAGAGGTAAAAGGGGAAATGATCAATCATAAGAAAAGGCCGGGTAAATAGTAAATGTAGTTATTTTTGTAAAATAACTTAGCGCTTTGCCACTATTCCTGCGTCCCTTTCCCCGGATATTAACTACGAATTTCTAATGATTTGATCTAACAAAATCCATATTATAAAATAAAAGAGCTTTTTTACTTAAATGAGAACCAGCTATAATTGCTTTCAGGTCTGCTCTCTGCAGAAAAGGGTACCCGATAGTATTATAATAAATACCGGATACCCTTTATATAATAACAATTAACGCAATTGACTTTGAGCAAAAGCTATCCTAATTAATTTTTACCTGCGTAAACCATTGTTTGTCCACCATCGACGGTCAATTCTATTCCCGTGATGAAGCTGCTGGCTTCGGAA
Source organism: uncultured Mucilaginibacter sp. (assembly GCF_937859865.1). Classification (GTDB taxonomy): domain Bacteria; phylum Bacteroidota; class Bacteroidia; order Sphingobacteriales; family Sphingobacteriaceae; genus Mucilaginibacter_A. Next base: position 5,987 of record NZ_CALMAT010000122.1, read on the forward strand.
GCAAGGAATACAACGGCATTTCCCATGTCTTCAGCAGTACCTACACGGCCAACTGGAATTTCGGTAGTCACACTGTCAACATAGTTCTGTACCTGCTCTTCCGACATTCCCTGCTCAGTGCGATACCCTTCTGTGGGAACTACTCCAGGGCTAAGGGCATTAACACGAATTTTCCGGTCTTTTAGATCCGTGGTCCAGCTTCTTGCAAATGAACGGACAGCGGCCTTGGTTGCAGCATAAATACCAAAGCCTCTAAGCCCCATATAAGCCGTGATGGAGGCATTCAGAATAATTGAGCTGCCATCCTTTAAAATAGGCAACATACCTTGAACTGTAAAGATTACGCCTTTCACATTGACATTGTAGGTCTTATCCATATAATCTTCGGTAACTTCTTCCAGTGGTACAGGGTTACCACCCCCTGCATTAGCGAAAACAACATCCAAAGAACCTTTTTCTGTTTTGATGATCGCCGCTACGTCTTCCATTGCTTTCTTACTGGTTACATCTGCCCGTATGGCCCTTGCGTTTTGTCCAAGCTTGGCTAATGCTTCATCCAACTGCTGCTGTCTGCGACCGGTGATGTAAACGAATGCTCCGGCTGCTATGAGTGATTGTGCTGCGCCGAAACCGATTCCTGAATTACCCCTGGTAACAAGGGCTACTTTTCCTTTTAATACTTGAGTTTTCATTTGATTATTTCTAATTTGTTTCTTAAGATGCGTGTTTAACACCACGAAATTAGACCATCGCTGGTAATGGTTTTTAACGTTAATCAAATCGAAAACTATAATAATCAAACCTATACCGGTTGAACTTCTTTTGCCTTGAACGATTTGGGAATGGCTCCGGTTATCTTTTTGAAATGGTTGTTAAAGTAGGTCGGATATTCAAAGCCGAGGGCGTAAGCAATTTCAGCTATACTCCATTCCGTATGCTGCAGTAATGCTTTGGCTTCCGTTGCTATGCGTTCGGCAATATGAATGGTGGTTGGTTTACCTGTAACTTCTTTAACTGATTTGTTCAGGTAATTGACATGAACATTTAAATGCTGCGCAAACTCCTGTGCAGTCCTGATTTTGAGCGGTTGATTGGTGTTTTCAACTGGAAACTGTCGTTCCAGTAATTCCAGAAACAGGAATGCGACCCGGGATGCCGCGTTTTTGTACTTCACCAAATGATCCTGCGGATTCATTTTAAGGGCCTCCTGAATAATGAGATGTAAATAACTGCGAACCAGATCGTCCTTATAAGTATATTGTGATTCTTGTTCTGCCATTATCTTTTGAAATATCATGGTCAAAAACGCTGTTTGTTGCTCGTTAATAGCTACCACTGGTGAATTTGCCAGTTTGAACAAGGGTGATTCATGATGACTGCCAGGGCGGTCATTCAGTTTCAAAAACTCTTCGGAAAACAGGCAGGCATATCCAGTCATCATCTCCGATTGGATATGGGAAGAATAAGGAATATGGGGATTTCCGAAAAATAGAAAAGTGCCATCTATATCTATACTGCGGTCTGCGTAATTTAACAAGGTATGACCGGTGATCAGACAGACCTTGTAAAAATCCCGGCGTCCATAGATAGGGATAGGATGTACCCTGGTTTCTACCTCGTAGGCTTTAAAGCCCCTCATTTGTAAATCACCTATTGGATATGCTGCGAGTTCAGCTACCTTTTCATTCATTTTACAAAGTTAATATAATCAAAGCTGAAATTATAAAAATTAGTGCCTTGGTGGTATTTCAAATTGATTTGATTATTATACTTTTTGGTTTGATTGTATTTAAAAAAGTTTTTGTTTTTGAGGCCACCTTTGTACTATTAAATCAAACAAAAAACTATCTATGAAAACAGTCAAATTGAATAATGGAGTGGAAATGCCAATTTTAGGATTAGGCGTATTCCGGGTATCTGACCCGCAGGAATGTGAAGACATCGTTTGCGAAGCAATCAAAGCCGGTTACCGGCTGATCGATACAGCGGCCGCCTACGAGAACGAAGAAGCAGTCGGCAGAGGTATTAAAAAAAGCGGCGTTGACCGTCGGGAACTTTTTATAACCACCAAACTTTGGGTGCAGGATACGGGCTACGAAAGTACGAAAGCGGCCTTTGCTAAATCGTTGCAGAAATTACAGTTAGACTACCTGGACCTTTACCTGATCCATCAGGCATTTGGTGATGTCTACGGATCGTGGAAAGCAATGGAAGAACTTTATAAAGAAAACAAGACCAGGGCCATCGGCGTGAGTAACTTTTATCCTGATAGGATAGCCGACCTATTAACCTGAGTTCGATTAATAAATATTGATAAAAGTTTGCCAATCAATAGAA
>NZ_CALMAT010000123.1:0-33850 GCF_937859865.1 uncultured Mucilaginibacter sp.
GATGTAGGACGATGCTGTTTTTACCTGCACTTTTTCGCCGTCTTTAAACTGGATATAAGCGCCTTTGCCTAAACCTTCTGCCGTGGTAGAATCTGCATGAACCGTGTTTTTTTTATTTTCCCAGGTTCCGAAAGCTTTGATTGGCTGGTCAAACTTCAGCACAAAAAAACTTTTCCAGCCGGCTTTAAAACCTTCGCCATTGTTTACATAACCGGTGATTTTATTTTCTTTGGGATAGATTTTTACGCCGCTGATCCTCGTATAGCCATCCAAAACCAAATAACTTTTTTTTCCTTTGGGATAAGTAAAACGCAAATGTGCGCCGCGTTCGGAAGGGGAAATTTCCGTCGTGATTTGGTTATCAAACTTTACTTTGTAGTAATTCGGTTTCGCAATTTCGTTGGCGTGGCTAAATTTTGCTTCCCGTTCATTCTCATTTACTACCAGTTCACCAGTTTCGGGCATCAAAGAAAAAACGGCATAATCCCGCGTCCACGAACTGCATTGGTGCGCCTGCTGAAACCCGCGGATATGGTCTTTAAAATACTGATATTTCCAGCCGTCGCCGTTTTTGCCGGTTTGCGGCGTCCAGGTGTGCATGGCAAAAGGCAAAGCGGTTGTCGGGTACGTATTTCCCCTGGTCAGTTCTTGTTTAGAATTGGTGCCTTGCAGCGTGTTAACGTATTTAACCAAGTTGATTTCTTGCGCAAACAAAATTTTGCCCGGTAAAAACAGCATCAGCGAGATCAAGGGTTTGAGGTTCATGTTGTAGCTAAGAATCTGTTAAATTCAAAAAATTGCAATGCTTCTTTTATCGGTATAAAATTGGTGTTCGTTAGGTTTTTTGTGGAGAAGAAGCTCGGCAATTTAAGTTTTTATGCGATAAAAGAAGCATCGGCATTTTTAAAAAACGGATAGCGGATTTTAGATAATCGTTACCAGGAAACATCAACCTTTATCCCATCAGGGCTGTTATCAAAACTAAGATAGCAGGTTTTTGAAGAGGCGTCCCATGCTGTTTTTACCTCATTAATTTTTTCACCTTTACTGTTGGTAACCGAAACGTTTTTTGGTTGTGAGGGCAACAACACGCGCATACTGTTGACGGTATTTATCGGGCTTTTACAGGTAAAAGTGTACTTGTTGGAAGCTCTGGCCTCATCATAAATCCTGGCTGCCGAAGCCAAAACCTGAGGCTTTGTTTTATCGGCAACACGGTTTACCACGTATAATAATGATTGCTCGCCGGGGTTTACGGTTTTTTGGGCAAGTACCGGCAATTGCGGATCGAACAAATCTATCACCGGCCCTTTTATCGTGTAGGGCTTGCTGTCGGTATTTTCATCCAATACGGCAACAAGATCATAAGGCCCGCGCTCTAAGTAAAGGCTGTTTTTAAACAACAATTTTCCTGCTTTGGCATCATTTTCATAACCCTGTTTTACTAGATTTACAAAAGCACTGTCGTTGTTTGCCTGCATTACAAATTCCTTTGGGTTTTGCCTTAACACATAAACTGCGCCTTTGCCAACTTTAAATTTTTGGTTGTCTTTTGTTGGGTTGATGCCCAATAGTTTGAATAAATGCTGCGATGGCGCTGCAAATTTGTTTCCGTTGGTGTCCCACCATTCCATTACCGATTGGTAAGGGTCATCATCCTTGCCGCAATAAATTAATATCCCGCCCTGTTTTACCCAATTGGCCAGTTCAGTATGCACTTCGGCCGATACCGGTTTCATGTTGGAATAGCTCATCACCAAAACCTTAATATCTTTTAAAGAAGCAGCATAACCCAAGTTTTCCATATGCACGGTTTGCACGGGTACGCCTCGTTTTAACAAAGGCAATGTTTGTCCGTAAAAATTGGAAAACTGCGGGTCTTCAAAACCATTATGGGTGGGGAAACGCTGAAACATCAACGTATTGCTCATCAATACGCCAATACCGTTTACACCTAATACCCGGTTGTCTGATTTTGGCATACTGTTTAAAGCGTTCACCATAACCTGCATTTGGGTTGAATAAAAATGTGGGATCAATGTTTTTTCGTTGCTTCCAAGCACCGGATACGGATGGGTGTAGATGCGTTCCGGCCAGGGCATTACTTCATAATCTGCAACCATTGGGTATAAAAGCTTGGCCGTAAAAGTAGCCTGGTAGTTGCGTTTGTAATCGCTCCAGTCGTGTACGCGGTCTTCGATCGGGTCTGTCAGTAAAAAAACTTTGCGCTTGGTCGGTGCGGTCATGGAAACCACGGATCCGTATTCAAGGAAAGCATTTTCAAAAACGCGTTCTTTTTCTTTACCATCAAAATAAGTTGGTTCGCGAGAAGTGCCCGTCCAAACCTGGGCGATGTAACCATCAATACTTGGCAACGAAGCCAAACTTGCCTCCGGGCTTACAATTTGCCATGAAGCGTAGTTAACAAGCGAGTGCGTTGGTATAAAAACCTTAATATTCATCCCTTTGCTTTTGCCATAAGCTTTGGCATAAATAGATACTTGTTTTATCGCCTCATAATATAAATGGTATTTTAGTTTGCTCGATAGATAGGTGTTTTCGGCCGATGCGTCCTGCGGTTTCCAAGGGAAGCCGTAATATTTTTGCCATTCTTCTTTAAATGGCGCACTATAACCTGCCCGTGCCCAGAACTCCGGCTCTTCCAAAAAGATGGTGCTGATGCCGACATCAATCACTCTTTTAACAACAGCCGTTTGCATATAATCAATAAACGATTGTACCGGGACAACGTAAGGCATGTTTTTGCCGTGCATAATGGTATCGCCTTTGATGGTTACTTGGCCCACGCCGAGGTGGTTTTTTCCGTCCCATTTGCCCAAAAAGTAATCAAAATATTCGCCCCAGGCAATGCCCGTCATAAAATTTACTTGATAGCCATGGTCGCGCCAGGATTTAACGCGCTCTTCAAAAGTCATTCCCGGACGGTCATTTGTACCATAAACAATCGCAATGTCAGACCGTACATCAATTTCGGGCCTCCAGGGGCTGCTGGTTTGGAATGCGGTTTTTTCCCTGAGTTTTGTTTGAGAAAAAGCATCTCCACAATTAAAAACAAAGCCTAAAGAAACAGCAATGGCAAGGTAGGTTTTTATACTTTTCATTGTAAAGCAAATTTGGTAAGCGCTTGGCCAGGTTTTATTGGTTTTATTTCGGATGCTTCTTTTAGCACATAAAAATCAGTGGTTCAAATCTCCTGAAAAGGAACCGGCAGGCACAAATTTTTACCCGGTAAAAGAAGCATGGAGAGTTACATCATTCCGGCAGCCCTAATATCGTATGTTTTTTTAATACCTGTTGTGCCTTTCGGCAAAACCTTTCAAAAACTTATCCTGATTTTTTAGCCATAAAAACAGCATTGGCATAGCTGCATTTTCATCAGCCATGGGTTAAAACTTGTACCGGGTTTCTGCGTATAAGCTACGGCACAAGAAAATAGGTTCCGGTGCATAAATTCCCCAAACTGTGGAGCAAATTTCTCAATTAATTTTAATTGAATAAATAAATGCTAAATTTAAAGCCTCATGCAGATGGTACAGAACTTAAGCCACTGAACCGGATTTAAACCTAAAATAAACTTCATGATTCTATCAATACTGCAATAAATCCATTCGTTTATGAAAAAACCTATCCTTATTAAAAATTTTATCAACCACCGCTTTGCCCTTTGTTTTGCTGTTTCGTGTGGTTGTCTGGTTTTGTCGGCCCAAGTCCGTGCGCAATACCGCGCGCCGCAAGATACGGCCAAAACTAAGCGTTCGCCAAACGACCCGTTGTCTACTTTTAAAACCACCACACAGCCTTACCAGCCTGATTCGCGCGTTATCGGCGCTGCGGTAAAAGCGGCCGAAATGCTGGCAGATACTACCAAATACGACACCAAAAAAGGCGTTCCCATCCAACAATTGTTTAGCAGCGATGACCTGCAATATGTGGTGAAGCAGGGCGCAAACGGCGTTGTGGTGTTGTTTGATTTGGTGAACAAACATTTGCCCAAAGGGGAAAGCATTAATTTCAGGACGGAGAACGAAGCAGAGGTAACCTCCAGCACTAACCCTTTGGTATTGAGCAACCTTCGGGCAACGGTTGCGGCCAAGCCGGGCTCTATTTCCAGCAATGAGGCTCAATGGAAAGAAAACATCTTTCTGGCTTATATGGCGCGGGATTATGCCACCAAACTGAGCAATACCATCACCATCACTTCGGCCACGCGTGAAATGCGTGAAACACCAGGTTTGTCCATCATTGATTATGACGGAAAAGAAATTACGCTGAAGCAGATTTTGGCCAATAACCAGTCGAAAGGGAAAAACAAATACGAGGTAGAAAAAGCAGCGGTATTAGATTTTCGCGAGCATACTTTCCCCGGAAAAATCTCCAAAGAAAACGCCAACGAGAACTACCGGCGCGCGCTTTTTCAATTGATTGATTTGCAGCAGGGCGATATCAACCGGCACCCGGCAACCCGCAGTTTTGTTGAGGTTTTGACCAATGACCTTAAAAAAGGCCAAAGCAGCAATGTGGTAAACGCGCTGAAAAACAACAACTTCTTTGATGCGAATGTACCGGGAACGCAGGGGCCGGTTTTGTTGACGGAAGATTCTGTCATCAACGCAAATAAAATACAAGCCCGTGCCCACGATAAAGCGATGGAACTGATGACGCTGACCGCTTTGCATTATGGCGAGCGCGATGCCGTAAAACTGTTAAAAAGTTTGGTGGAAGGCAAAGGCGCCATCCCGGCCAAGCAAACCACCGAGTTTACGCCAAAACGTTTGAGCGAACTAACCAACCACGGCACCGAGCAATTAAAATCTTTAGGTTTTGGAAAAAGCAAAACCAATGACATGGCCAATTCTGACTTGGTTTTGGTTGCCGTAGCTTCTCCGGACGTGCCTGTTATCATTCGGCCAAAAGCTTATTTAACCCTGCAGCAGGTAGGGGCCGGCATTGTTAATTATTATGCTTCTACTGAAACCAGGGAAACAAAAAATGCGGTTTTGTTTAACCCGACGATCAGTTTAGGTAGCCGCCATACCGAATACCGTGCTGCTTTTGATGCCGTTGATTTCGTCCCTGAGTTTTTAAACGGCAATGCTGTTAACCAAAAAGGCTCCCGTGTTACGCAAAATGGTTTAGAAATGCGCTTAGGCTCTGATATTTACTTTTCAAACATGATTAACATTATAGAAAAAGGTGTTAAACCGGTTATCTACCCGGAGTTTGGCGTGCTTGTAGGTATCGGGCAGCGCAGTGTTGGCGATGACAACAGCACTACGCCTGGGCCGTTGGGCGCAGTGCCGCAATACAAAAGCAGTTACTTTAACTGGGGCGGACATGTTGGTTTAAACGTTGGGCCGTTTTTGGTAGCTACAGATGCCACCTATTTAACCACAGGCGAACGCAGCAACCCAGACGAAAGGTTTTTTGACCTTTCCCAAGGGATGACTTATTACCGTTATACTGGCCTGGCCCATGTCATAAACTTTGGGTTGGGCAAAATTGCCGAAGGCCAAGGTTCGCACCTGACCGTAGATTTGGAGTATACCGGCGAAACCAACAATACCGGTATTAAAAACAAAACCATTTCGGCAGGCGGCAACGGGCAAACAGGCAATGGCGAGTGGGACCGCGATTACAACCGTGCACACCCGGGCGGCGGACCGTTAAATGTGGCCATTGCCAATACGATGATTGTAAACGGCGATGTAAAAGCGACTTATGCGGCCAGCAGTTATGGAGCCGTACATGTGGGCATCCAAAAAGCCAATGTTGAGTTTAAAGGTACGGCAGGGCTTTATAATTTATATACCGTACCCATTAACGGCGCTAAGTTGATCAGTACAGAGACTTTTAAAAATACCGTTAACGGAAACTTGTTTGGCGCGTTAACGATTACTTACCATTTTGCTTCAGGCAGTTTAAGTACCAAGTACAAGAAAACCGAAACTTATCAATCTACCAACGGCAACGAAACGCCGCATAAAGTGGATGAGGCATCGAGCGAAGTTAAAACTACTTTTGGCCCGAGGAACCATGCTATTTTTACCAATGCAAAATCAAGGCTTGCACCAAATACCGACGCGCCCCCGGTTCAATAACAGGTAATTCTTTCAAAAATATTAACCCTTGTAAATGCTTCTTTTACAAGGGTTTTTTTTATGTGAAGGAATTTTGAATGGTGATTTTGGCTAAAGCACCGACACTTAAATTTATGCCCTAAAAGAAGCATCAAAGCAAACAGAACAAATTATACAAGCAGTATTTTCTGTGCCGAAAATGCCGTTCCATTCCCCGTGAATAAACCTACATTCGCAGCATCAACCAGTTAAACCCTGATGAAAACCGCTGCAAAACCAAAGCTCCGTTTGATAGACGAATACTTTAAAAAATACGCCGAAAACCACCAAAACCCCGGCAACGAACGCATCCATTGGGTTTGCGTCCCGCTCATCGTGTTTAGTTTGCTGGGCTTGGTTTGGGCAATTCCGTTTCCACACATCAAATTTTTGGGCAGTTTTAACGGCATGTTCAACTGGGCTTCTTTTCTCATCGCTTTTGCCATTTATTACTATTACAAGTTATCGTCCGTGCTGTCTTATTTTATGCTGATGATCGTGATGCTTTTTTGTTACCTCATCTCTTTATTGGTCAAATGGCAGGAAGCCGGCGGCCCGCATTTATGGCAATCGTGCCTCGTTGTTTTTGTGTTTTCTTGGATCGGTCAAATCATTGGGCATAAAATTGAAGGCAAAAAACCTTCGTTTTTGGATGACCTGAAGTTCCTGCTGATCGGCCCAATCTGGCTGCTCCACTTTGTGTTAAACAGGTTTCGGATAAAATATTAACACGGCAAAAACGAATTAATAATTATTACAACGTTCTGCTTTGTATAAGCAATAAAATTTATTAGCATTGCTTTGAAGTTTTTACAAACCAAATTATCAAACCCAAAAGTAAACCACCATTTGCTTTAACCGTTTTGTTTGGCTTTCATCAAACCCAGTATAAAAAATTTTGCCGGAGATGGAAAAAATCAACAAACGGACATTATTTTATGACGATGAGAAAATCCAGACTAATCATTGCGTTACTGATCAATGCTGTTTTTACCACACAAAATTTAGTACACGCACAAACAACCAATCTTTTTGATGGCAAAACGTTAAACGGCTGGCAGCGCGTGGCCGGAACGGCAGATTACAAAGCTGAAAACGGCGAAATTGTAGGCACAACCGTTATCAATTCGGGCAACAGTTTTTTGGTAACAAAAGAAGTATATCGGGATTTTGTGCTGAATTTGGATGCGAAAATAGAAAGCACCGAAAGCAATTCAGGCATCCAACTCAGGAGCCATTACAATACCGAAGGCCACAACGGCAAAGTTTACGGCAGGCAGGTAGAAATTGACCCATCGGCGCGTGCCTGGTCGGGTGGAATTTATGATGAAGACCGGCGGCAATGGCTGTACCCGTTAGATTTGAATGCCAAAGCCAAAACCGCTTTTAAAGTTGGGCAATACAACCACATCAAAATAGAATGTATCGGCAACGAAACCAAAACCTGGATCAACAATATTCCGGTTGCTTATGTGGTTGATACGATTGACCGCGAAGGTTTTATCGGTTTGCAGGTCCACGCCGTTACCACTGCAGTGCAAGCCGGAAAAAAAGTGTATTTTAAAAATATCAAAATCCAAACTTCCAACTTAAAACCAAGCGCTTTTCCTGCTGATATTTATGTGGTAAACAACGTGCCCAACTTTATCAACAATGATGAAAAAGCACACGGCTGGAAATTATTGTTCAACGGAAAAACTTCGGAAGGCTGGAGAAGCGCAACAGCGGCAACTTTTCCGGAAAAAGGCTGGAAAGTTGGAGACGGATTATTGACCGTTTTAAATTCTGCCGGAAAAGAAGCGGCAAACGGCGGGGACATTGTTACCACAGATTTGTACAGCGCATTTGATGTTTCCTTCGATTTCAAACTCACGCCCGGCGCCAACAGTGGGCTAAAATATTTTGTAACGCTGAACGAAAAAACAGAAGGTTCGGCCATTGGCTTGGAATACCAGGTTTTGGATGACGATTTGCACCCGGACGCGAAACTGGGCCGTGATGGCGACCGGAAATTGGGTTCTTTATATGATTTGATCCCGGCAAACAAGCAGGCGCGTTTCATTCATCCGATTGGTGCCTGGAATACTGGCCGCGTGGTTGTTTATCCCAACAACCATGTGGAACATTACCTTAATGGTATAAAAGTTTTGGAATATGACCGTGGTTCTAAGGAATTTGAACACTTGGTCAGCCTCAGCAAATACAAAATCTGGCCGAACTTTGGCGAGGCAAAAGCCGGGCATCTGCTTTTGCAGGATCACGGCAACCAGGTTTCATTCCGCAGTATCAAAATCAAAGAATTACACTAATTTTTACCCGATAAAAGAAGTATGGAAAATTCTCGTCGGCAGTTTATCAAACAAGCTGCCCTGGCCGGTGCCGGTGTTATGGTTTCTAAAGTTGGATGGAGCGCGCAAAGCTACAATCGTATCATTGGTGCGAATGACCGTGTGCGGGTTGGTGCAGTTGGGTTTTCGGACAGGCACAGAAGCACGCACATGCCTTGTTTTATGGACCACTACAAAGAACTGAACTTTGATTTTGTGGCTGTATCTGATATTTGGAACAAAAGAAGGGAAAACGGCGCAGCTATGTGGAAAGAAAAAATGGGGCACGATGTGGCCGCCTGCCGCAACAACGAAGAAATGTATGATAAAAAGCTGGTGGATGCCGTTTTTGTAGGCACGGCCGATTTTCAGCATGCGTTGCATGCGTTAGAAGCGGTGAAAGCCGGTTGCGATGTGTATTGCGAAAAGCCTTTTGCAGAAACGATGGAAGACAACCGGAACGCGTTAAAGGGCATTAAAGCAACAAACAGGATTGTACAAATTGGTTCGCAAAGAAGGAGCGGCAGCAATTATCATGCAGCCAACGAGTTTATCCGTTCCGGGAAGTTTGGGCCGATCACGATGGTAGAACTTACCTGGAACGTAAACCAGCCCGGCCGCTGGCGCCGCCCCAAAGAAGTGCCTTTGTTAAAAGAAGAAGACACCGACTGGAAACGATTTTTAATGAACCGGCCGCACGATACTTTCGACCCAAGGAAATACCTGGAGTTTCGTTTGTTTTGGCCGTATTCTTCCGGTTTGCCGGGCCAATGGATGAGCCATCAGATAGATACCGTACATTGGTTTAGCGGCTTGCCACATCCGCGAAGCGTAGTAGCCAACGGCGGAATTTATGCCTGGAAGGATGGTCGTAAAAACTGGGACACCATTTCAGCAGTTTTTGATTATGGCCCGATGCAAGATCCGGCAAACGGTTTTCAGGTTACTTTTTCTTCGCGGATGCACAACGGCGATGATAACCCGGCCGAAATTTACTATTCCAACGGTGGCGAATTAAACCTCAATACCAACAAAGTTTCGCCAAAAGGCGGCCTAACCAAAGAATTTGCTGCAGCAATGGGCATGCAACCTAATTTATTGCCCGAATTGAGTTTATCTAATACAGAAAAAGTAGTAACTTCTGCCAATACTGGCGGCGATGTATTGACTTCAAACCATGTGCGTAATTGGATGGAATGTATCCGCAGCCGGAAAGAGCCACATGCTCCGGTAGAAGTGGGCTACAATCATTCCATCGCTACCATCATGACGAACGCTGCCGTACATACCGGCCAAAAAGTTACGTTTGATGAAAAAACGCAGGAAGTAATGGCTGGCGGCAAAGCATTTAAATATTAGTGGTAAAAGAAGCATCGGCTATGAAAAATTATTTAAAATACTTAACGGTTTGCGCTATCGGCATTTCGTTTTTTTCAGTTGCTTTTGCCCAAACTGGTGAAAAGGTAAATGTGCTAAAGGAAGTAAATAAAAATAAGGTTGATGTTTTTATCGGCTCAAAACCGTTTACCAGCTTTTTGTATCCAGATACGTTGGAAAAACCAGTTTTATACCCGGTTTTTACCGCCGAAGGAACCGATGTAACCCGAGGTTTTCCGTTAAACCCTAAACCCGGCGACCCAACCGACCATCCTCACCACATTGGCATCTGGTTTAATTATGAAAATGTGAACGGGTTGGATTTCTGGAACAACTCGTACGCCATCCCAAAGGAGAAAAAAAGCCAGTACGGATGGATCAAAACGGATAAAATACTCAACTTAAAAAGTGGTGCAAAAGGCGTATTGGCGTATCATGCCAATTGGGTAAACCAACAAAATTCGGTTTTGCTGGAAGAAACAACGCAATTTGAATTTACAGCAGTTGGCCATGAGCGTTTGATTGATCGAACTACTACCTTAAAAGCCAACACCGATGTTAATTTTACCGATGCCAAAGATGGTTTGTTGGGGATGCGTTTGGCGCACCAACTGCAAATGCCGACCAAAGAAGACCAGAAATTCACAGACGATAAAGGCAACGTAACCATCGTAAAAGGCGGAACAGACAATGTTGCCAACGGAAATTACATCACCAGCGAAGGTAAAACCGGGAACGATGCCTGGAGCACACGCGGCAACTGGTGCAAAGTTTACGGCAAAATGGGAACGGATTCGGTGAGGGTGATGATTGATCATCCGCAAAACCCAAACTACCCAACCTTTTGGCACGCCCGGGGCTACGGCTTGTTTGCCGCAAACCCGCTTGGCGAAAAGATTTTTACCAACGGCAAAAGCGCCAAAAATTTACAGTTGAAAAAAGGGCAATCCATTACTTTCCGTTACCGTGTTGTGGTTGATGAAGGTAAAAACGCTATTTCTACCGCCCAGATCCAAAAGTTTGCGGCTGATTTTGCCTCAAAAAAGTAAGGGTAAAAGAAGTATGGCTAGTTGGCAAAAAGGGGAATCTTAACTTGGCTATGCGTATTAAATTTTGGCAACGATATACATATTTACAGTAGGTAAAATTTAATTTCCTTAATGCTCTGTATTAAGTATATTAAACATAGAAAATTAACAATAATTAATTTAAAAAATTATTTGCAAAACTTTTTATAAATTTGGTGGTCTTTAAAGTAGACAAAAAATATCCACAGTTAGAACAAACTAACGTTCAAATATTTCGTAAAAAAATACGTTTTTATTTGTAAGGAGTTTAGTTATGAACAACACAGAGCAAAATCACACAGATTTCTTATTTACAACCCCCACTTATTTAACAGGGGCAGCTACTATTTTTAATTTGTCAGGTAATTTTTATGAGTATAACTCATGCGAAACTGGTGAAGAAGCCGATAGAATAGCAATAGCGAACGACTTTAATATTACAGGAGATGATTTAAAAAAATCCATTTCCAAAATAACGGGGAAATAATCTTTTGCTGATGGCAAATGTCAGGAAAAAACCAAAACCCAATGATGGTGAAGTAATTAAAACAGAAGCGGATATTGTTAGCAAGATTGATCCTAAACTTTTCAACAGCGTTAATATCCTGATAAACAACAGGCACTGGTAAGACAAATTTTAAGCATTACAAAAACGCAAAGTGGACCGCTACCAGACCCTGAAACCTTACAGGAATACAAAGAAATATATCCAGAAAGTGTACAAATAATTTTTGATGTTTTTAAAAATCAATCCAATCATAGGATTGCTATGGAAACAAGGGTTGTAACTTCCCAACAAAAACAAAGTGCGTGGGGACAAAATTACGCTTTTATAATTGCAATGTTCGTTTTCGCGGGTTCGATGTTTCTAATATATTTAGGCCATGAAGTTTCAGGTGGTATTTTAGGGTCAGTTGACCTCGTTAGTTTGGTAACAGTATTTATATTGGGTAGATTTTACCAAGCAAACAATTTACAATCCAAAAACCCCCAAAAAACGCTAACTAAAAAGCCATAGATATTTATTTCTATTTTGGTTTCCCTACTTTAATTACAGCACTTCTTTTATGCCCTAATTTTATACCTGCTGCCTTTCCCCTAAATTCCTGGTACTTAAAAACCAAAGCATTTAACCGGTGTTTAAATTATTATATTTAATGATAACGACCACAGGATTTAACCAACCAAAAACAAGAAAACATGAAAAACCAACCAGCAGATAAAAAAACCCGTCCCGGAACTTCGCCGGAAGATGCACCAGACCCAGAAACCACAAACGATACCGGTTATGCAGGCACAACCAACGCCGTTAGCGAAAACCACCAGGACAAAGACGGCTACAAAATCGCCATAGAAGATACGATGATTGGTTACGATGGCCACGAAGAACAGATGAATATGGATTTGGGCAATGGCACCGGAAACGTAAATACCAAAAACACGCGCGGTATTGATGACAACGATTGAGTATTAATGCTTCTTTTAGCAGCATAATTTACAGGTGTTTAAAGGATTGGTTTTCTTTAAACACCTGTTTGCATTTTAGGCTGATATTTTAAAATCAAGCGTTCTAACTTTCTGTCTGTATCAAACCATAACATTGGTTGGCAATCTCCAATTCTTCATTCGTTGGCACAACCAGGATTTTAACTTTAGAGGTCGGCGCGCTTAAATCCCGAATCCCTTTTTCGCGTTTGCTGTTTGCTTCTTCGTTTAGTTCGATGTTGAGCCAATCCATTTCGGCACAAACCATTTTGCGGATCAATGCATCATTTTCGCCAACGCCAGCAGTAAAAACGATGGCATCCAAACCATTTAGCGCAGCGGCGTAAGCGCCAATATATTTTTTGATGCGGTAAGCGTACATTTCGTAAGCCAATTGTGCATCCGGGTTTCCTTCGTTGATGGCTTTGGTAATGTCGCGCATATCGCTAAAACCGGTCAAGCCCAACATGCCGCTTTGTTTGTTCAACAAATTGCTTACTTTGTTAACATCAAAACCTAATTGGTTAACCAAATAAAAAATAACAGTTGGATCAATATTGCCGGAACGTGTCCCCATTATCAAACCATCCAACGGACCAAAACCCATGCTCGTATCAATTGCTTTTCCAGCTTTGATCGCACTCATGCTGCAACCGTTTCCTAAATGGATGGTGATGAGTTTAGCATCCGGTTTATTCAAATATTTAGCGGTTTCGTTCGAGACAAACTTATGGCTCGTTCCATGAAAGCCGTAAACCCGGATGTTGTAATCCGTATAATAAGGTTTCGGGATGGCATAACGAAAAGCTGCGGCAGGCAAAGTCTGGAAAAAAGCCGTATCAAAAACAGCAATATGCGTGGCTTTGGCAAAGATTTTTTCGGCCACTTCAATTCCACGGTAAGCAGACGGATTGTGCAAAGGCGCCAGTTGAAAAGTTTGCTTTAGTTTTTCTTTTACTTCGGAAGTAATAATGGTGGGCGTGGTGAAATCTTTTCCGCCGTGAACCACGCGGTGCCCAACAACTTCAATATCGTCCGGGTTTTGGATCACGCCGGTTTCCTTGTCCGTCAATAAGCGGTTTACTTCTTTCAAAGCCGTTTCCAAATCGGGTATTTCCAACGTTTGGCTGCTGTTGTGCTCCTGTCCGTTGATAGTGGATTTATAAGTGATCACGGAATTTTCCAAACCAATCCTTTCTACCAAACCAATGCAAACCGGCGCGGAAGAAGGCATTTTAAACAACTGGTATTTAATGGAACTGCTGCCGGAATTGATAACGAAAATGTTCATGGTGGATTGTTTTAGGATTTGTTGCCGGTGCTTCTTTTATCGGGTAAAAATTGGTGAAGGGTTACTTTTATGTTGAAGCAAATACTGAATTTTAGGTGGTAAAAGAAGCATTATAAAATTAATAGTTTACACATCCTGACATTGAATAGCCGTAATAATCACCGTGTTAAAAACGTCATCCACAGTACAGCCGCGGCTCAAATCATTTACTGGTTTGTTCAGACCTTGCAGCATCGGTCCGATAGCCAACGCGCCAGTTTCGCGCTGCACAGCTTTGTACGTGTTGTTTCCGGTATTTAGGTCGGGGAAGATGAGTACACTTGCCCTTCCTGCCACTTCCGATCCCGGCATTTTGCTGCTGCCAACCACTAAATCTACAGCCGCGTCGTATTGGATTGGCCCTTCAATTTTTAAATCCGGCCGTTTTGCTTTGACGATTTCTGTAGCACGGCGCACTTTTTCTACGTCTTCGCCTTCGCCGGAGGTTCCGGAAGAGTAGGAAAGCATTGCAACCCGTGGTTCAATCCCAAAACGAATACTGCTTTCTGCTGATGAAATCGCAATTTCGGCTAATTGTTCGGCCGTTGGGTTTGGGTTCACAGCGCAATCACCAAAAACAGAAACCCGATCGGGCAAACACATAAAGAAAACCGAGGAAACCACCGAAATGCCTGGCTTGGTTTTTAAAAACTGCAAAGCCGGTCTGATGGTATGTTGTGTGGTATGCACCGCGCCAGAAACCATGCCATCTGCGTGGCCTTTGTAAACCATCATCGTGCCAAAGTAAGAAACATCGGTCATCATGTCCCGCGCCATTTCTAAGTTTACGTTTTTGTTTTTGCGCAGCTCGTAAAGCGTGTTCACGTAATCATCGTAATGCACATCGCTGGCCGGGTTTACTATTTTTACCTTGCTCAAATCTAGGCTGATATCCAGCTTGTTGATAATGGCTGCAATTTGTTCCTGATCGCCAAGCAAAGTGAGGCTGACAATATCCTGGCTGATCAGCCTTGCGGCGGCTTTTAGTATCCGTTCGTCTGTCCCTTCGGGCAAAACAATGTGCTTTTTGTTGCTTTTTGCCCAGCTTGTAATCTGATATTGAAACATGCGTGGCGTAATGCCCGAAGGTTTTAGCGTGATGATGCGCTTGTCCAGTTCCGGCATGTTGATGTACTTGTTAAATGTATCAATAGCCAATTGGATTTTTTGGGTATTGCCTGGCGTAATTTTGGAACGGATGGCGCCAACTGTATTGGTAGTTTCAAAGGTTCCCGTTTTAACGGCAATGATGGGCACAACGGTTTCAGAACCTTCGATCAACCTTAAAATCGGTTCTTCCGGCTCGTAGCCCGCAGACAAAACAATGCCGGCCACTTTTGGATAACTGGTAGAAATATTGGCCTGCAACGCGCTGATGATGATATCGCCGCGGTCGCCGGGCGTAACAATCAATACGTTTTCCTTGAGGTAATTCAAAAAGTTGGGCACGTTCATCGCGCCGGTAACAAAATGATCAACCTGGTTGGACAAGTGTTCTTTGCCGAACAACAGCTTGCCATCCAGTTTTTCATATACTTCTTTTACCGATGGATTTTGGAGCGTTTTATCTTCCGGTATTACAGCGATCAAAATACCAGGCGATAATTGCTGCTTTAATAAATCTTCCACGTCCCGGATGCTTTGCTGCTTTACTTTATTGGCCACAATGGCCAGAACTTGTATCTCCCGCGCACCAAAATTATGGATGGCCGTTAGCGCGCCGTTAACCACTTGCGCCGTTGTTTTTCCTTCGCCCGAAACCACAATGATAACCGGCGCGCGCAGGTTTTTAGCAATCTGTACATTGATCTCAAATTCAAAAGCCGCGCCTTCGCCCTGGTAATCCGTTCCTTCAACCACCGTAAAATCGTATTTGTCTTCCAGGTTTTTAAACTTACGGATGATGGTATCAATCATTTCGCCTTCGCTTTCGGTTTCCATCTGGCGCATCGCTTCCTGCCATGAAAAAGCGTTGGTATCTTCGTAAGCGATCGGCAGATCAAAATGCGTGAGGATGGTGTTGATATGGTCGTCCTTTTTTTCGAGCAAATTCTGGCTGATAATCGGCTTAAAAAAACCAATTTTCTGCGCTTTGCCCAAAAGCATGTTTACCAGCCCGATGGAAATGATGGATTTTCCGCTGTAAGCTTCGGTGCTGGCAATGAATACTGTTTTTATCATACAAAAATTTGTGTTGCTATCTGCAATAACAGATAAAGAAACACAAGCTGTTTTTGTTGGGGCGAGGTGAGAAATTGGTGCTTTCGCTTAGAAAATCATTTCCCTAAAACCCTTTTTTCAACGCCTTCGTTGGTGATTTTTACCGGCAAAATCAAACCATCTTTATCAAAATACATTCGGTCAATGCAAGTTTCGCGGTGGTTACCATCCGTGGTAGTTAAAGGGCGGCGGTGGTAAACGATGTACCAGTCGTCCGTTTTTGGGATGTGGATAACCGAATGATGGCCGGCACCGGTTGCAATCGTTGGATCCTGCTGCAAAATCTTTCCAATACGTTTGAAAGGGCCCAAAGGCGAATCGCTGATGGCATACGCCACGCTATAATCAGGGCCGGTCCAGTTCCCTTCAGACCACATTAAATAATATTTGCCCTTTCGGGCAATCATGTAAGCACCTTCTACATAATGCTCCGGCGTGATGGATTTGAAAAGGCTGCCATCAGCAAAAGGGATAAAACCGGTAAAATCAGCATTTAGTTTGCCGATGTTGCAATGCTGCCAGCCGCCGTAAATCAGGTAATATTCACCGTTTACATCTTTAAACACAAACTGGTCAATGGGTTGCGCGTGGTTGTAAAACTTGCTAACCAAAGGTTTGCCCAAATGATCAATAAAAGGGCCGCCGGGTTTATCGGAAACGGCAACGCCAATACCGCCCAACTGGTTGTCGTTTTGAATGTCGTTCGCGCCAAAAAACAAATAATATTTTCCGTCTTTCCGGGTAATGGAAGGCGCCCAGATAGAGTAAGCTGCCCATTTTACATTTTCTATAGATAAAACTTTGGGATGTTTTTTCCAATGGACAAGGTCTTTGGAAGAGAAAGCATCCAAAAAAGTTTGCTTTAAATATTGTTTGTTGATGGTGTTTTGCTGCGTTTTTAATTGCAACGGCGAAAGTTTGGGCTGAGGTGAAGGTTTACCGTAATCATCAGAATAAGTTGGATAAATCCAGTACGTATCATCAAAAATAATCCCTTCCGGATCGGCATACCAACCGGGGAAAACCGGGTTTCCGGATGTTGTCGCCGCCTTTTTTTGTTGGGCAAATAAGGTGTTTCCTCCAATCAGCAGGAAAATAGCAAGGAATGCGAGGCTTGTTTTTTTCAATTTTATTAGGATAAGCTGGTTTAGGCGGTCAGGTTTTTTTTGGAAAGATCGGTTTTATCCGGCAAATTTCAAATGCTTCTTTTACCGGCAAAAAATCAGTGATCAAAGCGTTTGTTTTCAAAAAATCAACACTAATAAAGGTTCTAAAAACGGATAAAAATATTTTCATTTCAGGTATTTATACGTATTTTGTTGCAACAATATTTACCTACATTTACTTTATTTAACTAAAAACTATGAAAACGGAATTGACCAAACGTTTGCTGGGTTTTTTGATCAAACGAGGGTATAAATATTGCCTTTCTCAAATCACCTGTATTGATAAACAAGATGCCTACACCGGCATTACTTTAAAGCCTGTAAAAAAGCACCCAAACCTGGGCAAGCTGCCGCAGCCATTTCAAAATTATTACAACATTATACAAGAACCGCTGCAAATGGCATCCGGGATATCAGGCACGCAAATTTGGGTAGAGCTGAGCGGAAAAGACTTTGAAAGGTTCCATAACGTAACTTAGACGTTAAAAAAAGCACCGGAAAGCTTAATGTTCGGCCAGCAGTTCCTTCAGTTTTAAAAGTACGGTTTTGGATTTTTGATCGCTGCTGTTCCAGTTGCCTTTGTTGTATTGGTTAATTAACTGGGCCAATGAGGTATCAAAAGCTTTTTCTGCGTCCGCCCGTTGTTTTTCTGTTACGCTGATTTGAAGTTCGGGCAAACTGATCTGGTAAAAACCGTCTTTCACCCGCACTTCTGCCGAAAGCTGCCTGCTCAGGAAAACAACTTTTTGGTCAACCTTAACTTTTTTAACTTGGTAAGGATAAACATCTTGCCGGGCAGTTTCTGTAACCAAAACTTTTTTATAAGTTGACCTTTTGCCAAAAAGGTCGTTTTCTTCGCCCGTTTTAACCAATTGGTAATACGTTTCTATCGCTTCTTTGGCTTTTTTTACAGCTTCGAGCATCAGTTTGGTCAGCAATTCCTGGTCATCTGTTTTAAGCCATTTTTTTGAAGTTGATGTTGGACTGTCCCCAAAATAAACGGTAAAGTTTTCCTGGTTGATCAGTTCATCATAAATTGGTTTAAAAATATTGATCCGTTGTTTTGCGCTGTATCTTTCGGCCATCTTTTCGACAGTATCGGAACTAAAAAAAGCATCGGTAAAAACAGTATCGGCAAACAAAGCAAAGCATGCTTCTTTTAGGGCCATAAAATTGGTAAGTGTTTTAAACGGATAATTTGCGGGCGAAAGATCAGGCGCGAGAGCAAAAGTCATCCGGGCGAAATCAAAATCAGTCATCCAAAGTTTTGTTGCCGCCAAAAACAGCTTGGTTTCTTTTTTTAAGGCCGAAGTTTGCTCGCTGTACCGGTTTTGGATTTCGGCTTCTGCCAAGTTTACAAAAGAAGTTTCCAGTGCATTTAGTATTTTGGCCAAAGCGCCTGCCCCGATCACTTTTTCCTGCGCCGGCTGCAGTTCTATCCTGATGTAAACCGCTTGTATCGCCTTGTTAAAAAACGTTTGCACTGTGTTTGTCCTGCTCTTTAAAAAATGTAGTTAGGAAACAAACGAAGCTTTTTTTGTTTGATTTTTGCATTTAGGTTTTATACCGGTTTTTAATCAGCCTAAAACTTAATGCTTCTTTTACCGGGTAAAATTTAAACCAGCAAAACATGCCATTCTACAAAAATTCTCCGCTTCAAAAACTGATTGACACGTTGCCGCAACAAGGAAAAGTATGCTGGATTGGTGTACGGACAGCCAGAAAAAAGGAGGTGCTTGTTTTAAAAACCGTGGAAGCCATCACGCAAAAAGGGCTGGCAGGCGATCATTTTTCCGGTTCTGAAGGTAGTAAAAGACAGGTTACTTTGATCCAGCAGGAACACCTCGGTGCCATTGCTTCTTTTATGCAGGTAAAAGAAGTATCAGCGGAAATGCTGAGGCGCAATTTAGTAATTCAAGGCATTAACCTGCTGGCCTTAAAAGATAAAACGTTTTGGGTAGGCGAAGTTTTGCTGGAATATACGGGCGAGTGCCATCCTTGTTCGCGGATGGAAGAAATTTTGGGCGAAGGCGGGTACAATGCCGTCCGCGGGTATGGCGGGATTACGGCGCGGATATTAAACGGCGGGACGATAAGCCTGGGCGATGCGCTTAAAGTAGCATGAAACCCAATAAATAGGTTGGAGTAATTTTATATTTTGCTATTGCAACAATTGCGTTACCGGCAATTAACCAGCAACAATATGTTCAATTTTGTGTTTCGATAGCAGTAACCATAATTACTGATGCACCCTTTTCAATCTGTAAAAATATTAATTTTCATCCTTGCTGTTTTGCTGGTTGCAAAACCGGTGGTTGCATTTAATATGTACAAAAGGGTTTTAAATACGGATAATCAGTCTAACCGTTTTTTGCTATCTAAGCTGATCAGAAAAAGAAAAGAAGGGGAATACACGGAAGATGTTGTGGCAGAAATGAGTTCTGTTCAACAAAAAATTGCTGCTCCAATTTTTAAACTGTTGCTGCGTTATGCTTCTTTTATCGCACTATTTTTAGGTTTCGGGTTTTGGGATTCCATCCGTAAAATCACCTTTCATTTAAAAAACACTTTTTTTAAAATTGTACCCGCGGACCAGTATTTCCTGCTGTTTGGCAAACTAAGCATTTGATTTTTTCTGAAAAATTTCAGCCGCAATTTCTTCGGCTGTTTTTGAATTGGGCAAGTTTTTCCGCTTGCACCAGCCCTCGTTATTTTTTCAGAAAATCTAACAACCACTTATGCTTAGCTTTAAAAAAGCTTGTGTACTGTTCCTGCTCTTTTTAATAGAAAGCCGGGTTTATGCACAGCAACAACCTGCACAAATCAATCTAAATACTTTACTCAACCGCATTAGCCAAAATGCGCCTTCCTTAATAACAGATTCTGCTGCCATTAAAATCCGCCAGGCAGAAGCAAAGGAAACACGGTATAACTGGCTGCCCAACCTAAATTTGAATTACCAGGCCGATATTGGCACTAATAATAATACAGCTGGTGGTTATTTTGGCTTTGGCATTATTCCGTCTAATACGGGTGGCAGGCGCACTACCAGCAATACCGACCCGGCTTTAACCAATTTAGGTATTGCTTCTTTTGATTGGGAAATTTACAACTTTGGCGCTTATGGCGCCCAGAATAAAGTGGCAGCTTCTGAAGTCAATACCGAACAAAACCTGTTTCTTCGTTCCAAATTTCAGTTGCAGGGTTATGCCATCAGTAGTTACCTGGAACTGCTGCGCCTGCAAGGACTGCTTTTGATTCAGCAGAAAAACATTCAGCGGAACGAAGAGATCCGGCGTTCTATTTTGTCGCTTGCCCGTAGCGGCGTAAGGGCTGGTGTAGATACTTCTATTGCAACGGCAGAACTTTCTAAAGCACGGTTAAATTATATCGAACTGGCCAACCAATCCAAACAGGTGCAGTTGCAGCTTGCCGCTATCAGCGGTATCCCTGCCGTGCAAATGGTTGCCGATACCAATGCAATCCCTCAGTTGATCTCTTCTGCACCTGTTGCGGCTTTGCCGGGAATAGATACAGCCAATCATCCTTTAATTAACTATTACAAATCACTTTACGAAACCAGCCGGCAACGAGAATTACTGGTTAAAAAAAGCTATAACCCTAAAATATTATTGGAAGGGGCGGCTTGGGGGCGTGGCGCAAGTGTTGACAACAGTGATAATTTTAATGCTTTATCAACCGGCTGGGGCTTTCAACGCAGTAATTATTTGGTCGGCGTAGGCATTAGTTATAATATTTTTGATTTAAAAAGAAGGCAGCTTCGGCTTGGGGTTCAAAGGGCAGCAACCAATTATTCTTTAAAAACTTTGCAGGAACAGCAAAATGTGTTGTCGCTGAGTTTGGGCCAGGCCAATGCAGAATTATTTACGGCCCAAGACCGGCTTCGCGAAATACCCATACAGTTGCAGGCGGCCGAATCGGCATACCGGCGCAACTTCTCGCTTTATAAAAACGGCTTGACCAATATTGTGGAGCTGGATGCCGCTTTAAATATTCTTTTCCGAGCAGAAACGGATTATACCAATGCCCAAAATGCTTACTGCCGGGCCTTGTTCCAAAAAGCCCTCGCCCAAAACCAAGTTGGGTCATTACTTAACCTATTAAAATAACAAGTATATGTCAATGGTCACCTCCGCACTCAAAAGGCCGATCACCACGATGGTCATCACCATGAGCCTTTTAATATTTGCAGTGCTTGCCGCAATAAAAATCCCGATTGATATTTTCCCGCAGCTAAACCTGCCTACCATTTATGTGATTGAATCTTATGGTGGTATGTCGCCACAGCAAATGGAAGGTTTTTTCTCCACTGGTTTGCAAAACCAGTTTTTATACATCAACGGGATAAAAAACATCACCAGTAAAAATATCCAGGGCCTGACATTGATTAAACTGGAGTTTTACGAAAGCACCAACATGGCCGAAGCTTCGGCACAGGTAGCTTTGCAGGTAAACCGGGCCACCAGTTTTTTTCCGCCGGGAGCTTTGCCGCCGCAGGTTATCCGTTTTGATGCCTCTTCTTTGCCGGTTGGGCAGTTGGTTTTTTCAAGCCCTTCCCGAAGCCTAAAAGATATTTATGATTTGGCCGCCACGCGCATCCGGCCGATGTTTTCTACCATTCCCGGCCTTTCTGCACCTCCGCCGTTTGGCGCCAATGCACGTTCGATCACGATTAATGTTGATCCCGACAAGCTGCGCAGTTATAATCTCACGCCGGACGAAGTGGTAGATGCGCTTTCTAAGTTCAATGTAATGTCGCCTTCGGGCAACCTTCGGTTGGATAATACCATTTATCTGACAACGATGAACAGCCTAATCAGGAATTCAGAAAACTTTGGCAACATTCCGGTTAAAACCCAAAATGGTGTGCCCATTTTTGTAAAGGATGTGGCGCGGGTGGCCGATGCCGCCGATGTTACCGTAGATTATGCTTTGATCAATGGCAAGCGTTCCGTCTATATTCCGGTGGTAAAAACAGCAGATGCTTCTACCTGGACAGTGGTGCAAAACCTGAAAAGCAAATTGCCAGAAATGCAGTCTTTGCTGCCGGATGATGTAAAGCTTTCCTACGAGTTTGACCAGTCCATCTTTGTGGTGAATGCGGTAAAAAGCTTAATGACCGAAGGCGGCCTGGGCGCTTTGCTAACCGGTTTAATGGTACTGCTTTTTTTGCGCGATTGGCGAAGCAGTTTGATTGTGGTGATTACCATCCCGGTTTCTATCCTGATCGGTGTGTTATTACTTAGCCTTTTTGGGCAGACGATCAATATCATGACCTTGAGCGGTTTGGCGTTGGCAATTGGTATTCTGGTTGACCAGGCCACGGTTACCATCGAAAATATCCACCAGCATTTAGAAATGGGCAAATCCAAACGGCTGGCAATTTATGATGCTTGCGAAGAAATTGCCTTTCCGTTATTGCTGATCCTGCTTTGTATCCTTGCTGTTTTTGCACCCTCTTTTTTAATGAACGGTATCCCAAAAGCCATGTTTTTGCCGCTTTCTATGTCTATCGGTTTAACCATGATCGTATCTTATGTGCTGGCACAAACGGTTGTTCCAATTTTAAGCAATTGGCTGATTAAAGCAGACCGTTATCAACATGGGCAGCATGGACATATTCATGCACATGCTGGGGAAGCATTAGACCGGCGGGAAGAAACCCAGGTAAACAACCATCGTTCTACCGAAGTAAATGAGCCGGGGGAAAATGATTTTTTTGAAAGGATAAAAGGAAAGTTTACCAGTATTCTCACCCGGTGGATGCCAAACAAACGCATAATTGTTCCTTTTTACTTAGTAACTGTTGTGCTGCTGGCGGGCCTATGCTTCTTTTATATAGGAAAAGATATGATGCCGAAAATAAACAACGGCCAGTTCCAGATGCGCATTAAAGAACCGGAAGGCACACGCTTAGAACGAACGGAGGATAAGTTTAAGCAGGTATTGCAGATCATCAATAAAACGGTAAATAACCATGTGGAGATTACTTCCGGTTATATCGGGTTGATCCCGAGCAGTTATGGCAGCAGTAACTTGTATATTTTCAATACCGGTACGCACGAAGCAGTTTTGCAGGTAAACCTCGACGAAAAATACAAGGTAAACATGGACGAGCTGAAAGACGCGCTTCGCAAAAACATTACGCACGAACTGCCTGAACTGCAAATTACTTTTGAACCAATTGACATGACCGAAAAGATCATGAGCCAGGGTGCATCAACACCAATTGAAGTGCAAGTTGCCGGAAAAGACATGCAGCAAATTGAAGGTTACGCCAATAAGGTAGTTGGTAAGCTTAAAAAAATCAGTTACCTGCGCGATGTACAAATTGTACAGCCACTGAAATTCCCGGTTATCGCCATAACGCTTGATCGTTTAAAAGCGGCACAATTAGGCTTGAATGTTAAAGATATTGCCCGGTCCGTTACAGCCAGCACTTCTTCCAGCCGTTTTACCGAGAAAAATTTGTGGCTGGATGAAAAAGGCGCTTACACTTATCAGGTTCAGGTACAAGTGCCGGAGTATGTGATGAACACGATGGACCAGTTGAAAGAAATCCCATTGGTTAAAGGGCAAAGCAGCCCGGTTTTGAGCGATATTGCCACTTTTAAAACCACGTATGTTCCGGGTGAATACGACCGGAGCGGGCCGCGCCGCTTTCTTACCGTTAGTGCCAATATCTATAAAAAAGATTTGGCCACAGCTACTTCTGACGTTAAAAAAGCCGTAGCATCATTAGGCACGCCGCCAAAAGGTTTGTTAGCAACCATCGGTGGAATGTCGGGATTGCTGGTTGATACTTTATCCAGTTTGCAAAACGGTTTGCTGTTTGCCATCCTGGTTATTTTCCTGTTGCTGGCGGCCAATTACCAATCGTTTAAAGTTTCTTTAACGGTGCTTTCTACTGTTCCTGCGGTGGTATTAGGTTCGTTGGTTATGTTGCTGATTACCGGTTCCACACTCAACCTGCAATCCTACATGGGCATGATTATGTCGGTTGGTGTATCGGTGGCCAATGCCATCCTGATTGTAACCAACGCCGAAAACCTAAGATTGGAATACAGGGATGCCACCAAAGCTGCCATCACCAGTGCTTCCATCCGTTTGCGGCCAATATTGATGACGAGCTTGGCCATGATTGCAGGAATGATCCCGATGGCTTCCGGAATGGGGGAAGCAGGCGAACAATCCGCACCGCTGGGCCGCGCTGTAATTGGTGGTTTATTCGCATCAACATTAGCGGCTTTATTTATCCTGCCGCAAGTGTTTGCCTGGGTACAAGGCAAAACCACTTATGATTCGCCTGCATTGATGCCCGAAGATGAACAAGAACCGGAAAAACACACGTACACCAACCTCGAACCAATTAACGCATAACCACCATGAACTATAAAACCATTTTAGCAGCGGCTGTTTGCTGTTTGTTATATGCCTGCTCGGGCAACCAAAAACCGGTTGATTTAACGGCCGATGTAAAAGGTAAATCAACAGCACAGTATGAGTTGGCCACAGTGGCCGAAAAAGCACTGTCGTCATCGGCCCGATTGCCAGGGCAATTAAAGCCCTTTAGTGAAGTAAACCTGTTTCCGAAAGTAAACGGATTTGTTAAACAAGTTTATGTTGACCGGGGTTCGATGGTGAAAAAAGGACAGTTGCTGGTTACTTTGGAAGCGCCAGAAATGCAATCGCAAGTACAATCTGCCAATTCGCGTTTTTTGCAAGCGCAAGAAACGGCAACGGCCAGTAAAGAAAAATATCAGCGGCTAAAAGAAGCATCGCTGGAGCCTGGCTCTGTTTCGCCGCTTGATTTGGATAATGCTTTATCGCGGATGAAGGCCGATGCAGCGATCGCCAATTCCGAACGTTCCAACGTAGCTTTTGTCCGCACCATGCTGGGCTACCTGAATATTTATGCGCCTTTTGATGGGATGATCGTTCAGCGTAATATTTCGCCGGGCGCGCTGGTTGCCCCCGGAAAATCAACCGACCAGCCCATGCTGATTTTGCAGGATACCCGAAAGCTGCGCTTGCAGGTGGACATTCCTGAAGATTATGTAGATAAAGTTGATTTAAAAGAGCCAGTACAATTTACCTTTAATGCTATGCCCGGCCAGCCTTATACAGCTAAAATCAGCCGTTCGGCCAACGCCTTGGGCAGTATGCGCCAGGAAGCGATTGAAATAGATGTCATCAACACAAACGGGCAGCTAAAACCGGGGATGTATGCCGAAGTACACATACCAATGTTATCCGGTTCTAAATCTTTGCTGGTCCCGAGCAGTGCCATCGTCCGTTCTACCGAGCGCAAATATGTGGTGGCCGTTCATAATGGAAAAGCAACTTTGGTTGATGTAAAAGAAGGTTTGGCCAGCCATGATTCAACCGAAGTGTTTGGCAGCCTGAAAGCGAATGAAAAAATTGTATTGCTGGGAACGGATGAAATTAAAGAAGGCGATGTGTTAAAGTAAGGCTTGTTCAAATTTTTGTTCAGCCATTTTAGATGCTTCTTTTATCGCCCAAAAATCTTTACTTTTCTAAATTAGATGTCAATAGGATAAGCATCAATTTTTAGGTGGTAAAAGAAGCATGGTGGTTTTTTTAAGGTGGAATTTAAAAAGGCTTTAAAAATGTAATTGGTACTTAGGTTCAGCTTAAAGCATGTCGGCCGATGCTTCTTTTACAGGTCTTTTTTTGGTCCTGTACATTTTTCATAAATGCTGTTTTTACCGGTATAAAATTGGTGTCGATTTTTTTTAAAATTTGTACGAAAGCGTGGTTAAAAACTGGCGCGGCGCAATCGGTGTGATGCTGTAATTATCGTGGATCAAATAGTTTAAGGTATTGCCGATATTGGAAACTTTGCCCAATAACGAGAACCTTTTGAAGGAATATCCCGCAGAAAGATCAACCGTGGTAAAACCGCTTAACGGAATTAAACGGCTGTATTTTTGGGTTTGGTTAATGGTATTGTTGTATCCGCCAAAGCGTGCGCCGGTATAAAAAGCAGATGCGCCCAATTTTAACCCGCGTAAAGCAGGAAGATTAAAAGTGTAAAATAAACTTCCGTTAAAAGTATGCGCCGGATTATTCACCAAGCGTTCGCCAACGGTGTAAGAACCTGTTGTATTGCCGGTTTTGGTATAACGCATATAATTGTAGCCGTAGCCGGTGAGAAAGTAAAAGTTTTTAGAAATTGTACCGTTGATATCTACATCAAAACCATCGCTGGTTGTTTCGCCGCTAAATTCCCGGATTGTGGAAACCGGGTTTTGGTTTCCGTTACGGTCTAATGGTGCTTGTACAGCTAAATCACTGTTGATAATCCGATAAACGCTGAAATTGGCAGTCAGCTTTCCGTTAAATAAATCGTTTTTAACGCCTGCTTCGTATTGGTTTACGGTAGAAGGTTTTAAAGTTGCGCCGTAAATATCGGTGTAAGAAGAATTGGTGATGAAGTTGTTGCTGTAGCTGGCATAAACCGAAGTGGTTTTAACAGGCTGATAAAGCAAAGCCAATTTGGGCGAAAAAGCTTTGTCAAACTTGGTTGAAGCAGTGCCGCGGCTATCAGCACTTGTTTTTAAATTCTCAATATAAGTCTGCTCTGTTTTCTGGATGGAATAACGCAAACCTGCCAGCACTTTAAATTTTTCGGTCAGACTGATCAAATCCTGTGCGTAATAACCAAAGCGGTAGGAAGGCGATTTGGTGCGCAAAGTATCTGTAGAATTTGGAACATCAGTGCGCGGCATCAGTTCATCCTGATCTACAATATTGATTTTATCGTAAACTGTTTGTGTCGATGTAATTCCACTGATGGCAAAGTTTCTGGTTACGTTCAGCACTTCTGCAAAATCCGTTCCCGCTAAAAACTGATGTTTGATGGAACCTGTTTTAAACTTTCCGTTCAGATTAACTTGTGCGGTATAATCGCCTTCGTAAGTTTTGGCGCGGGCCAAACCTCTGTTCCAGGTTCCGTCGGCCGCAACATTGTTTGGCAGGCTCGAACCGAAAGAGTTAACGCTTGTGCCTTGCAAAGAGCCGATAGCGGTTAAATTCCAGTTGTCGTTAAAACGATGGTTTAACGTAGCCGAACCTGTTCCCTGTTCTAAATTGCTGTAAGCCCAGTTGGTATTGATGAATTGCGAACGCGGAACATCAGGCAAAAAGCGGCCGTTGTTTAAAGTTCCGATGCCATAATCCGGTGTTAAATCAGATTTTAGGTAATTCCCTTCTACCAATAACGTTGTTTTTGTGCCGAGGTTGAACAGGAGCGAAGGGCTAATATTGGTTATATTTGTTTTAACCTGATCGCGGTAACTATCGCTGTTTTCATAAGTGCCAATCAAACGGAAAGCCAGGTTTTTGCTGATTGGGCCGTAAACATCAACCATCGGTTTGTAATCGTTGTAGCTGCCGTAACGCATAGCAACTTCGCTGCCAAAATCAAACTTTGGTTTTTTGGTAACCAAATTGATGATCAATCCGCCCGAAACATTGCCGTAAAGCAAGGCAGAACTTCCTTTTAAAACTTCGATTGATTCTAAGGTACTTGCATCCGGGAAACCGGCAGAATTGGTTAAAACGCCATTCCGGAAAATGCTTCCCGCACCGCCGGAAACGCCAATGGTATAACCGCGTGCCGAAAAAGATTCGGAAACGCCGCCGCGCGTTTGGGTCAGCGAAACGCCGCTCACATTCCGCAACGCATCGCCCAAACGGTTAACCTGCTGGTCTTTAATTACTTGGCTTCCTACTACACCGCTACTTTGCGGCAGGTCCAGCGGGCTGATATTGGCTTTGCCCAACGTACCCGGTTTGTTGTTGCTGTTTTTACGGGCATTAATATTTATTTCGGCTAATTGCGAGGAACTTTCAGACAAAGTAAAATCTGCCACCGTGGTTTTGCCTGCCAAAGCGTTTACCGTAGTTTCTTTGTTGGCACAGCCGATGCAAGAAATCCTGATGGTATAAACCCCTGGTTTGATATTGCCGAACATGTAACTGCCATCGTCTTTGGTAGTAGTTACACGGTTTAATTCTTTAACCATTACGGTTACGTGGGCTTCAGTTTTACCGTCAGTTGTTTTTATTTTTCCTGAAATCCTGCCTGTAAAAGATTGGGCATCAGCATTAATTATAATTAGGGACAGCAGCAAGGAAAATGGGATTGTTTTTTTTAGGCAGTGTATAAAATCAGTCATGCGCGTTTATTTAGATTAATTCTAAGTAGCCGCAAATATAATTTTTAATCTATTTGACAGAAAATTATTTAGAATTAATTTAAATAAAAAGAAGGGCGGTGAAAATAGAAAAGGGTTTTAGCAAGCAGAATTGCCCGGGCAAAAAAACAGGCATAAAAAAAGCATCGCTGTTTTTTTGCCGATGCTTCTTTTATGCCCTAAAAATTGGTGTCGCTTTTAAGCGTAGTATTCTTCTACTTTATCAATCAAATTAAAAATATCAAAAGGTTTGCTGATGAAATGTGTTGCGCCGGCCTTGTCTGCCATCTGTTTTCCATCCATACTGGCCGAAATTACAATCACAGGCAAATCATGCGTTTCGGGTTTTTTGCGCAGTTGTTTAACCACTTCGTCGCCCGTCATTTCCGGCATCCATAAATCAATAATCACCAGACCCGGATGTACTTTTTCAATCGTGTCAAACATATTTGGGCTGTTGCTTTCTGCAATTGCCTGATAGCCATAGCTTTCCAGCACAAGTACAAGCATTTCGAGAATACCTTGGTCATCATCACATACCAATACTGTTTTGTTTATCATCTCTGTTATATCGGCAAGGTAAAACTAAAAGTAGCACCTTTTTCTGCTTCACTATCAACCCACAAAGTGCCCTTATGGTTTTTAATAATTTGGTCGCATACGTATAAGCCAATTCCCATGCCAGGAAATTTCTTCTGGATGCTGTTTGCCCTGAAAAACCGCTCGAACACTTTTTTCTGGTCTTCGCGGCCAATGCCCAGTCCATAATCTGTTACCGCAACTTTGATAAAACCACTTACCCGCGAAAGGTAAACTGCTATTTCGCTGGCTTCAGGCGAGTATTTAATGGCATTGGTAAGCAAATTAACAACCACTTGTTCTAACCGGTGCTGGTCTCCGGCATAATCCATTTTGGTGCTGCCCGTGATCTTGATCCTATGCGAGCTGTAGCTTCCCTGCACGTTTTCTGCGGCTTCTTTCACCATTTGGTCAAAATCAAAAACCTCTTTGTGCAGTTCTATTTTGCCGTTTTGGATCTTGGAAGTGTCTAGTAAATTGGTAATCAGCTCGTTCATCCGGTTTAGGTAATCGTTGGTTTTGGCGATGGCGTGCGTAACCTTGTCGTTATCTTTCGGAAGCAGCCTTTCTAAAAGTTGAATATAACCTTTAACTGTGGTTAAAGGCGAGCGGAGTTCGTGGCTGGCAATGGATATAAAATCATCTTTGCGCTGATTGGCTTCTTTGCGTTCGGTAATATCTTCAAAAGAAAGCAGGATGTGCTGTTTGTACTCGCCGTCCAGTTCAATCTGGTGTGCGTTCAGCAGCATTATTTTTTTACCAATATGCGGAAACTCGTAGCTTACCTCAAAATCCAAAACTGGGTTGTTGCTTGGCAAAATGGTTTCTAATAATTCTTTTAATTGCGGGATATTCCATTGGCCATTGCCCAAATCATAAAGTTTTATGCCAATGGTTTCGGCTTCGGATACTTTAAAGGTTCGTAGAAAATGCCTGTTGACACTTAGTACGCGCAAATCGTGAGCTAAAACCAAAAGCGATTCGCGTACCGTTTGTAAAATACTGGCCAGGTATTCTTCGTTTTCTTTTAACGATCTGGTGCGCTCGATCACGCGGCGTTCCATTTCGTCGCGTTCTTTTTGCAGTTGCTGCTCGGCATTTTTCCGTTTAGTGATGTCGTTTTGTACGCCCATAAAATGCGTTACGTTTCCGTTTGCATCTTTTACGGGCGATAAGTACAGCTCGTTCCAAAACAAGTCTCCGTTTTTACGATAGTTGCGCAGTTCAACCGTGGCGGTTTCCCCGTTTTTAATGGCCTCTTTTAAAATATAACGTGCTTGTTGTTCGCGGTCGTCGCCCTGCAAAAAGCGGCAGTTGCGGCCAATGATTTCATTTCTTTTATAGCCCGAAATTTTTTCGAAAGCCTTGTTGGAATAAATAATGGGATGGTCGGGCTGGCGGTAATCTGTAATAATAATGCCGGCGACAGAGGCATCAATGGCAAGTTTTAACAAGTTGAAATCAAGCTCATAAGATTCGCCGGAAAAATTAAAACCTGAAGAATTGTCTATATCCATTTAATTTTGATCGTCAGTTTTGGGCAATTGATTTATGCAATTTGCTAGAAATTTGGTTGCGAAAACAGGGCGGTTTGCCTTTTTTTTACGGCATTACAATGCAGTGCCTTTAATCGTTGCCGTTACTTTTCCGCAATCTTGCATTTTCTTTCCGTAATAAGGGTTTTGGATTTTGGCAGAAGCGTTTATCCAGTACTGTTTTTTCATCGGGCAATACTCCCTGTAAACGGTAACATCAGGCTTAAAGTTTTTTAGCAGCATAAAAACAGCATCAGAAAGCGCGGCAAAATGTTCGCGCTGGTGCTCAATGCTTTTAGACTCGCTGATGTGCTGCGCATTGAAACGCAATTTTTCGCTGTAATTTGTCCAAGCTCCTTTTTGTGCAGCTTCCAGTTTATCGGTATTCAGTTGCTGCACGGCTTTCACCATTTCGGCGGCTTGCTGGTTTGCCGCTTTGCCATCGTCATCAACCAATGCTTTTTCTACACTTAAATAGGCATGTAAAACCGGGCTAAAAACAGCATTAACAGCTTGGGCTTTGGTTTGATGAAAAACAAACACGCCCAGCATCAGTAGCATATACTTTATTGTTTTCATAAAGCAGTTATAATAGATAAATAAATAAAGCAAAAATAAACTTTGAAGCGCATATTTAAAGTTTATACAAAACCTTTCGATATGCTTTGGGTTGATGCCAATGCTTCTTTTACCCTATAAAAATTGGTGTCTGTATCAATTGAGATAAACTTAAACCAAATGTCCAACAATTTTTTGGTGATAAAAGAAGCATGGAAAACAGGTTGAACAAAATTTAAACAGCTTTAAGAACCGGTTAAAAAAATAGCCGGACAGCATTTTACTGCTGGCCGGCCTTATAGCTTTAATTGGTTATAAACCGAATAACACCGGTTTATAAAATAGCGGAAGCTGGCAAAAATTGTAGTTTACAAAACAGCAATTATTATTCCCAGCCTTCGCCTTTTTTAGCGTTTCCGTTCTTGATGTGTTCTTCTGCTTTGTCTTTTCCTAAAATGGCAGCCATATTATTCCCATCAGCATCTTTTCCTACCGCAATATACCTGCCCGATTTGCAATTGATAACAGGGTCAACCATCGGAACATTTTTGGTTTTTGTTTTAACAGAATAAGCTGTTATTCCGCCTTCAGTTTCTTCTTTTTTAGCTTTTGCCATGATTTAGATTTTTAATAATTGTTTTACTTTAACTCGTAAAAATACAATTTGTTTATATCAAATAGCACAAATGCCGTTTTAACCTTTAATATTATTTTAAATATTTAAAAGATTATTGCCAAAATATTGCCTTTTGATGGCAACAGTACATTTTTTGTGTGGTAAAAGAAGTATGGCTGTTTTAATATTCCTGCCAAAATAAATACCGGAACCCGATTAGCTAAAGCAGCTCGGCATAATGGTTTTCTACTTTAATGCCGCCGTCTTTGTTCAGCTTGATCTGTTTTGTATGCTGTTCAATCAGCAGCAGGTTGGGCGTTAAACTGTGCAGCGCAGCAATATTTTTAGCTTCCAATAAATCTTCATCTGCCTGTTTAAAATCGCCCAGGTTTGATTTTACATCTGCCAAAACCACCAACGAACCAATAATGCCTTCATAATTTTTTTGCTGGCGCGAGATGGCGTTGCTGCGCAGCACGTACCACTTTGCTTCCGAAAAACGGTTTTGCCTGAAATAAAAGCTGGCCAAACTATCAAACTGAATACGCATGGCTGCCTGCCCGTAACGCATGCTGTGGCGCAAATTGCGCATACACATAGCTTCTTCGGCATCAATGCTGTAGCGGCTTCGGCCTAAATCAGTTTTAAAGGTGGTAAAAGAAGTATTGCAGATAAGTGCCGGTGGCGGCGTTTTCTCATGAACTAAAGCCAATGCCGGAAAGCGTTCGTGCTTTTTTTGCCAGGGCATTTTAACATAAATCTGTGCCGAAGCCTGCAATGAAAAAAGGGCGATAAAAAGAGTATATAATATTTTCATAAAACGCTGATTGTTATAGAAAAACCAATCAAATTAATTAACGGCCAAAGCTTAAAAGTGTTGTGCTTAACTAAAAACTTCCAGCCCGTCATCGTAGCTTGCCCAAACCATATATGGATGTGTATCGGCGTGATAAATTTCGCCGTTCGCCTTAATCCCGATCACGCCTGCAAAACCGTCAAATCCACTTAGTTCGGTCAGTGTTTTTTCGCAAGCATCGCTCAATTTAAAACCATCGGTTGCGCGGGTTACAATTTTGGCGGCCACGGCTCCGCTCATAATATCTTCGCCAACGCCTGTGCACGAAACTGCTGCAAAACGGTTGGCATAATTGCCGGCAACGGTGGCCGAATCGCTTACGCGGCAAGGTATTTCAAAGCCTTTTCCGCCGGTTGAGGTAGCTGCGGCAAGGTTATTAAATTCATCCAAAACCACACAGCCAACTGTGCCTAAGCGTACCGAGTTTTGCAGCTTTTGCTCGTATTCGTGTTTTCGTTGCGGCGATTGCGGGTTGAAGTATGGGAAATCATGTTCGCGGGCGAAATCTTTGGCACCGCTTCCGCTTAAAACACGGTCTTGCAGCGGCAATAATTTTTCGGCTATCCGGACCGGGTTTTTCACATCTTCTATATTAATCACACCCGAAAACCGTTCCGTGCTGCCATCCATTAAAGCTGCACTCATCCTGATTTTGCCATCGCTTTGGATTTGGGAACCGTAACCGGCGTTAAAAAGTTCACTGTCTTCCAATAAAGACACGGCAAAAACAGCAGTTTGCACGGCCGAATGCGTTTTTAAGAAAACATAACTGGCCTCGGCAATAGTGGCCAAAGCTTCCTGTTTAGCTTTTTTAATTTCCTGGTTGGTGCCAGATTCGCTAAAAAACCCACCGTGTATAATCAGTTTCATATCAATAATCGTTGTCCGGAATGTTTAAGGCATGGTTGTTTAAAACCTTGGCCGTTTTGTTGATAAACAATTTGTGCTGCTGCAAGTCAAATTTATCATAAATAGACATCACATGTACTTTCAAGTTTTCAACAGAAACCGGTGTCCCCATTTCTACATTATAAATATTGGTTTCGATGATGTCACGTCCTTCAACCACAATCGTCAAGCCGGAACCGATGGCTTCCATGGTTTTTCCTTCGGTGATTAAAAGCCCGGCATCTTCGCCCAAACCAATGCCTAAAATGCCCGGGTTGCTGGCCACGGCATAAAACAAACGGCCAATGCGCCCGCGCTGTACAAAATGGGTATCAATAATTACCGAATCAATAAAACCCAGGCCAGCCGTAATTTGCACTTCGCCTTTGACCATCGCTTCGTTGCTTTGGCCGCGGTAAATCATGTTGGCAGAAGCAGCGGCCGCACCGGCCGAAGTCCCGGCAAT
>NZ_CALMAT010000123.1:33860-67901 GCF_937859865.1 uncultured Mucilaginibacter sp.
ATGATCGTGTAAATAACGGTCTTTCAGGATAAATAAAAACTCGGTCCCGCCAAAAATAGAGCTTAAACGAAGCTGGTCGCCGCCGGTAAACATCACCACATCTGCTTTTTTGATGCGTGCTAAATAAGCAGGGTTGGCGGCATCTTCGCGGCTGCGGATGTCCAGCACGTTTACGTTCTCCACATCAAGTTGGTTAAAAGCTTTGATATACTCTTCGCCAACCAGTTCCGGGATTTGGGAAGCTGTGGTAACGACTTCAACAATAGAGTTTTCTGTATGGGCAGATTCTGTAATGATCCGTTTTAAAATTCCATGCTCAAAAAACCGGAGGTGGTCTGGCTGTTTGATGTTTTCCAAGGCACTGATGTTCGTACCCAAGTCAACGGCACCGCCTATAATTACTAATTTGCCTGTTGGTATGCTCATCAATGAAAAATTAAAGGTATTTTTCCAAAGATAACGGCACGCAGCACGAATAGTTGAACGATAATTGTATTTTATATTCAAAAACTTATTTAATTGCAGGTGTTTCAACAAAAAAACAGGTATAAAAACAGCATTAACAGCATATATATTTTATGAAGATTGAAAAGATTCAGGTACTGAAAGGGCCAAATATTTGGAGCACTTACCGGAAAAAGTTGATACAAATGCGCCTGGACCTGGAGGAATTGGAAGAACAGCCAACTAATACGATTGTCGGTTTTTACGAAAGGCTGGAAGCTTTTATGCCTTCGTTGTACAGCCACCGCTGTTCGCCCGGTGTGCCCGGCGGTTTTTTTGCCAGGGTAAAAGAAGGGACTTGGATGGGGCATGTGATTGAGCATATCGCCCTCGAAATACAAAGTTTGGCCGGCATGGATACTGGTTATGGCCGCACCCGAGAAACGCATACCAAAGGTGTTTACTACGTAGTTTTTAATTATGAGGAAGAAAAAGTAGGCGTTTATGCAGCCGAAGCGGCCGTCAGGATTGCTAAAGCACTGATCAATAATTTGCCTTATGATTTGGAGGAAGATATCCAACAGCTTAAAAAAATCCGCGAGCAAACGCGTTTAGGGCCAAGCACAGGTTCTTTGGTAGAAGAAGCGATTGCCCATGATATTCCCTGGATCAGGCTAAACAATCAATCTTTGGTGCAATTGGGTTATGGCAAAAACCAGGTGCGCATCCGTGCAACCATGACCGAGCGCACCAGCAGTATTGCCGTTGATTTGGCCGGCAACAAAGAAGAAACCAAACGTTTACTGGAAGAACAAGCCATCCCCGTGGCAAAAGGCATGACCGTTACTTCTGTTGCAGGCGTTCACGAAGCCATCCGAAAAGTTGGTTTCCCTTTGGTTTTCAAGCCTTTGGATGGCAACCACGGGCGCGGCGCAACCATCAACGTAAAAACAGAACAGGAAGCTTTGGATGCTTTTGAACATGCCGCAAAGGTTTCCCGGAAAGTGATTGTAGAACGGTTTATTATCGGTTACGATTTCCGGATCTTGGTGATTGATTATAAAATGGTGGCTGCGGCACTACGCGTTCCGGCAAATGTAATTGGCAACGGAAAATCAACCATTCAGGAATTAATTGATATGGAAAACAGCGATCCGCGGCGTGGTTACGGACACGAAAACGTGCTGACCGAAATTAATATTGACCGCGACCTCTTAGATTTACTCGATAAAAGAAGCTATACTTTAGAAAGCATTCCGCCCGAAGGCGAACAAGTTTTCCTGAAATCCACCGCAAACCTTAGTACCGGCGGAACTTCGGTTGATGTTACCGATATGGTGCATCCGCAAAATATTTTTTTCTGCGAACGCATTGCGCGCATCATCGGCTTGGATATTTGCGGGATTGATATCATGGCCAAAAACCTTACCCAGCCTTTAACAGAAAACGGCGGCGTAGTGTTGGAAGTAAATGCTGCGCCCGGTTGCAGGATGCATTAGGCGTCTAGCGCAGATTTGCCTCGAAATATAGCGGCACCAGTGATTGATATGTTGTACCCTTACGGCAAATCCGCCCGCATCCCCATTATTGCTATTACCGGAACGAACGGTAAAACCACAACTACACGTTTAATTGCCCATTTGGTAAAAAACAACGGTTACCGGGTTGGTTTTACCACTTCGGATGGCATCTACGTTCAAAATACGTTGATGTTAAAAGGCGATACCACCGGCCCGGTGAGTGCAGAATTTATCTTAAAAGATCCAACGGTCGAATTTGCGGTGCTTGAAACGGCCCGCGGCGGGATTTTACGGTCGGGTTTGGGTTTTGGCCAATGCGATATCGGCGTTTTGACCAATATCCAGGAAGACCATTTAGGTTTGAACGATATCCATACGCTTGATGAATTATCCAGGGTAAAAGAAGTAGTGATCAATTCGGTGAAAAAAAGCGGTTGGGCCGTAATCAATGCCGATAATGAATACTGTGTTAAAATCGGCAAAAGGGCCGGTTGCCATGTGGTGTATTTCAGTATGGACGAAAACAACCCGATCATCGTGCAGCAATCCAACCTGGGCAATATTTCCTGCGTTTACGAAAACGGTTACATCACCATCAAAAAAGGCGGTTGGAAAATAAGGGTGCAAAAAGCAGCACAAATCCCGCTGACTTTTGGCGGAACGGTAAGCTTTATGATCCAAAATGTTTTGGCGGCCACGCTTACAGCTTTTGTTTGGGGTTTCCGTACCGAAGATATCAAAACTTCGCTCGAAACCTTTATCCCTTCAGCAGCGCAAACGCCCGGCCGGATGAATATTTTTCCGTTTAAAGATTTTAAAATTATGGTGGATTTCGCCCACAACCCGGATGGCTTTAACGGTATCAAACAGTTTTTGCAAACCATTGATTCTCCGCAAAAAATTGGTTTGATTGCCGCAACCGGCGACCGCCGGGACGAAGATATCCGCGAAATTGGGCGTATCGCAGCAGAAATGTTTGACCACATCATCCTTCGGCAGGAAAACCATTTGCGCGGCCGCAAAAAAGAAGAACTGTTAAAGCTGATGGAAGAAGGCGTTTTATCGGCAGAAAAAAAACCAACCTACGAAATTGCACCCGGGGAAATGGATGTGTTTGAACACGCCATCCGGATGGCAAAACCAAGCGCTTTTATTGTTGCTTTGAGTGATGTGGTTGATAATGCAATTGATGTCGTGCTGCGTTTTCAGGAAAAAGAACGTGCCGGAACGTTTATTTAACCTTTCGACGACTCAAATATTCGTGCCATAAAAGCATGGTGGCAATGGTACGATAAGGTTTCCAGGCTTCTGCAATTTGCAGAAGCCTTTCTTTTGAAGTTTCGGGCGGCAGGTTTTTCACTCGTTTGATGGCTTGGACAACGGCCAAATCGCCAATTGGGAAAACATCTGTGCGATGCAAAATAAAGATGAGGTAAATGTCCGTCGTCCAGTTGCCGATGCCTTTTATTGCGGTCAGTTTTGTCCGAACTTCATCGTCTGGCAACAAAACCAGTTCATCTAATTTTAAGTTTCCGCTTAAAATAGTTGCTGCTAAATCTCGGGCATAAACTGTTTTTTGCCGGCTAAAATAACAGGCTTTCAGTTCTTCATCAGTTAAAGCCAACAGGTTTTCTGCGGAGATTTGGCCAATTTTTTCTTTCAGTTTTTGCAGTGCCGATAAAGCTGAAGCCAGCGAAACCTGCTGTTCCAAAATGATATGTACTAATGATTCAAACGTGTTTGGCCTGCTCCAAAAAGGTGGATAACCGTACACTGAAATTATGGTGCTAAAAGAAGCATCGCGGTTGGCGAGTTCATTACAAAGCTGGTTTAGGTTTTGTTGGGTGAATGAAGCGGGCATCGGCTGTATTAAATGTTAAAGATTGAACATGCTTCGTTGCAGAATGATTTAATTTAGCAACCAATTTAAAATAATTTTGAATGACTCCGACTAATCCTTGCAACCGCCTTCAACCCATACTGTTTTTAGCACTGTTTTTTTGCTGCATTTCCGCTTGTTCTTCCCTCAAAAAAGTACCGGTAAAAGAAGTATCGGCAACCATCAGCAGCTTAAAATTTTTGGATGAATACGATTTGCCGTACAACCTGCAATACCAAAATACAACAGTCGGCGGTTTATCAGGCATTGATTACGATGCAAAAAACGATGTGTATTATATCATC
The DNA here is from genome assembly GCF_937859865.1 of uncultured Mucilaginibacter sp. Taxonomy (GTDB): domain Bacteria; phylum Bacteroidota; class Bacteroidia; order Sphingobacteriales; family Sphingobacteriaceae; genus Mucilaginibacter_A. The sequence goes on from NZ_CALMAT010000123.1 coordinate 38,009, forward strand.
AGCGATGACCGTTCGGAGATCAACCCTTCGCGTTTTTATACAGCTAAAATCAGCTTGGCCGGAAAAGAAATCAACAGCGTAAAACTCATCGCGGTAACTACTTTAAAACAGCAAAACAACCAGCCGTACCCGGATTTGAAGCAGCACACCAAAGAAACCGTTGACCCGGAAGCCATCCGCTATAACCCCAAAACCAATCAATTAATTTGGAGCAGTGAAGGTGAACGCATTGTAAAACAAGGAGATACAGTTTTGATTGACCCGGCTGTAAATATCATTTCTACTTCCGGGAAATTGATTAACACCTTGCCGTTGCCCAACAATTTAAAAATGCACGCAACAGAAACCGGGCCACGCAGAAACGGCGTTTTAGAAGGCTTGACTTTTGCCGATAACTACCAAACGCTGTACGTAAACCTGGAAGAACCGTTGTACCAGGACGGGCCGCGTGCTGACGTAACACCAAACAATGCCTTGGTCCGCATTTATAAATTTGATTGGAAAACGAAGCAAAACACGGCGCAATATGCCTACCAGCTTGAACCGGTTGCATATCCGGCAAAGCCTGAAAACGGGTTTAAAATAAACGGAATCCCGGATATTCTTTCCATCAACAAAAACCAGCTTTTAGTTACCGAGCGTTCTTTTTCTGACGGGAAAGAAGGTTGCGTGATTCGCGTTTTTCTGGCTGATTTAACTGGTGCGGACAATGTGGTGGATAATGCTTCTCTCCTAAAAAATCCGCCGCAACATTTGATTCGCAAAAAGCTTTTATTAAACATGGATGATTTGAAAATCTATATTGATAACGTGGAAGGAGCAACCTTTGGCCCGACTTTGCCAAACGGACATCATACAATCATTTTTGTGGCGGATAACAACTTTGCAAAGACGGAAAAAACGCAGTTTTTGCTGTTTGAGGTGATTCCATAAATTTTATTGATGCTTCTTTTATCGGATAAATTTATGTGTGCTTTTGTTAATAGTTTTTTGGATTAGGATTTCGGTCTTATAATCTCGAATTTTATTCCGATGAATAACTTACCTCCTTTAGCTGAGCGAATGCGGCCAAAAAGTTTGGACGATTACGCCGGTCAGCAGCATTTGGTTGGCGCAGGTGCCGTTTTGCGCAAAGCGATCGAATCTGGAAATATGCCTTCCATCATTTTGTGGGGACCGCCGGGCGTTGGTAAAACTACGTTGGCAAATATTATTTCTCAATCCTTGAGTCGGCCGTTTTTTGCGTTGAGTGCGATAAATTCGGGTGTAAAAGAAGTACGCGAGGTGATTGAAAAAGCTTCAATGCTGAAAAAAAGCGGACAACCGCAACCAATTTTATTTATTGACGAAATCCATCGTTTTTCCAAATCGCAACAAGATTCACTGCTTGGCGCGGTTGAAAAAGGCATCATTACGCTGATTGGCGCCACTACGGAAAACCCGTCTTTTGAAGTTATTTCGGCTTTGCTTTCCCGTTGTCAGGTTTATATTTTAAAGAATTTGACCGAGCAGGAACTCATCGGTTTACTGCAAAAAGCGATTGCTACCGATACTGTTTTTAGCACCAAAAAAATCGTGATCGAAGAATATGAAGCTTTGATCCGGCTTTCCGGCGGCGATGCGCGGAAACTGTTGAACATTTTCGAGCTTTTGGTAAATGCGTTAGACAGCGACGAAATTACCATCACCAATAAATTAGTACTCGATAACGTGCAGCAAAACATGGCTTTGTACGATAAGGCCGGCGAGCAGCATTACGATATTATTTCGGCCTTTATCAAATCCATCCGCGGTAGCGACCCCAATGCAGCAGTTTATTGGTTGGCCAGGATGATTGCCGGTGGCGAAGATGCTTTGTTTATCGCCCGAAGGTTGTTGATTTTAGCTTCGGAAGATGTAGGCAATGCCAATCCAAATGCGCTGCTTCTGGCCAATAATTGTTTCCAGGCAGTCAATGTTATTGGCTGGCCCGAATCGCGCATTATCCTTTCGCAAACGGTTGTTTACCTGGCCAATTCCCCAAAAAGCAATGCCAGTTACGAAGCGATTGGCAAAGCACAGCAATTGGTAACGCAAACCGGCGATTTGCCTGTGCCTTTGCATCTCCGCAATGCACCAACCAAACTGATGAAAAACATCGGCTACGGCAAAGAATACCAATATGCTCATGCTTTTGAAGGCAATTTTGCCGATCAGGAATATCTGCCCGATGCCATCAGCGGAACAAAATTGTACGAGCCGGGCAACAACCCAGCCGAAACGAAATTTAAAGAGCGATTGAAGAGTTTGTGGAAAGAGAAGTATAAGTATTAAGGTTTAAAAATCGTATAGACTTTGCAACCGCGACAAAATCTTTAAGTAAATTTGTTTTTGAAATAGTAAGTTATGATGACTTTGATTGTAAAAAACTTCAACGAAAAACATATTGGGCTTTTAAAAGAAATGGCTGATGCGCTAAATTTTTCTTTTAAAGAATTGGATAGTTTTCCAACAGAAACAGATGTTCAAAAGAATGCTATTTCTGATGCTGAAGAAAAGGAAATGACTTCTTTATCAATGCAGGCATCAACACAATCGCTAACAGAATTGTGGGACAAAGAAGATGATTGTTACTGGAATTCTTATCTCGAAAACCAATAGCTGATGCCATATAAGCAAGGCGATGTTGTATTGCTGCCTTTTCCGTTTACCAATCAGCAAGGATCGAAAGTAAGGCCCGGAATTGTAGTTTCTAATTCGTTGGTTAATCAAACATCGAAAGATGTGATTATTGTTCAGCTTACCACTTAAAATATAAAAGAACTAACGTTAGCTGTTGAAATAAATAGCCAACATTTAACGGTTCCTTTTAAAGTGCCGCATTCTACGCAATTTGTTTATTGCAAAAAAGTGTTGGTGATTGAACAGGAGTTGATCTTAAAAAAAATAGCTGAGGTTGATGATATTCAAAAATTGGATGAGATATTAACTACGATCAAATCTGTTTTTGAATTGGATAAGCAGCATTTAATTTTCCAATCATAACGATTAATTTTCTTGCTTCCGCTTTTTAAAATTGTAAATTACTTGCCGAAATCCCTTCGCCTATGACCAGCATTTTTATCCAGCACGAAATCAAATCCTTTTTGCGTACCGTGGGTGCGGGCAAAAGCATCGCCGTAAAAGTGGTGATGGGTATTTTAATTTTATACCTGTTGCTAAACGTGCTGGCGCTTGCTTTTTTTATGGACAAAGTTTTGGAAGCCATTTTCCCAAACGAAGACCTGGTTGTTTCCTTCTGCAAAATCATTTTATATTATTTTTTGGCCGATTTGCTTTGGCGTTTCCAACTGCAGGAACTGCCAACTTTGCAGGTTCAACCTTACTTGCATCTGCGCATCAAAAAAAATACGATTGTGCGGTATTTGTCGTTCGCCTCGCTGCTTTCGTTTTTTAATTTGTGGCCTATCATACTGTTTTTACCCTTCATTTTTAAGGTGATTTGGGTTGATGCCAGCCACACAACCGCTTTGCTTTTCATCATTGCCGTCATCGGTTTTACGGTTTTTAACAACTATCTCAGTTTGTTTATCAAGCGGAAATCAAACTTAAACGGCTGGGTTTATGTTGGTTTTGCGCTTCTGCTGGTATTGTTGGGCCTGGCCGATTTTTCCTGGCATTGGTATTCTATCCGCAACATCTCTTTTGCGTTTTTTAACGGTTTGATACAGCATCCCTATTATGTTTTGCTGCCGGTTGTTTTGGCTGCGCTGATGTATTACATCAACTTCAGTTACCTTAAAAATAATTTGTACCTCGAAGAGTTAGGGTCTAAAAAAACTATTTATAAAAGTAGTACCAACATCCCGTTTTTCAGCCGTTTTGGTAAAGTTGGCGATCTGGTTTCTAACGAAATCAAACTGATTTTAAGGAATAAAAGAAGCCGGTCTTCCATCGTGATGACCGGTGGTTTCCTGTTTTACGGCATCCTGTTTTACACCAACAAAAGCTATAGTGACAGCATGAAACTGTTTCCGGCAATTTTTATGACCGGCCTTTTCATCATCAATTACGGGCAGTTTATGTTTAGCTGGCAAGCCTCGCATTTTGATGGCATTTTAATCAGTAAAATTAGTTTCACGGATTTCCTGAAAGCCAAATTGTTACTCTTTACCACCGTTTCTACGCTGGCTTTTCTGCTCACGTTGCCTTACGTTTATTTTGGCTGGCACGTTATTTTCATCCATTTTGTAATGTATTTGTGGAATATCGGCGTAAATACCGTCATCGTACTCTTTTTTGCCAACCGGAACTACAGGCGCATTGACCTTTCTAAAGGCGCATCTTTTAATTGGGAAGGTGTTGGCGCTACACAATTGCTGCTGGGTTTGCCGTTAATTTTATGTCCTTACCTAATTTATTTGCCCTGCAAATGGTTAGGCCATCCGGATTTTGGGTTGATTTTGATCGGGCTGACAGGAATACTGTTTGTACTAACACACAGCTATTGGATTAAACAATTGGAAGCGGATTTTTACGAAAAAAAATATACCATTGCCGAAGGTTTCAGAAACAAATAATTATAAAGCAGTCTAAATTTTTAGGGTTCGGTTTGAATTTGTACCATAAAAAAATGCCATGCTTCTTTTACCGGGTAAAATTTGGTGTCTGCCTTATCTCAACTTAAAAACCAATGTCTCACATTTTTAGGTGGTAAAAGAAGCATCAACCTGAAAAAAGAGGGATAAAAAAATTTAAACAATTTCTATGATCAAAATTAAAAACTTAACAAAAACTTACGCCGGCGTTATGGTGGTTGATATTCCTGAATTGCATATCCAAAAAGGCGAAACGATTGGTTTGGTGGGCAACAACGGCGCGGGCAAAACCACACTTTTCCGCATGATTTTGGATTTGATACGGCCCGAAAGCGGCGAGGTTTTATCCAACGGAAAAAATGTGATGCACGATGAAACCTGGAAAAATTACACCGCTTCGTACCTGGATGAAGGCTTTTTGATTGATTACCTCACGCCCGAAGAATATTTTTATTTCATTGGTAGTTTGCACAACGAAAACAAGGTTTATGTGGATGAAAAGCTGGCCATGCTGACTGATTTTTTTAACGGTGAGATTTTACAAAAAGGCAAATACATCCGCGATCTTTCAAAAGGAAACCAGTGCAAAGTTGGAGTGGCGGCTTGCCTCCTGCAAAACCCCGAAATTTTAATGCTGGATGAACCTTTTGCCAACATTGACCCAACCACACAAATCCGCTTGAAAAACCTGCTCAAAAATTTAGGTGATAAAAACAGTATGACCACGATTGTTTCCAGTCATGATTTAAACCACGTAACCGATGTTTGCCAGCGCATTTTGCTGATGGAAAAAGGCCGGATCATCAAAGATATCCGTACCGATGTAAACACGCTGGCAGAACTGGAAAGCTATTTTGCGGTTTGATTGAGATGGAAACAGCACTTCGATATGCCACTGCCGATGACGTGCCCATGCTTCGTTTACTGGCAGAAAAAATATGGTGGCCAACGTATGCCGAAATTTTAAGCAAAGAACAAATTCGGTTTATGTTGGATAAGATTTATGACGAAGACAAGCTTCGTTTACAGATAGAAAATGAGGAACAAACGTTTTTGATTTTATCAGAAAATAATGTTTCCATAGGTTTTACCGCTTTTTCTGCAGATCAGGAAAACCCGCAATTGATGACGCTGGAAAAAATTTACTGTTTGCCCGAAATGCAGGGAAAAGGCTACGGCAAATTGCTCATCAATACCGTTGAAACCAAAGCGCGCGAAGCCGGAAAAAGCATTTTACAATTGTATGTCCACCGGCAAAACAAAGCCCGCAACTTTTATGAAAAGCTAAATTTTAAGGTGGTAAAAGAAGTAGACCGGCCGTTGGGGAAATTTTTGCTGACGGATTTTGTGATGGAGAAGAAGGTGTAGAATATGTTTTTATTTAGGCTTCTTTTTCAATGCTTCAATATCTCCTAAATCTTTTGCCCTTCCTGATGCTTTTTTATTTGCAATAAAATCAGTGATGTTGATGTACGAAATTTTAAGTTCATCTACTTCTGCATCTATTTTTCCTTTGTATGCATCATCAAAATCAACACCGGATATAGAATTTAAAATGTCTATTCTTAAAGGAGGATGACCTAATTGTGTAACGTGGTTTTCCTTTACAAAATCCTTTTGGGCAAGTCTCAAAGAACCAAATCCAAAATCTTTTAAAACTTCCACCATTTTATCGGCATTTTCAATGCTTGGCTTAATCCATATATCCAAATCACCAGTATGCCTTGGTTGTCCATGAAAAGCTAAGGCGTGAGCACCAACTATCATATACTCAACTTGATGAGCGTTTAATAATTCAATAAAATCTACAAAGTCCTTTTCAAAAATCATAAAGTTCGTTGGGATACTACTTTTTCAATTTTTTCAGGATAAAAGCCATTTAACCAAGTATAGTAGTTAACCCTTAATCTGGTAACTTCTGCAAGTCTTTCTGTTAAACTTTTAGATTTCCAGAATTGAACATCCAAATAATCTTCATCTTCCATTTTTACATGGTTAACTACCATTGCCATTTTTCTTTCCATACTTAAATATACTAAAAACAAAAATGTGTTTTAGGTTGATTGAAGAGAAAAATTCTACTCCTCCAACTTCGGAATCCGTTTCGGCGTATCCTTTCCATCCACAATGCTTCTCGAACTTAAAGCAATGGCGCGAATGGTTGCCGTAATATTATTTACATCCAACGAACTGAATTCGTCTTTTACGCTGTGGTACAATTTGTCCGAATCAATCTGATCGGTGGAAATGGTGTGCGCCGGAACGCCAACTTTGGCCAGCGAAGCATTATCACTGCGGTAAAATAAGTTTTGTTCGGGATACGGATCAGGATAAAATTTAAAGTTGGTGCCTTCCAAGTTTTTCTGCAAAATCGTGCCGAAATCAGAACGCTCAAAACCGGTGATAAAAGCAGTATTTTCTCCGAATTTAGAAGCTTTGCCAATCATTTCGATATTAAACATCGCTACTGTTTTTATCGGGTCAATTTGGGTGGCAAAATAAGCTGAACCATATTCTCCTATTTCTTCGGCCGTAAAAGCCACAAAAATTAAAGTACGGGCATTGTTGTTCAGCTTTTTGTAGTATTTGGCCAGTTCAATTACGGCTGTTGTTCCGCTGGCATCGTCGTCGGCGCCGTTGGCAATCGAATCGCCTGCAACCGGTTTTATAATCCCTAAATGATCGTAATGGCCGGAAAAAACCACGTATTCTTCTTTCTTGATTTTTCCCGGGATCATTCCTGCAATGTTAAACAAAGGCAGTTTTTCTACTTTGCCGGTATATTTTACGGCATAAGCTTTTACATCGGTAAAATCGCCCAGAACAAAAACCAATTGTTTGTTGGTGTTTAGTTCTTTGCTAACGTTGCCGCTGTTGTTGCGTGCTGCAATGCGTTTAAACAAAGCTTCAAACTGCGGGTCAACCAGTACCAGCATTTTTTTATTGCTGCTGATGATTTTGGAATATTCTGTCCTGAAATTCTTTTCAGCGCTAATTTTTACAATTTCTACATCTGCATCATTGCTCCAATTAAACGAAGCAGAACTACTTTGCACGGTTACGTTTTCTTTTGGCACAATTGTATTACCAATGGAAGCTGAAACTTCTACCGGCGTGCTTTTGTACATGCTAAAATTTTGGCGGTAATCTTTATTGCCCGTAAGCGGCAGCAAACCGATGTTTTTGTATTCGTTTTCGATAAAACGTGCTGCTTTTTCGATGCCAGGCGTAAAGGTTGCGCGGCCTTGCATATCATCTGCCGAAAGTGTTTTGATCACGCGTTCCACATCGGCTTTAACAATTAGTTGTTCGGGTTTTTGAGCAAAGGTCTGGCAATTTATTCCGATTAATAGCAGCAGCAGTTTAAATTTCATAAAGGAGAAAGAATAATAGCAAAGATGATGAAAGGTGAAAGCGAATGTTATATCAAAAGCAATGCTTCTTTTATCGGGTTAAATTTAGTGTGGATTATCTTGATTTAAAAAAGGTTTCAGCCAAGCAGTTTAATACTTTCCATAACCAACGTGGGCCATTCTTTCGCCCATTTCTGCATAAGCTTCGTTATGTGCAGGTGCCCAAGTGCCAAGGCCATCTACATAACGGTTATACATGCAAAAAGCAGCAGCGATCAGCACCGTGTCGTGTATTTCTGTATCCGTTGCGCCTTGTTGGCGTGCAGCAGCTACATCATCTTTGGTAACATTCTTGCCGTTTTGCTGTACCTGATGGGCAATATGCAATAAAGCCCTTAATTTGTCAGAAACTTCTGTTTCTAATAAACCTGCTTTGATATCATCAATCAAACCAAGTCCGCTTTTTAAATGTGCTGCCGCTGCCGCTGCATGGGAAGTGTGGCAGAAATGGCATTTGTTCCAGTAGGAAACAGAGGCGGCAATAATTTCCCTTTCGCCGCTGGTTAGGGTTGATGGGCCTCTCAATAAAGTTTCTGCAAGTAAAAGAAGTGGCTCGGCAGTTTGCGGACGATAATTTAACAAGCCAACAATTCCGGGAAGTTCTTCGTTTAATAATTTAATATGTGCCATTTTGTTGTTTTTTAAGGATTTTGTAATTGTTCCTGATCTCTGTTTACTTTAAAAGGTGCAGTTAGATAACCTTCGCGTGCGCGCTGTTCGCCCATTTTATCATACAGTTCATCATTATCTGGCTGCCAAGTGGCCAAACCATCAACATAACGGTTAAACATGCAAAAAGCAGCGGCAATCAACACCGTATCATGAATTTCTATATCCGTTGCCCCTTCATTCCGCGCAAATGCTACGTCTTCCGGCGTAACGTTTTTTCCGCCGCTTTGTACTTTTGCTGCTATTTTTAATAATGCTTTAAGTTTGCTGCTTATCGGTGCAGTTTCCGGGTTTGCCAGTACCTGTTTTACAATTTCGGCATTATTGCCCAACTGATGTTTTGCAATTGCGCCATGGATACTGCAACAATATTTACAGGTATTTAAATCGGAAACATACGTTGCAATCAATTCGCGCTCACCTGCACTTAATGTTGGGTGCGGATTATGCAACAAGGTTTGTACAAGTGCATTTAATGGTGCTGCAGTTTCAGGGCGAAACATAAACAGGCTCCTGATACCAGGAAATTCTTCAGGTAGATTAATGTATGGCATAGTAAAGTATTTTAGGAAGATTGGTTTAAACAGGATTAAAATTATAAATAAATCCAACTATCACTACAAACTATGAATAATAAAAAATACGATTTTTAAAGTCTATCTTGTAAAACTTATATCCCCCCTCTCAAACGCAGTAATTAAACCAAAAAAACCTTTATAAAAGAAGCATCACGTTTTCAAATCTTCGCGCATCAACTTACGTTCGGCACGTTTTGAAATGTTGTTTTTGGTGAGGTTGATATTGGTGTTGATGCGATAATCCTGAACGGCGTCTGTAACGGTCATGTCCTGCTCCATATCTTTCTCCGCAAAATGAATATTGGCTTCTTCAGTTTTGCCCAAAGCCACATCGTACGGGCCTTTCGGCGACATCAGCTTAACCAAAACCGGCAAACACTCAAATAAAATAAACAAGTAACTGATGAAGGATTGCGCCAGATAAGTGTCCAGTTCGCGCGTTCCGTTGGGGTTGTACGAAAGCTGGCCCAATGCCCAATTCCGGTCGGCAAAACCTGCTACGTTGCTCAAGCTGTCCAACTGCCGGTCGTTAAATAGTTTGGTATCGGTTACGCCTTCCACGTCTTTTCGGGTGGCAATATATTGTTCCATTTTGGCCTGGTCCTGGCGAACGGTATTTAGGCGGGATTCTTTCTCCTTCAAAACCTCGTCTTTTTGTTTGGCAAAAGTGCCGAAACCGGTTTTGCCCGAAGTCTGGTTGGTTTTATCGCCAAAAATTTCCTGGTTCAATTGGTAACGCGAACGGTTGATGTCTTTTTCAAGCGAATCCCTTTCGGCTTTAATATCGGCCGCTTTTGCCAAATCCATGCCGTACTTTTTATTAAAAGTAATGTTCATGGTATCAATTTTAGACCGTTGGCCTTTGAGATAAGCGTTTTTCAGTTTGGAGCGGATTTCTTTGTCAAAAATCTTTAACTCCAGCGGACGGGAAATCACAATCCCAATCATGATGGCCAGCAAAATACGCGGCGTGGCCTGCAAAATCTGTTGGTTAACAGAACCTCTTTTGTTAATGCTGCCCACAATATAGCGGTCCATATTAAAAATGGCGGTGCCCCAAATCAATCCAAATAATATGGCAAAAAACGGTGCGCCAGGGTTTCCGCTGAAAACGAAATACATGGCATAACCGCCAGACAAGGCAGCAAACAAAGCTGTAAAAAATATAGTTGCCCCGATGCCTACATATTTGTTCATTTCGATCGGGTACTTTTTTAAAGTATCCAAGTGCACGCCAGAGCAGAACCAGAAAAATCGGTTTACTTGTTTCATAATCTCAAAAGTAATAACAAAAATGCTCTACTCGGCTCATATTTAAAGCGATGCCTTTGTTTACACCAATTTTTACCTTATAAAAACAGTATGTAAATCAAGAACGAGTTTCTTTAAGAATAAATTATCGGCTTATTGTTACACGCTGATTTTAATCAATTAAACACTTAACTTTGAGGTATAATATTTACAAAAATGAAAGAAATAACCGTACAGGAATTGAAAGAAAAAATGGACGCCGGAGAAGATTTTCAACTGATTGATGTGCGCGAAGATTTTGAATACGAAATGTCTAATTTAGGCGGAGAACTGATCCCCTTGAGTGGCATTATGATCGAATCGGGCAAAATTGATAAAAAGAAACCTGTAATTGTACAATGCCGAAGCGGCAAACGAAGTGCGGCCGCAATTATGCAATTAGAGCAGCAGGGTTTTACCAATTTGTACAACTTAAAAGGCGGAATGCTGGCTTGGGCCGAAGAGATTGACCCGGAAATACAGGTTTACTAAAATGGGAGCCAAACTTTTTTTAAATATTTTGTACAACATCAGTATCATTTTATGTGTGATACTGATATACTGGAGCATCAACCATCAGCGTTATGATTGGACAGCCGCTGGAGTTTTTATCATCGTGATTACCATTTTTTTAAAAATACGGCTGGCAAAAGAAGTACGCGCACTTCAAAAGAAATAAGGCTTTTAACCTAAATACATGCTATTAATTATCCTCGGTGTCATCCTACTTATTGTGGGTGGCGTTTTTAAACGCACGCCTTCTATTAACCCGGCCTATAGCCCAATCATTTCTATTGTTGGCGTTGCCATGCTTCTTTTAGGGCTAAGTTTTTCGGTTTTTAAAGTGATTGATCCCGGCAAAGTTGGCGTTAAAACTTTGTTTGGCAAGGTTGATAACGATGTGCTGCCGAGCGGTTTGCATCTAATCAATCCCTTGGTTGATGTTACTACTTTCGATATCAAAACCCAAAACTACACCATGAGCGGCGTTACTACCGAAGGGCAGAAAGAAGGCGACGATGCCATCCGTATTTTATCGGCTGATGGTTTGGAAGTAACGATTGATTTGTCGGTACTTTTTCGTTTGAAAGCGGACCAAGCGCCTTTTGTGCTGCAAAATATCGGGCCTGATTATGTAGATAAAATTGTTCGCCCGGTTTCTCGAACGGCTATTCGTGATAATGCGGTTTATTATGAAGCCGTTGCTTTGTATTCTACCAAAAGGCAGGAATTTCAGGATAAAATCTATAAAACCATTGGCGAAAGCTTTGCCAAAAGAGGTATTGAACTGCAACAACTTTTGGTACGGAACATTACCTTGCCGCAATCCGTTAGAACCACTATTGAATCAAAAATCAATGCTGAGCAGGACGCGCAAAAAATGCAATTTGTGTTGCAGAAAGAACGCCAGGAAGCCGAGCAAAAACGCATCCAGGCACAAGGAATTGCTGATTATCAACGCATTATTTCTACCAATTTGAGCGATAAACAATTGCAGTACGAATCTATTTTGGCGCAAAAAGCGGTTGCATTATCGCCAAATACCAAAGTAATTATTATGGGCAACAGCAAAGGCGCACCTTTAATGCTGACTGATAAATAGTTTTTGGCCAATGCTTCTTTTAGCACCTAAAAATTAGTGAATAAAAAACCTCACCAAAAAGTAGTGCATAAAAACAGCATGCCTAATCTGTTTTTTTAACGATGCTATTTACCGCTTTGTCCAATTGTTCGGCACTGTCGCTTAGCATTTCGCAAATATTGCTCAGGTTTTGATCAATTTCCATCTTGCTTAAAATATTCACCAAACCGATAATGTTGGCCACCGGCCGGCGGATCACGTGCGATTGTTCCCAGCCAATCTGTTCTAAAATGCTCTTCTTTTCTTCGATTTCTGTTTTTGCAACTTCCAGTTGCTGGTTGGCTTTTTCGTATTCTGTAATATCGTAGCCCATACAAAAAACGCCATCCGGCTGGTTTTGGGCATCAAAAATAGCGCGGTATTCCCACTGCGTAATAATGTAGCCGCCTTTGCCATCGTGCTTTCTGATGGTTGCCGGAAACGATCTGTCCGGGTTTTCAAAACATTTTGCCGCCACTTCTGCGCAAACTTTTGTATCGTCCGGGTGCATGGTAATGTGGTACGGCTTGCCCACCATATTTTTGGCAATGTAACCGAAAGCATCGGCATAATGCGTGTTTACATAACTGTAATTGCTGTCCATCCCGGCAATAATAACATAGTAAAAGTTGGAGTTTTCCAACAGTTTGATCGTTTCGGTAAAATGGTTCATGCTGTTTTTATGCCGATAAATTTATCCGTTTTTGCAGGTTGTTTTTACGGATACACGTCTATTATTGATTCAAATTTTTTCTTTTAATTGATGGGCAAAAATCACTTTGTTAAAAACAAGTCCTTTTCGATTTTTGGGATTACGCCTGATGCCAAAGCTTTATCAAACAGTATCTTAATCGCTTTACGGCCTTCTTCGCCCAGATCAACCGAATATTTATTCACGTACAAATCAATGTGTTTGTACATCACATCTTCGCTCATTTCCTGAGAATGAGAACGGATAAATTCCAAACCTGATTTTGGGTTTTCAAAGGCAAACTCCACTGATTTTTTTAAAACGCGGTTTATTTTGTGTTGAATTTCTTCGGGCAAATTTCGGTTGGCCACGATGCCGCCAAGCGGAATGGCGCAACCGGTTTGCTGTTCCCAAAAATCGCCCAAGTCAATAATTTTGTGCAAGCCTTTTTGTTGATAGGTAAAACGGTTTTCGTGGATGATCAAACCCAAATCCGTTTCGCCTTTTATTAATTGATTTTCAATCTCCGAAAAAAGGACTTCCTTTTTGTTTTTCCCTTCGGGGAAAGCCAGGCTCAACAAAAAATTTGCCGTGGTATATTTTCCGGGAATAGCGATTTTTAAGTTGGCAATATTAGCTTTCAGATATTCCTGGTCCAGAAACTTTTCGTTTTTGCAGATCAGCATTGGCCCGACACCAAAACCTAAAGCGCTACCTGCATCCAGCAAAACATATTGCTTGGTTACGTAAGCAAAAGCATGGTAACTCAACTTCGTAATGTCCAGTTCTCCGCAGAAAGCTTTTTGGTTCAGTGTTTCCACATCATCAAAAAACACTTCAAAATCCAAATCTTCGGTATCAATTTTATGGTGAATTAAAGCATCAAAAATAAACGTATCGTTTGGGCAAGGCGAAAAGCCGAGGGTGAGTTTCATGGGGTTTTAGGTATGAGGTTAGAGGTATGAGGTTTGGGTTGCGTGCTGTCATCTCGATCCGAAGGGAGAGATCTTCTTTCAACCTGATGCTTCTTTTATCACCTAAAAATCCAAAGATAATTTCTTGAATTTTAGAATAAGACTTCTCCCTTCGGGTCGAGATGACAACACGTGAGTCAACTCACAATTTTTCTAATAATTCAATGGCAAAATCATTTAAATGCTTAACAGCCAAGCCAATTTTCCAGTTTTCTCGGTTCCGCTTCTCCACATAATTTGACACCGACCTGATCTGCAGCGCAGGCACCATGCTTCTTTTACAGGCATAAAAAAAGGCAGCGCCTTCCATGCTTTCCAATTGCGGCTTCAACCGTTTGGCTATTTTTTGAATGGAAATTTCTTCGCCATGAACCGTGTTTACCGTTATCGAACGCAATTTTTTTGCCGATAAAAGAAGCATTGGATTGAGTTGATGGCTGGCAAAAAATACGCTTTCGCCAAAACCTAAATCTTCAATCGTTAAAAATTGATCATTGTCTTCGGCACCAAATTCGGCTAAACTATCTTCGGTAACTTCAACAACTTCGCCTAAAGCAATCGTATGGTCAAAGCTGCCGGCAATGCCTAAATTAATGGCCAAATCATACTTTTTCTGCGCGAACTGTTGCCCCAAAGCAAAAGCGGTTGTCACCATGCCAACGCCGGTAACCAGCACCTCAAAAGGTTTTTCTCCTTCAAAATGTGTTAACAACGGTTGTATTTCGGCTTGTGTGGCAGCTACCAAAAGGATGTTCATAAGCGGTTTGTCAAAGGTAAGGTTAAAAATAGCAGGCTTCTTTTGTTTTGATATATTTGCAGCAGTTTATTTATGATGATTTACATTACACGGAAAGAACACTTTAACGCGGCGCACCGGATGTACCGCGACGAATGGAGTGCCGAACAAAACCAAGAAGTGTTTGGCAAATGTGCCAACCCCAACTGGCATGGCCACAATTACAATTTATTGGTAACCATTAAAGGCGAAGTTACGCAGGAAACCGGTTATTTGATGGATTTGAAAGACCTGAAAGTGATCATCAATAATTATGTGATCGAGAAGCTGGACCACAAGAACATCAACTTAGATGTTGATTTTATGAAAGGCAAAATGGCTTCGACCGAATTATTGACGATTGAGATTTTTAACCAATTGAAGAAGCCCATTGAACAACACCAGGGCGTTTTGCTGCATTCGGTAAAACTGTTTGAAACAGAAAACAACTCTGCCGAATATTTTGGTGGATAAAAGAAGTATCTAATAAAGTTTTATTGTTCTTTTTGAAACACTAATTTTTAGGTGGTAAAAGAAGCATTGCCCTGAACAAAAACAAATAAAATGAGCAACGAAAACCACAGCCATAATATGGATGAAGATTTGGATGGCTACGTTAAAATAGACCGCTACAACCCAGAAATGATCAGCAAAATTGCCGGCCATTACGAAGATATCCTGACGCAATTGGGCGAAAACCCAAACCGCGAAGGCTTATTAAAAACCCCGGAACGCGTAGCCAAAGCCTTAACTTATCTCACGCACGGCTACGATTTAAACCCAACCGATATTTTAAAATCGGCCATGTTTAAAGAAGAATACAGCCAGATGGTGTTGGTAAAAGACATTGAAGTTTACTCAATGTGCGAGCACCACATGCTGCCGTTTTTTGGTAAAGCGCACATTGCTTATATTCCAAACGGGCACATTGTTGGTTTGAGCAAATTGCCGCGCGTGGTGGATGCTTTTGCCCGCCGTTTGCAGGTGCAGGAGCGTTTGACCAACGAAATCCGTGATTGCATTCAGGAAACGTTAAACCCGATTGGCGTTGGTGTGGTGATCGAATGCCGCCATTTGTGCATGAGTATGCGCGG
Source organism: uncultured Mucilaginibacter sp. (assembly GCF_937859865.1). Classification (GTDB taxonomy): domain Bacteria; phylum Bacteroidota; class Bacteroidia; order Sphingobacteriales; family Sphingobacteriaceae; genus Mucilaginibacter_A. The sequence goes on from NZ_CALMAT010000123.1 coordinate 53,691, forward strand.
TATCCAGAAGCAAAATTCGGTTACCACCACTTCTGCCTTTACCGGTGCATTTTTGAACGAAAAAACCAGATTGGAATTTTTACAGTTGATTTCCTCCAAACTAAGCTAAGGCAACAAATTATTTTAAATGATAAAAGCATACTTATTTCCGGGCCAGGGCGCACAGTTTACCGGAATGGCAACCGGTTTGTACGAAAAGCACGAAGAAGCCCGGGAATTATTTGAACGTGCTAACGAAATTTTAGGTTTCCGAATTACGGACGTGATGTTTAACGGCACGGAAGAAGATTTAAAACAAACCAAAGTTACGCAACCGGCCATTTTTTTGCATTCGGTTATTCTGGCAAAAACGTTGGGCAAAACATTCGAGCCAAAAATGGTTGCCGGCCATTCTTTAGGCGAGTTTTCGGCTTTAGTTGCAGCAGGGGCAATTGATTTTGAAGACGGACTGCGTTTGGTTGCGGCGCGTGCCAATGCTATGCAACATGCCTGCGAGCTGCAACCTTCTACCATGGCCGCAGTTTTGGGTTTGGATGATTTTACGGTAGAAGATATTTGCCACCAGGTAACGCGCGTAGTGGTTCCGGCAAATTATAACTGCCCCGGCCAGTTGGTTATTTCCGGTACGATAGAAGGTGTGCAGGAAGCCAGCGAAAAACTGAAAGCGGCAGGTGCAAAGCGGGTTTTGCCGTTAAACGTGGGCGGCGCGTTTCATTCGCCGCTGATGGAACTGGCAAGGGTAGAACTGGAAACAGCTATTTTAAACACAATGATTAAAGTGCCTGTTTGTCCGGTTTATCAAAACGTAAACGCACAACCAACTACCGATCCGGACACGATCAAAACCAACCTGAACAAACAGTTGACCGGTGCCGTACGCTGGACGCAAACCATGCAAAGGATGATTCAGGATGGTGCCACCCAATTTATAGAAACCGGGCCGGGAAATGTTTTGCAAGGACTGGTTAAAAAGGTTGACCGTAATGCAGCAACAGCACACGCCTGGATATAATTCTTTTTAACCGGGCTAAAATTAATACTACTTTTATACAGGTTTAATCATTGCTTTGGATACATCTGTTAAAGTGCGCTTATTGTTGGTTGTGTTGTGCATAAGCTTCTTTTTTACGGCTTTAACCGTAAAAAAAGCTTACAATGCAGACAATCTGCTTAAAAGTTCTGCTCTTACGCTGCAAAAAAACCTCAACGAAAACGAAGCCTTTGTTGAAGATTTTCTAAAAAACCCGGTCAATTTTGCCAGCCTTAAAAACCTCGGCCAGGACGAAAAAGAAGCTTTAAGGCTGATCAAGGAGCTATCTGGTGGGAAAAAAATCTACTTCTGCACTTATACAAACAACAAGCTTGATTTCTGGAGCAGCATCCGCATTGTTCCGGATAATTCTTCGGCTTATCAAAACGGTACTTCTTTTATCAGCGAAAAAAATGGCTATTATGAATTGGTCAAAAAAACGGAAGGCAATTTTTCGGTGCTCTTTTTTATACCGGTAAAAACAGCATACAGTTATCAAAACCAATACCTTGTTGACCATTTCTCGCCCCAACTTTTAAACAATAATTACCTTGCCCTTGCATCTTTGCAGGATAAGCAGGCGTTCAAAATAAACAGTTTGCACAATGTGCCTTTGTTTGCCGTCAAGCTTAAGCCAGGCCGTCCTGCTTCCGGCAGTTTTGCTTCAGCGGAGGGTATTTTATGGCTATTGAGCATCACGGTGCTTTTTGTGCTGGTTTACAATTTGTGCGGTTATATTGCGGATAAAGGTTATCGTAATACGGCTGTTTTGCTGGCGCTTTTGTTTGTGGTGTTGTGTACCGGCGCCATCTTTTTTTTGCATGTACTGGAAACTTTGCCATCGGGTTCCCGGGTTTCGCTTGTGCAGCTTCAAAAAAGCTATCGTTCGTTTTATTCTATCAAAAATATTGCGCTTTTGATCCTGTTTGCTACCTGGTTTGCCATTTTTGTGTCCAACCACCGCGGCCTGCTGGCCAAACCCATTGTCAACAAAGGCAAAAGCTACCTTATTTTGGTGCTGATGGGCCTGCTGCTAGTAGGTTTGTCCATCTCTTTTTCTAATTTGTTTTACGGGCTTACCATTGATTCACAACTCCAGTTTGACATTGACAACCTGGTGAACCTGACCGCTTATAATTTTATAGGCACCGTAATGTTGTGTTTGGCTTACTTAATTTTTTACCTAATTAGCGAAACCTGCATCAGCATTTGTGCAAAACTTAACATTACTGACCGCGATAAACTTGCTGTTTTTATCGGTATAATTTTGCTGGCTACCGCCTGGCATTGGTGGGATTACCAATATTTTACCTGCTATTATTTGCTGTGGGCCGCTGCTGTTGCCTGGCGTGCCTACAATGTTTTTTATGAAAAAGGCGAAATGCCTGCCATTGCTTTTATCCTGGTCCTGGCTGTTTCTTCGGTTGTGGCCACCAGCCAGCTTTCGCGGATACAAGACAAGCTGGAACGCGACCAGCGCAAAACCGTATTGCACCAGTTGGTCAATTCTGTTGATTCCAACGCCGAATACATTTTCAGGAATATCGAAAGCAGGCTTGTTAATGACCCTGATTTGTTGCGTTATGTAATCAACGCCAACCGAAACGAGGTTTATCTGAAAAACCAATTGCGCAAACTTTATTTCGACGATTATCTCTCCAAATACAACTTCAAAATGTATGCGTACGATAATCAAAACCACAACATTTCCGGCCAGCAGGATTACGAACTGAATGTTTTTAAAAGCCAGGTGTTTTTTGGTTCGCTGAAAGTAGACAGCACCCATTACTTTTATCGTGCTGCTGATGCTTTTGGCGAGCGGAGGTATTTTGCGCTCATCCCCATCAAAGCCAACCACGAAGTTTTTGGAACCCTGGTGGTTGATTTAAAATCTAAAGTTTTAGAAAGCGGCGCTTCTTTTCCGCCTTTGTTGGTTGATGAAAAGCTAAAGCAGCAAAACGATTATAAAAATTATTCGTACGCTTTTTACAACGATAATAAATTGGTGAGCCAGAACGGGAAGTTTGAGTACAACCTGCATAATAGGCAGTTTAAAGGCAGGCTGAAAAGTTATACTACGTTGGAAACAACAAGCGAGGATTATAGCCATTACAGCCATTTAATCTATCAGCCTACAGAACGCAAACTGGTTGTGGTAAGCCTGGAAGATACATCTTGGAGCAATAGCCTGTCTGTTTTTATATTTTTCTTTGTGGTTTTCCTGGTATTTGCGTTCATCGTAGTGGCCTTGTACTGGTTTTTCGGCAAAATACAAGGCTTCAACTTTAATCATTTATGGTGGAGTTTGAGTGTGGCGGCCAACAATTTGCTTTATAAAACACGCATCCAGATATCCATGGTTACTTCGGTTGTTTTTACCTTGTTGATTATTGGTTTGGTTACCATGATCACCTTTAGCAAGCAGTACCAAAAACAGCAAGACGACATCAACCACGAAAAAATAAAGCGCATTGCCAATGATTACGAAAGCCAGATGATGGATAGCAAAAGCAAAGGCCGCGAAGACTTGGACCTGCGTTTTAATGCTTTTGCCGAAACGTATTCGGCTGATATGATGCTTTATGATACCTGTGGCGTGCCCGTTTTGTACACCCGGCCGCAATTGTACGATTATGGCCTGATGGGCCGGCGGATGAATGCCATTGCATACATCAACATGAAGCGCTTGCAAAAATCAGAGTTTTTGAACGAAGAAGAAATTGGCAAATTCAAATTCAAATCTGCTTATATGCCCATCCACAACTCGGAAAATAATGTGGTCAATTTTTTGCAACTGCCTTATTTTGACAACGACATCGAGTATAAAAACAGCGTTGGTTATTTTATCAACTCGATGATTAACGCTTATGCTTTGGTGCTGGTGGCCATTGGTTTGTTTGCTGTTTTTATCGCTAAAAAAATTACCAACCCGCTTACTTTGATCCAGCAGGGGCTGAGCAACACGATGTATGGCCGAAAGACAGAACCGATCAACTGGAAACGGAACGACGAAATTGGTTCTTTGATCAAAGAATACAACAAAATGATAGCTTCTTTGGAGTTGAGTGCAAACAGGCTGGCCAAATCCGAACGGGAAAATGCCTGGCGCGAAATGGCCAAACAGGTAGCGCACGAAATTAAAAATCCGCTTACACCGCTAAAGCTGGGCCTGCAGTTGCTGAGCAAAGCCTGGAAAGACAAGGACCCGAAGTTTGACATCAAGTTCCAGCGGTTTAGCCTTTCTTTTATTGAGCAGATTGAAAGTTTGTCGCGCATTGCAACCGAGTTTTCAGATTTTGCAAAATTGCCCGATACCAAGCCCGAAGTGGTCAATATTTTTGATATTATTTCCAGGGCAGTCAATGTTTTTAACCAAAGTAATAACCTCCGCATTGATTATATGCCTTCACCGGATTTGTACCTGGTGCGTGTAGACAAAGACCAGCTGCTGCGCTGCTTTAACAACCTGCTTAAAAACGGTATCGAAGCAATGCAGGACGGCCAGCCGGGCATCATCGCTATTACTTATCATATTACCAAAGAACATATCCTGATTGATGTAAAAGACAACGGCAGCGGCATTCCCGAAAAAATCCGCGACAATATTTTTCAGCCTAATTTTACCACCAAAAGTTCTGGCACCGGCCTGGGTTTGGCTTTCATCAAAAGCGCCATCGAAAATACGGGCGGCAAAATTTGGTTTGAGACCGAGATCAATGCTGGCACAACTTTTCATCTGCTTTTTCCATCGGCCTCTTTGCCAACCGTTTAAATTTAGGCCGGTTTATTTACAATGCTTCTTTTATCACCTAAAAAACAGTAAAGCTTTCTGCGTTTTTTTAGAAAAGCCCATATTGCCAATACAAAATTTTATGTGATAAAAGAAGTATTGTTATCAATCCTGATCCTACTAACATAAAGGATCAAATATGAATTTAAACAGAATTTAATTAGCAAGTTCCGGCAAATACAATGCTTCTTTTAGGGGCATAAAAAAAGGGAAACTCAATTCCCTTTTTTTAAAAAGCTGTCGGTTAAGTTTATCTCAAACTGAAAGATGATTTGCCCATTTGATAGCCATCGGCATACAACACAACCGAATAAGTCCCTTTTTGAAACTCCGCCGGGTTTACCCAGTCTATCGCATAACCGCTGCCATCGTTTTTAAAATCAATAGCGCTTTTGTAGGTGTATTGCATGTCTTGCCCGTTGATGTTAAAAGTGTTTGATTCCGGCGTAGTAACTAAGTTTCCGGTTGGGTCAATCACCCGCAAATAAATATCATGGAAACCTTTTTCTGCCAGTTCATTTGTGGTAACCGTAAAATTGATCTTGATTTTTTTAGCGGTAGAAGCACGGGTTACGTCTACTTCTTTTCCACTTTTCTTAATTTTATAAGCCGTAATTGCTACAGTAGATGTTTTAATCGCAGCCGCCGTTTTTACTTTTGTGCTTAAATCCTGGTTTTGCTGTTGCAATGTGGTCGCTTTTTGGTTAACGGTGGCCAGGTTGGTTTTTAAAGTATCGCGTTCGGTGGTCAGCGAGGCGTTTTGCTGTTTCAGCTCTTCAATATCAGCGGTGTATTTGGTAACAAAGTACCGCAGTTGTTTGATGTCTTCTTTTGCCGAGTTTAATTGAGCCACCGTTAAGTGGCCTTTAGCCAAGGCTTTTCTTAATTCCGTAATTTTCGCTTTCAACTGTTCATCTTTTGCCTGCAATGCCTGCGAAATCCGGTGTTTCCCGCTGTTGGCAGAATCAAGTTGAGTAGTTAAACTATCTAAGGACGATTTTAAACGGGTTTGTGTGCTTACCAAAACTTTGTTGTCGTCCACACTTTGGGTGATTAATCTTTCTTCCGATTTGTTTTTCTGAAAATACAGGTAAGCATTGGTGCCAAGCAGCGCCAGCACAACAACAATCAGAAAGTAAACTAAGTTGGATTTTTTGGCAGGCGTTTGTGGGTTTTGATTGTCCATGTTTAAGGTTTAAGGTTTAAGTAGATGAATACGTTTTTTAAGGTTCGGTTTTTTAATGGTAATGTTGGTTAAAATTGCTGTTCGCTGTAACTTTTGTATGGGTTAAAACTATCATTTCTGATGGTATATTGTATCCTTAACAAAAAAATACACAACCGAAGATAGGATATCCACGTTTTAATCGGTAAAAAAAGTACGTAAAATAAACCGGGACAGGTTTTTTTAAGCTTGTTTGTAATAGCCTGTTTAAATTGATACACGAAATGCCCATGCTTCTTTTACCCTATAAAAATTGATGGCCTGATCAATTTAAATAAACCAAAACCAAGTGGTTGCCAATTTTTTAGGCGATAAAAGAAGCATGGATGCCTGTGAAGAAATTTTTAAGCAAACGCTAAAATGTTTTATTCAAATTAAATTTTTTGTGCCAATAAAATGCTTTGTACCGAGTTTAACTATCTTTGCCATTTTTAATATTAGTTTGATGTTTAGAGGTATAAAAACAGTATTGCTGTTGCTGCTGATGGTGGTTGGATATGTGCAGGCGCAGGTATTGCCCCAGCCTAAAAGGGAATTTCGCGGCGTTTGGATTGCAACCGTTGCCAATATTGACTGGCCAAGCAACAGCAAAGCCAATTCTGAACAGCAAAAGCAGGAACTTTTAAGTATTTTGAGTGCGCACCATCAAACGGGCATCAATGCTGTCATGTTTCAGGTTCGGCCTGCTGCTGATGCTTTGTATGCCAAAAGCCGCGAACCGTGGTCGCAATGGCTGACCGGCAAACAGGGCAAAGCACCCAGCCCGGCTTATGATCCATTAGAATTTGCCATCAGCGAAGCGCACCAGCGCGGCATGGAACTGCACGCTTGGTTTAACCCTTACCGGGCTACTTTCTCAACCAGTCCAAAAGGTATCAGCGATGACCACATCACCAAGCAAAAGCCCGAATGGTTTTTTACTTACGCCGGCCGGAAACTGTTTAACCCGGGTTTGCCCGAAGTGCGCGAGTATATCATCAAAGTTATTTTGGATGTGGTGGACAACTACGATATTGACGGTGTGCATTTAGACGATTACTTTTATCCGTACCCGGTTTCTGGGCAGTTGATTGATGACGCCCAAACTTTTGCCGACCACCCTGATGGTTTTACCGATATTAAAGATTGGCGCAGGCATAATGTAGATACACTGATCCATGCTTTGAGCGATAGTATCCATCACCATAAAAACTATGTTAAGTTTGGCATCAGTCCGTTTGGCATTTGGGCGAATGTGCGCCAAAACCCGGAAGGCTCGGAAACCGGCGGTGGCTCTTCTTATTACGAGCAGTTTGCCGATTCGCGCAAGTGGATTAAACAAGGCTGGCTGGATTATATTAACCCACAAATTTACTGGCCTTTTAACAACCGTGCCGCAGCTTATGAAAAACTAGTGGACTGGTGGAGCAACAATACCTACGGCAGGCATTTGTACATCGGTATGGCTGCTTACCGGATCAACGAACGGATGAGCGCCAGTTGGAAGGAAAGTACGCAAATGCCGCGGCAGCTCCGGTACGACCGGGAAAACCCGCGTGTGCAAGGCAGCGTTTATTTCAGTTCAAAATCGTTGCAGCGCAATTTGCTGGGCTTTACCGATAGCTTGAAAACTGACTTTTACCGTTACCCGGCTTTGCCGCCCGTCATGCTTTGGCGTGATGCTGTTTCGCCCAACATCCCGCGCGAACTGGTGGCTAAAATCACTGGCAGAACCATCAATTTACAATGGCAACTGCCTTTGCCAGCCAGCGATGGCAATACCGCTTACGGTTATGTGGTTTATCGTTTTGATCAGCATGAAGCTATTAACCTGGCCGACCCGAAGCATATTTTAAACATTGCATACACCCAGCAGCGTACTTTTGACGACCCGACTGCCGAAGCCGGCAAAAATTACCAATACGTAGTTACGGCTTTGGATAGGTTGAAGAACGAAAGTTATCCATCTAACACGGCTGTGGTTAGCGTTCCGGCCAACAGTTTATAGGTGGTAAAAGAAGCATCAACTGTTCATCACTGCGCCGCAATTAATATCAATGGTTTGGCCGGTGATTGATTTTTGGCTAAGCAGATAAGCAACCAAATCGGCAATTTCTTCCGGCTGGCTCATCCTTCCTAACGGAACGCTTTGCATCGCCATTTTGTAAAATTCATCTTTAGAAATTCCAATTCCATCTGCAATTCCCTGTAAACCCGTTTGCGACATTTCTGTATCTACCCAACCCGGACAAATCGCATTGACCAGAATATTTTGCGGCGCAAATTGTACCGCCCAAGACCGCATCAAACCTAACAAACCAGCTTTAGAAGCGCAATAAGCCGAATAATTAGCCACACCTAAACGCGCCAAAACAGAAGACGTAATGAGAATATGTTTTTCGGCCGGTACTTCTTTTAGCAGATGAAAAAAGGTGTTCACCAGATTGTAAGTGCCGGTTAGGTTGGTGCTGATGATCTCGTCCCAACGGTCGTTTTCGCCCCAGTAATTCTCGCCGCCTACGCCCGAGTTGGCAATAATTCCATTGATAAAAGAAGCATTAATTTGCGATGCTGCTTTTGCCAATTGGTTTTTATCGCGAATGTCTGCCACTAAAGTCTGGTGGTTGTTGCCGGGCAAAGTTTCCAGCGTTTCTTCCAAATTTCGTGCTGTTCTGCCTAATAAAATACACGTATTGTTTGTTGCCAGTTTTTGGGTAATGGCACGGCCGATACCACTTCCGGCTCCGCTGATGAGGTAGGTTTTAGTCATAAGTATTATCTAAAGTAAACTTTTCAAACTCTCCAGCGTATCCGCTTCCTCCTTTTTCTTATCATGCCGCCAGCGTAAAATTCGGGGGAAACGCAAAGCAATGCCGGATTTATGCCGCGAAGACTGGTTAATCCCTTCAAAGCCAATTTCAAAAACTAATTCAGGTTTTACGGTTCGTACCGGACCAAATTTTTCCAGCGTGTTGCGTTTTACAAAAGCATCCACTTTGCCAATTTCCTGGTCGGTTAAACCGGAGTAAGCTTTGGCAAAAGGCACCAAACGATCACCGTCCCAAACGGCAAAAGTATAATCGGTGTAAAGATCAGCGCGGCGGCCGTGGCCTTTTTGTGCATAAATCATCACCGCATCAACCGAAAGCGGATCAATTTTCCATTTCCACCAGTCGCCGCGCTTGCGGCCAACCTGGTAAGTTGCGTTTTTGCGTTTCAGCATAATTCCTTCCGCAACCATTTCGCGTGAGTTTTTGCGAATCCCGGCCAGCTCTTCCCAGGAACTGAAATCAATCAAAGGCGACACCCGAAATATAGTGCTAAAAGAAGTATCGCGCTGCAATTGCTCCAGTATTTCGCGCCGTTCGGTTTGTGTTTTGGTACGGATATCCTCGCCTCCAACTTCCAAACAATCATAAGCAATAAACGCAACCGGGTTTTCTTCCAGAATTTTTTTGGTGAGGTTTTTTCGTCCGATGCGGGTTTGCAGCAAATTAAACGGAAGCGGTTGTTCATCTCGAAAAGTCAACAGTTCGCCATCTAAAACCGTTCCGTCTGGCAGCGCTTGGATAAAAGGGTGCAGTTCCGGGAATTTCTCCGTCGCCAAATCCTCGCCACGGCTCCAGATAAAAATCTCGCCTTTTCGGTGGATGAGTTGCGCGCGGATACCGTCCCATTTCCACTCGGCCTGCCACTCGTTGGCGTTGCCCAAAGCGGTTTGCATTTCCTCCGGCGATTTCTGTTTTTCGGAAGTTTCCTGGATGGGATAAGCCAGAAAAAACGGATACGGCCGCGAAAGGTCATCCAGTGCGCCTTGTTCTTCCATCAATTGCGTAAAGGTGTAAACTTCCGGGTCCCAACTACCCATAATGCGGTGCGTTAATGTCGGCGCATCTAATTTGGAAATATCGGCCAAAGCTTTTACCACTAAGCTTTGCGAAACACCGACACGGAAACTGCTCGTCAACAATTTATTAAAAACAAAGCGTTCCTGCCGCGTTAACGAAGCCCAGGATTCGATAAGCCAGAGTTTACGTTCTGTTTCGTCCAATTTGTTTAAGGCGTTAATTTCGGCAATCCATTCGGTTAGGCTTTTGTTGGATGTTTGGCTGCTTTCGGGCAGCAGCAGCGAAATGGTTTCGGCCAAATCACCAACCACCTGGTAGCTTTCCTCAAACAGCCAAACCGGAATGTTGGCCAGTTCAATTGCATAGTTTTTTACCAAAGTTGAGTTGATCTGTCGTTTTGGTTTCCGGCCGCTAAATAAAGCCAGCATGTGCATCTTGTCGGCATCGCTTACGGTTAAAAAATAAGCTTTGATGGCGTTTACCTTTTCGTTGGTTTTGTTGGTTTCGTCGAGGGCGGCAAAGAGCGCGGCAAAATGTTTCATAAGGATTCAGGTTGATTGGCTTTGGCTTCACCAAATGTTGTAATAGTTTCGTTTTCTGCGGATGCTTCTTTTACACCTGTTTTTTTGGTGCCTGCTTCGTCTCCGCTTCCCGATCCTAAATCTTCAGACGGAATTTCGCCCTCACTTTCATCACCGCCGTACAACGTATGCACTTCGTGCGCATCAAAACCAATCTCCCGTAAATACCTCGAAAAAGAAGCCGTATAACCGTGGGTGAGGTAAACCGATTCGCAGCCGGTTGCATCAATCGCGCTGATCAAACCGTCCCAATCGGCATGGTCAGAAAGTACAAAGCCACGGTCGGCGGCACGGCGTTTTTTGGCACCGCGTACATTCATCCAACCGGAACAAAAACCAAATTCAAAAGGCGCCAACTTCCTCATCCAATTACTGCCTACGGCGGAAGGCGGCAACAGCACAATGCCTTTTTTTATTTCTTCTTTTGGGATTTCAGGATTGATGCGTACTGTTTTTGGTAGATCAATTCCGTTGCGGCGCAAAGCATCATTGGTATTTTCGATAACGCCGTGGGTAAAAACAGTACCCAGTGAAAGGTCAAGGTTGCATAAAATGCGTTGCGCTTTGCCGAGCGAATAACCGGCAATAATGGTTGCTTTGCCTTCTTCGATGTTCTTTTCCCACCAGCGGTTGATTTCGTTAAAAATCAATTGCTGCGGTTTCCATTGGTAAACCGGCATCCCGAAAGTGCATTCCGAAATAAAATGATGGCAGGGAACAGGTTCAAAAGGTGTAGAAATACCATCGTCTTCCACTTTGTAATCGCCCGAAACTACCCAAACTTCGCCCTGGTATTCTACCCGAGCCTGTGCCGAACCAATGATATGGCCAGCCGGGAAAAGTGAAATCTGCACCCCATTTTTATAAACGGTTTCTCCGTAAGGAATGGTTTGGAGGGAAATATCAGCGCCTAAACGGTATCTTAAAATTTCGCGCGAAAGCTCGTGCGCCAGATATCTTTTGCTTCCCGTTCGGGCATGGTCGGCATGGGCATGGGTGAGAACGGCATCGTCAACAGGCCGCCACGGGTCAATATAGAAATTGCCTTCGGCACAAAAAATACCGTTATCGGTAAACTGGAGGAGCTGCTTTGCCATATCCAAAGATAAGCAGCAAAGCCATAAGAGCCTGTTTAAATTTTGTTCGATTTAATTTCCATGCTTCTTTTACCGCCTAAAAAACATCAAACCTCCATGCTTTTTGCATTGGCATATAATCCAGGCACCAATTTTATAGGCATAAAAGAAGTATTGTTTTTTTGACATAAATTTAAACAGGCCCTAATTTAGTTTGAAACAAAAAACCTCCGGGTTTTGGCCGGAGGTTTTGGTGAATTTATGGTTTTTTTAACCCGATGTAGTCGGTGAGGATTTGCCCGGCTTCTATTTTCAAAAAGTCGGCGTCCTTATCTTTGGCTTGTTTTTCGCCTTTGGCCAACGGTTTTAAGCCAAGTGCCGCTCTTCGTGCGTTATCATGTGCCAATGATTTTGCATCGTCTTCTTCGTGTTGCTTTTTCAACGCTGGTTCGTTTAGCGTTACGGTCTTTTCGGCATCACGTTTTTTGTATTCGGCAATGTCTTCCAGCAGGTTTTTGTAGTTTACATTGCTTTGCATCCGTGTATCATGCTGCGTTTTTAACTGTGGGATTACGGCCGTAAAACTTCCGTAAGTGGCATAACTGCTTTTTGGGATCATATCAAAAGGCAGGGCAGAAGGCTCCGTATCTTCACCATATTTATCCAACGGAATAGCAGACGGAAACTGGATATCCGGCACTACGCCTTTGTGCTGCGTAGAACTACCATTGATGCGGTAAAATTTGGCAATGGTGAGGTTAATTTGACCGTAGCCAACGGGTTGTCCGTCTGTTTTTACATTGCCCGACTTTCCTTTTACATTAGCCAATAAGTTAGAAAAAGAATTGCCAATTACCCGGTCTAAATCAATGGCCGATTGTACGGTGCCTTTGCCATAAGTTTGTGTCCCAACGATTAAACCGCGGCCGTAATCCTGAATGGCAGCGGCAAAAATTTCGGAAGCAGAAGCGCTAAAACGGTCAACTATCACGGCCATCGGGCCAGTCCATGCAATCGAAGGGTCGTCATCGGTATCCTGCTCAATCCGGTTTTTAATATCGCGAACTTGTACAACCGGGCCGGTTTTGATAAACAAGCCTGTTAATTGTATCGCTTCGGGCAAAGAACCGCCGCCATTTTGGCGAAGGTCAAGCACTACGCCATCCACTTTTTGCGCTTTCAGGCTGTCTAAAATTACTTTTACATCGCGGCTTACGCTGCGGTAGTTTTTGTCGCCGGCCTGGTAAGCTTTATAATCTAAATAAAATCCCGGAACGGTGATAATTCCGATTTTAAGTTTTTTTCCGTTTTGGTCGTAAGTCCTGATTTCTTTGCTTGCCAATTGGTCTTCCACCACAATTTTTTCGCGCATCATTTCAACAATTTTGGCGTTGGTGGCGGTTTTTCCTTTGGAAAGGATTTTTAAGCGGACAACAGTTCCCTTTGGCCCGCGGATCAAATTAATTGCGTTGTCAATCCGCCAGCCAATAATATCCTGAAATTCACCGGTTTTGCCCTGCGCCACACCAATAATGCGGTCATCTACCATCAACTGTTTGCTGCGTTCGGCCGGGCCGCCTTTTACAATTGCTTTAATAGTGATGTAATCGTTTTCAAATTGCAGCGATGCACCGATGCCTTCCAAAGTTTTAGACATTTGGATGTTAAACTGTGCCGCATTGGAAGGATTAAAATAGTTGGTGTGCGGATCAATGGATTCGGTAAACGCATCCATAAAAATCTGAAAAACGTCCTGGTTGTTCAGCTTGTCCGATTGTGTGATCAGGTTTTCGTAACGCTTTTTTAAGATTTCTTTGTCTTTATTGATGTCTGGCGTGGCCAAATTCAGGTTCAGCAGATCATATTTCACGCGCTTGTCCCAAAACTTGTTCAGGTCGCTTGCCGTCGAAAACCAGGGCTGCTCTTCCCTGTCGAACATAAAACTTTCCTGCTGGTTAAAATCGTAGTTTTTGCCCAACTGTTCCAGCGAGTATTTGATCCTTTCGTTGTACCGTTTTTGGTAAACATTAAACATGTAAAACACGTGGTTCAGTTCGCCGTTCTGCAGGTCGTCATCCAACTGCGTTTTATACTGGTCAAAATCTTTCACATCCGAAGCCAGCAGGTAATTATGGTTTTCGTCAAGCGCTTTTAAATAACGCTTATAGATCACAGTCGAGATCGAATCGTTCAGCTTGATTTTTTTGTAGTTGTAGTTGGTAATCATTTCGGTTACTTCCTTACAAACTATGGCCTGTTGTTCGTCAGGTTCTATGTTTTTAGAACCGGCTACTTTTATCGGGGCTCCGGGCGTGGCATGGCAGGCCACCGAAGCGCCCAGGATAGCCATCATATATAACTTTTTGAACATGTTTTTTATTCGCATTAAATTAAATTCTCCAGCGGGCATTCGTTTATTTGTAAATACAGTTTGCTAATCTAAAACAAAAAAAAGACAGACAAAACGGCTGCCTGTGCTAATGATAACAATATTACAATGAATTGTTTTTAACGCAACCGCTGTAAACCAAATCATTACGCCGTGCTGCTTTTATGCCGGTAAAAACAGCATCAGGCGCATTGCCTGGCAAACCGAAATTAAAACGTAAAGCAGGTGGGATGGTAGCTGTAATAATTAGCAAACTGGTTTTTAAACGTTCAAAATAAACATTAAGGTATAGT
>NZ_CALMAT010000124.1 GCF_937859865.1 uncultured Mucilaginibacter sp.
CATTTCTATTGATTGGCAAACTTTTATCAATATTTATTAATCGAACTCAGGTTATAAAGTTTAGCTCATACCTGGTTTGTAGATGTTACATCATTGGAATTTCCTGTTGTTTACCTGTAATGGTTTCTGTTCGATGCTGCATTCCCCAGTCAATCATGGAATCAATAACACCAGTAATGTTTTTACCAGATGCTGTTAACCGGTATTCTATTAGAACTGGAACCCTGTTATATACCTGGCGTTCTACGATACCGTTGATCTCCAGTTCTTTTAGTTCTTTTGACAGCATTCTGGGTGTGATCTTTTCTATGTTTTCCAACAAATCTTTGAACCGGTTTTGCCCGCGCAGAAGTGCCGCGATTATAGGCAGTTTCCATTTGCCGTGCACAACATTCAGCGTATCCGTTAAGGCCAGGACATAACGCCTCGGGCACTGCTGTATTTTCTCGCTTTCCATCAACTCTTTAAAACCACTCATATTCGATTTTCCTTATTTGGTATACAAAAGTATAGTACTATTTCTTAATAACCAAGTATACTTAGTATATCTTTATCTGTAATTTTGAATCATCATAAAAAATAAAACTGTTAAGATGATTTTAGTTACAGGAGCAACTGGTCAGTTTGGTACTAACGCCATTGATCATTTATTAAAAAAAGGAGTTAACCCAGCCGAGATTTCTGCCTTGGTCAGAGATGCAGCGAAAGCACAACCTCTTAGAGAAAAAGGAATCGAAATAAGAGTTGGCGATTATACAGATCACGATTCACTGGTAAAAGCTTTCCGGAGTGTAGATAAGCTGTTGTTAGTTTCCAGCAATGACCGGCAGGCTGTCGAGAACAGAACCGCCCAGCATATAGCTGTGATTAAGGCTGCAAAAGAAGCCGGAGTCAAACATATTTTATATACTTCTTTTGTTAGAAAACCGGGATATGAAGATTCTGCCATAGCTGCTTTTCAGAACTCGCATGTACAATCAGAACTCTTTCTCAAAGGCAGCGGTATTACTTATACCATTCTTCAAAACGGTATTTACCTGGAAATGATCCCGATTTTTGCTGGCCAAAAAGTAGCCGAAACAGGTGTTATCTTGTTTCCTGCAGCAGAAGGTAAGGCCAGCTACGTCCTTCGGGAAGAACTGGCAGAAGCTGCAGCCCATGTATTAACGACGGAAGGCCATGAAAACAAGACCTATCCATTGACTAATACCGAATCAGTTTCTTTTACTGAGGTAGCACAAACACTTTCTACTACTTTAGGAAAAACGGTATACTATCAGTCTCCTTCAATCACAGAATTTGAGACTACGATGAAGCAGTTTGGTGTGCCTGATTTATACATAAGCATGTTCATTATGTGGGCTGAAGCTATCAGGCAAGGTACAGTGGATTTGCAGGATAACACCTTGCAGGATTTCCTGGGAAGAAAACCAACTACCTTAAATCAGTTTATTAGTCATGTTTACGGGTAAGACCAATCTACGGATATTCCTTCAAGCAAAAAGGAATATCCACCTTGGAAACGCTTTATACATAACAGACAGCCTGAGAAAAGATCACACATCAGAACCGTAGTTTTTTCTGCTTTATTTTATCAAAGTAAATAGAGTCAATGTCCTGCCATAATTATTCCTCCTCCGTAAAACGACGGAAATCTGATTTAAAACTTAAACTCTAAATCAGCAAAAAGAAAAATATTGAATATCGTTTTCTTTTCTCTGTGAACCCTGATTTAGTGCTGTTCTTATAAACTCATTTCATTAATTAACCTGTGGTTTATGTTTTTGATGATGGCTTTTTAAGAAGAAACCAAAGGCATTACAAAACCATTGAAAATAAAAACATAGTGCTTGTTATTATACTTCTAAAGTTAGTTTCAGATGGCCACCTAAACCTTGCTGAATAATTTTCATAAGGGTAGATAAGCGGATATCAGAGGAGTTATTTTCAATTCGCGAAATATAAGATTTATTGGTACCGCACTTCTGGGCCAGTTCCTCCTGGGTCATCCCTAACTTTAACCTGGCCTGTTCTAAAAGAACGCCCAAATGGAAAGCTTCAAATTCCTGCTCCCAATGCTCCCTTTTGGTAGCTCCTCTTTGACCGTATTTCTGATCCAGAATTTCGTCTAATGTGGTGATATCCTTATTTTGCTTTATTTCCATCTGTATATTCCTCCATTATTTTAAGTGCTTTTTCTATTTCCTGCTTTGGTGTTTTTTGTGTTTTCTTTTGAAAAGCATTACCCAATACAATCATGAAAGCAAAGGTTTAACTAATCGTTGTTCACTACCCGGCAGTTTTAGCCTGTAATTGTTTCCGGTAGCGTTTTACGCTGGAAATGCTAATGCCCGTTAGATGAACGGTTTCGTTTACGGACAAACCGCTTTCCATAGCCTTTTTCACTTTGGAAAAAGCTTCCTCGTTGATACCTTTCGGCCTTCCGATGTGCTTGCCTTTTGATGCAGCCAGGATTTGCCCAGCCCGTGTTTTTTCCAAAATGTTTTCCCTGTCGTATTCTGCTAAAGCTGAAAAGATTCCCAAAACCATTCTTCCGGCCGGTGTTGTGCTATCAACGCCCAAGTCCAGTGCTTTGAAGTGAATTCCCTGGCGGTTAAATTCACTAATCAGTGAGATCAAATGATCCCTGCTTCTGCCCAAGCGGAAAAACCTGGCCACCACAACCGTGTCCCCTTTTCTAAGTCCGGCCTGCATTTCGTCCAGTGCCGGCCGGCTCGTACTGATGCCCGTAATTTTATCCTGAAAAATACGATCACAACCTGCCTTTTCCAGCAGGTCAAGCTGGGTGTCCAGATTCTGGTCGGTAGTCGATACCCTGGCGTAACCAAACACTTTATTCATAATGGCTCATTAAGTTGGTGTCATAAAGATAATGCTTTATTTCTTTTTAGACCTACTTTTTGAGCTACGTTTTAGAATACTTTTTGAGAAGTTGATTGAAATTGGGAAGGGTTCAGGAAGTTATGACTTTCTGGGCCTTTTTATATTCCACAACGTTCTTCATTTGTGGTCATCCCTTCAAAAACTATTATCCAGGTCTGATTTAGTCGACGCATGGGGCCGGATTATTTTTCTTTTTTTAGGCTTAGCCAAACCATTAGTTACTGCGGAAACTCTCTCGGCAAAGGACATCATTTCTAAAGTTGATTTTTTGTAGGTGTTCAAGCAAAGCGGAATACCAGCATTTTTTCGTTGTAAAGGCTTTAATCCACTTTTCTCGTTGCTAGTACGCTTTAAAATTGGTTTTCCATCCTTATTAAACTGTAAAGTATGTTTTGGAGCAATTTTAACTAGCTCCTTTGTTTTTAAGATAAATCCAAACTCTTTAAAAATTTGGTATAGAACGATATCTACATGTTTATCAATTTCCTTGAGTTCGTTTTCTATTTCCAGAAAACTATAGGCGGCAATCCAACCGTCAAGGGAATTTTTAATTTTAGTTAATACTTGTAATAAGCTGAATTCCAGATCTGGAAAATTGGTTCTAAAAGCTGTGGGAGATGCGAGATCATACAGCTTTGAAAGTAGATTGGCCATTTTACTTTCCGGAATAAAACAACGATGACCATCGAACCTTACGGAAAGAAAAGTGAAAATGTTTTCTTTAGGATTCAAGACCCTACTGATCTTTTCACCCTCGGCAGCAGTTTCTTTTAGTGGATATAAAATAAGTTTTCTTTTTGTCGTCAATTCTTCATAAGCAATTTCGTAGGCCGCTTTCGCCTCATCTTTGGTTTTACACATGATGATAAAATCATCTGCGTAACGAATCATTTTTATCTTTTCTTTGATCATCCGCTGATCAAAGTCTGCCAGAAAAACATTTGCAAAAAGAGGTGAAAGGGCATTTCCCGTTGGTATTCCATTTTCTTCACTTGAAAATATGTCTTCATAAACCTTAAAATTTTTCTGTTTCAGTTCTTCTCTATTGCCCAGCTCCTGATTTAATGCTTCGTTCAAAAGAACGTTTATCGAATTATCAGGAAGTTTCTGGTAAATGCTTTCCAAGAGCATCTTATTATCGACAGTTGGAAAGAAGCTTTGAATGTCTGCCTCCAATATGAATTTGTATCCGTCGTTATAGTAGCTGGCCATTTGAACGATGGCATCCTGAATACTTAGATTTTTTTGATAGGCAAAACTGCAAACGTTTCTTAGCTTAAATGCTTTAGTAAGAGTTTTTTCCAGTTTAAGTGCTAAAGCTTTGTGAACCACCCGATCCTGTATTTCAGAGATCATTAGCGACCTATGCCCTTTATTCTTCTTTTTAATTGCAACACCTTTTACCGGAGAAAATTTAAACGAACCGGAAGCTAATGCTTTCGATATAGATTTTAGGTTACTTAGACGATTATCATCAAACTCCTGAACCGTTGAGCGCGAAAGCCCACTGGACTTTTTATTTGAAGTATTGAGTAATTTCCAGGCTTCCTTGAGAAAAGGTAGTTGGGAGATTTGCTTTAGTAAAGTAGGTTTAGGTGCGGTAGGCATAATGTATGATATGTGGGTCCAAACTGAGAATCAGTCCTTGCAGGTTCCAATCATGATCACAGGAGAGAGGTTATCAAACACAATAAGCGGATATAATTCCACCCGTTACGTTTAACTTTCTCAATTGCTTTAGCCATCGCCAGGCGTTGTCCACCATCGGCTGTCTTTTGCGTTAATCCAAGGGTTAAATACAATAATGGAAGATAATCCCATCCATCATGCTCAGCTTTCTCAATTGCTTTAGCCATCGTCCGGCGATTGCTGCTGTCAACTGTCTTTAACTTCAATTCAGAGTTTAAGCCCTGGCTCCGTTTGTTTGTTTTTTACCTTTCATGCTATTTTTTTAAAAACGTTGGATGTACCTATGCTACGTAAATTTAACGTTTTTTACGACATATGCAAGTTTTTTGAAAATAGTTGAGGGTCGCTGCTCCCCGCCCTTTAAAAGCCCCAATTCCACCGATATGGTTACCCTGAACCTGCAAGTTACAGTGTAATTGGGAGTGCCCAGGAGAGAGGTTATCAAACACAATAAGCGGATATAATTCCACCCGTTACGTTTAACTTTCTCAATTGCTTTAGCCATCGTCAGGCGTTGTCCACCATCGATGCCACTTAACAAATATAGGGTATTAAATCTAATTTTATTAGTATATCTAAAAGTTAGATATAATTAATAAGAGATCAGAAAAATCAGCAAAAGAAACGTGATTACATAGAGTTAACTATCAAACAATAGCTGTTCCAGCTAAAATTATTAAAGAACACGCAAAATTAACGTCTTCAAATTATTGGCATTATATTTATATAATTGCCAATAACTTGATTCTTTTAAATAGACTTGTCGTTTTTGCCAATTATAAATACTTGGTACCAGTAAAAGAATGCTTCAGGATTTGACTTTTTTAACTTATTCAGCTTGGTATTCAAAGGCAGCTCAATAGTCCATTGAGCAATTTGAGAGGAATTCTCAAATTTTACGAACTCAGATATTCCGTATTCAATAACTTTTGAAATATATGCAGCTTTCGAAGCATCAGTAATTGCTCTGTCGATATGGTAGCTCTCAGAAAATATATAGTTTTTCACTTTGTTGGCTCCACTAATTAATTGATCAATTTTTCCGTGACCATCCTTTCCATTGGTACTAACATGTAAAGCGGTATTATAAATGTCATTTAGAACTAGGGCTACATCAGGCTCAAGATTCCGATAATTCAATTCCGTTTTAGCAAAGATATTAAACGTCCTAGCTACAGTTTCTGCATCTTCCACATAAGTTAACAGACCTCCGATATCATATAACTGTTTCATGATTTCCATGGCCCTGCTAATACCGTTTTTTTCATATGGGATGCCTGTAGTTTCCGGTGCAAAAGCAGTTAGCTTATCGCCAAGAATATCCTCAAAACTGGGAACCTTCACCATAAGTGGTTCTCCGTCCTGAATTAGAAAACTTGAATTGATAGCCTGGTCAACAATATTAGAATAGTGTGGTTCCTCAAAAAGAATATCTAGTAATACATAATCTTCAGCAATGTTAGTTTGATGTACGGGGGTATAGTAAAACTTATAATGAGCTTTTTCAATATTTGAATTGGTATTCCTTTCCTGTAGTTTATACCAGTTAAAACTACATTCAGGAACTAGCTGGTCAAATATTGCTTCTAAATCCTGTGTTTGATTGCTTATAATAACATCGATATCTATCGATAATCTCTTCGTACTATTATTAAGCAGCATAAGTGCAGTGCCGCCTTTAAAGACAAATTCAAGTTCTCCCTTTACTAGTCCTTCCAACAATAAAAGCGCTCGGATAACTTTTTCTATCAGAATCTTATCAGCTTTCCTATTCTCGGAAGATACCTGATTCAACCAATCAATAGTAAGACTGTTATGTGAAATCATAAGGAAAATAGAGTCAGGGTTTAAGTATGTTATCTATATACTCCATCAAATCATGCTTCTTGCCTTTTCGTGCAGCATACCTGTAGAGCTTTGTTCTGTTTATAGTGTATTTTTCAAAAGCATTTAGAAATATTAGTCTCATCTCACTGCCTTCTAAATACAAAAATTCAGGATCAGAGAAAACGTCAACAAGGATCTTTTCTAAAGTAGGGGTTTTGATACTTCCTTGGGAAACAGGACTCTCAGAAACCATATTACGGATTAGTAGAGGCTTATTATCATCATCCGCGAAATCAAAAACTAAATTCACGTTAACCCGGAAGAAAGCAGGTTTAAACCGTTCCTTCAACTGGAAATAAACAGATTGAGCAGTATCTTTTTCCACATCCACAATAATAAAGGAATGCCGTTGTAAATGATGAGCGAATTCATTTAAAATCCCCGTATCCCATAAGCAGTAATCGGCAAAAGGGAATTGATCTTGAATATATGATCCTATTTCATTTAACTGCTCTGTGTACTGCTGGGAAAATGAAACCTCTTGCCCGATCATAAGTTGCCCACGGCCGATTCTTTTAAGCTCGAATTGCTTAACTAACTCAAAAACACGCCAGTTAAAAGTGGATTTCAATAAGTCCGGTTCGCTTTCCTTAAAGAACCGATACAGTTCGTCTAATCCAATAGGTTTAAACCGTCCAAACCGCTCTTTAATTGATGATATGTTGACTTTCTTTTTAATAGGTGTAGAGATATATTTATCAAATTTACGGCAATTTAAATTAAATATTGCCAAAAATTTGAATCATTGGTATTATTATAAAAGGCTTTAGAAACCGCAAGCAATTTCATTGACACGAGATTTAAAGTATTTCGTTATACTTAATTTGTCTTATAATAATGATTATGATAACTGCCGTAAATGCAATTTAGATTGAACTAACTTCTATCGTCAAGTCTGTAATAATAAATAAAAGAACTTTCACCAATTACTCAGTTATTGCTGCCCGTCTTGTCATCATTGTTTATGTTGCGCTTGTTCTTTTTAATATCGCTGTTCAGTCCGCCGAATTTGTAGTTTACACTAAGGTTAAAGGCACGGTAATAGTCGTTGCTGGTATTGGACTGGTAAAACTGATCAGTCTTACTATACTGGGTGAAAGCATAACGGCTTTGATAAGGGTTTCTGAGTGTTGCTGTAATGGTGAACTTTTTATTCAGTAAACTTTTCGCGGCACTGAAGGCAGAATAAGCGTAGTCTTTGGAACTTCCTTGCAGGGTAATATACCTGCGGTTATACCCTCCATTCAGTCCCAGTTGCCAAGTATCGGAGGGCTTATAGCTCAAACTACTGAAAGTATTGGTACGCGGGCCGCTATTGTGATAAAACACGCCACCGTCATAGCCACTGATCCAAACATAAAACACTCCGGTATTTAAGGTAAAGTTTACTTTTTTGCCAATAGGAAAGTTATCGTTAAAATCAATTCTTGCGATCCGGTTTGCCCCTACGTTGGCATAAGTATTTACGCTCAATGTGTCGGACAGTAGCCGCGTGACATATTGAATCGCGTTACCGGTATAAAAGTAACTGGTCTTGATGCTAAATGTGTTGTTGCCTGATCGTGCATAAGTAAGCTCCAGCAAATAGCTGACTACTGGCTGAAGGCCAGGGTTCCCAGTGCTAATAATCTGCGGGTTTGACTTATCAACGAAGGGGTTTAACTGGTAAATGCCTGGCCGTTCCAAGCGGTTGGTATAGCCGAAGGTTAAACTCTGGTTGTTTTTAAACCGGCGCTGTAGGGATAGGGAAGGCACTACATTGGTGTAATTCATGTCGAGCGAAGTTCCGTTGGTCACAAAGTTGGCGTCCACATGCGTACGCTCCAAACGTGCCCCGGCTTTTATGGTCCAGTCGGTTAACTGATAAGTGTAGGAGTTGTACAGGCTGTAAACGTTTTGATGGTAGGTAAAATCATTCGTACGGGTAGGGTCGTCTACATAACTGCTTTCTCCATTTGATATTACCGGATTTTGTGCTGTTGAATTACTGAAATTGTTCCTGAAAATACCTTTGGCACCGGCCTCAATAGTCAGTTTTTTAAGTGGATGTACATAGTCGAGTTGCAGTGTATGCTCTTTGGCGCCAGCATCGTTCTGCTGGTTGTAGTCGGGATTGTTGTAATTGATCCGGTTTATTATGGTGATGTTGCTTGGCTGGCTGTTCTGATAGCCGGAGTAACGGTAGGAAGCGGTCAGCAACTGATTTTTGTTCTGCTTAAAACCCAGTTGGTAGTTTAGGCTCAGGTCCGTTCCTTTATAACCGTTGGCGCCCGTATTTAATAAGTCATATGATTGCGGTAAAATCGATGCTGACCCACTACTGAACTGGGTAAAATAATCGGAACTGGAATGATATTGACCATTATTATAGTTTAGGGAAGCTGTCAGCAGGTTTAACGTGTCGAGTTCATAGCTTAGCTCCGCGTTGCCATAAAAATAGTTTCCGTTGTTGCTCCTGTCGCCTGCTTGGCTGAAAGTGGAAACGGCCGGTGCAAAAGTTTCGCGGTAATTAGCGTTATTGGTGGTAGTATGTATTTGCCTACTGTCACCAAGGTAACCTGACAGGCCAAACTTCCCTTTTTTATACGTCCCGGTCAAGTTCAGGCCTGGCCCCCAAGGAAGGTTGTACCGTGCGTTGATGTTACCATTGTAGCCATCAGCGATTTTCTTAATCGTGATGATATTGATGATCCCCGCCAGGCCCTCACTATCATACTTTGCGGGCGGTGTTGTAATAATCTCAATTTTTTGGATCGTATTAGCAGGCATCGAGCGCAGCACATCTTTCGGGTTATTGGTCATCAGGGCTGAAGGCTTGCCATTGATAAATATCCGGTAACTGCCACTGCCTTGCAATTGGATATTGTCATCCCCGTCAACCGTGACCAGCGGTACTTTGCGAAGCATATCTATTGCGGTTAAAGCTTTGCTTTCCGGATCGGCCTGCACATCGTAACTCAACCGGTCTATCTCCTGCTTGATAACTGGCCGGGCTGCTGTAATGGATACCCCTTTTAGCTCATTCGTGGTAGCTGATAATTCTATTGTTCCCAAATCTGCTGCCTGAACATGCTGCCAAGCCAAGGCTGGTATTGATATGCTTTTGCTTCTGTAACCAACGGAAGCAACCGATAGCTGGTAGGGTTTAAGGGTTAAGCCACTGAATTCAAAGCTTCCGTTATCTTTAGTCAGGCCACTTTTACTGGGCTGGTTTGTAATGGAATCCTTTAAAGTCAAGGTAACATATCCCAAAGATTTGTGCGTGGCAGAGTCGGTAACTATGCCTTTAATGCTGTTTTTATCACTTGTTTTTTGGGTAAAAGCAGTGGCTGCCATGCAGCATCCTACTGCTGATAGTAATAATCTTTTCATGTCGGGTAAGGAGGTTTGGGTAGAGCGGGTTAGGCCTTGGAGATGTACATTTTCATAGTGTTGGTTTTTGCTAAATGAATTCGGGATTTACCAGCAAGACGCATAAATATGTTAAACGTTACAAACTGCGTTGCTTAAATTACTGATCCAATCAAAGCATTCCCATTATAGCTGATGGAAATTTCCTGATATAAAAAGAAGTTGAAAGGCAGTAGAATTTATGCCCACGATTTATAAAGCATTTTCAATGAGAAAAGACCTACAGCCGCAGATGTAAATAAAAGGCTGCTAAAAGAAGCAGCCTTTAAAGAAAAGCGTTTAATTAAACGAGTTTTTAAGCGTGGCGTACTTACGCAGGTCTTTGGAATTCAGGCCTTTTTGCTTCATCGAAGCAACATGTTCCGGCGTAACACCGGCTATTTTCATGTAGGTAATATCGCTTAGCGGCACATCGGTATAACCCAGGTCGCGGAAGCCTTTAACAAAGGCAGGTGTAACACCTTGTATTTTTAGGCTGATGACCTTGGAAGGCTCCAGGTTTTTGTAACCGATGTCTTCGAAGCCCTTAATAAACTCAGGCGTAACCCCCTGGATTTTAAAAGAGGTTAATGAGTTTAGTGGAATATCTTTGTACCCAATATCATTGAACCCTTTGATGTATTCACGTGTAACCCGCATAGTTTTAAGGGAAACAATGGAATGGACAGGTAAATTACCGTAACCTACATCCTGTAAAGATTTTATATAATCTGCAGTAACGCCCATTACTTTAAAGCTTGTAAGCTCTCGAAACTGTAGATTATTGTAGCCAACCTTTGCAAAGCCTTTTATAAAAGCGCTATCTATTTGTAGTGCTTTGGCAGAAAATACTTCATTTACAGATATTTCCATTGGTATCGCCGTTGGTGTAGATGCTGAAGACTCTGAGTGGCTTTGTGCGTTTGCACCTGGCTTCCCTGATTGCCCTGCTTTACGAAACCCACTAACGAAACTACTGGTAACGCCTTGTGCTTTAAAGCTTACAAGCTGCTGAAAAGTGATGTTAGGGTAACCAGCCTTTTGTATTTCGTGTACATAAGCACTATCGATGTGCATGGCTTTCGCCGTTACCAGTTGCTGTGGTGTAATGTCTTTAAACCCGGCTTGTTTCCATCCTTTAATAAATGCAGCATCTACTTTAAGTGCTGCCATAGAAATGAGCTGGCCTTTTTTTAAACTGGTAAAGCCATTTTCATGTAGAGATTTCAAGTAGCTTTTGCTGATGTTTAGCATTAAAAAGGTCAGCAGGTCCCGGTCTTCTGTGTTTTCGACGCCCGCGTTTTTCAGGTAGGTAAGATATTCATGGTTCCCTTGAAACTTGTAATGGCCATATCCCTGGTCGCCATCAAACTTCCCGTTAAAAGTAATCGTTCCAGCATCGCGGGTCAGCGTGAAATCTGCTTTCTGCTCTTTAGGCAAGGTGGAAAAGTCACTGAGCGGGAAAGAGGAACTGCTTGACCAATTATGGTCGTCATCTGTATTTTTAAAATCGATGTACAGCTTGTCATGCTTGACTGTGGCAAACCAACTGCCTTCCGTTTCATCGGGAAAATTATTCTTTCCGGGCATTGCTTCTTTTACACCTGTATTTTTTGTTGGCAATAAGTTCGCCTTGTTTTTTATCATTAAGTTTTTGCTTGTGGCAGGTCCATTAAGTGCGCAGGCCAGGAAGCCAAACAAAGGCAGCAGCATAAAATATTTCCACAAGGTGTGGACGTTCGATTTTTTAGCGTTCATCATGATAATTCGTTTTTTAAGAAGTGATTGGTTATAGTTGGTTGCGATCCGGAGAGAAAAGTGAGAGGTAGATACTTTAAGCAAGCTAACCTGGTACGATTCCTTGTCGGTAGTTTCATTAATTAGAACATTTTCGTCAGTCAAATACTCCAGGTTATTTTCTATTTCCTTGCGGTACAGCCAGGCAAAAGGGTTAAACCATTGGAAAATAATAGCCAGTTCGGCAAGCATTATGTCCAGGCTGTGCAACTGTCTCACATGCACTTTCTCGTGGGACAAAATCTGGTTATAAGTTTCCCAATCGTACTTTTCAGGATTGATAAAAATGTTATTTAGGAAGGAACAAGGCACTTTATCACCGTTTAATTCAATAATGCGGTAAGGGCCGTCCTTAATAGCAGGTTTAGTATAAGCCTGATAAAAGGTAATGCAAAGTTGTATCAAGAGGTTGAGTCCGAATACTGCTACACCTGCCCAGTACAAAACAAACATCCAGTGGATTAATTGCTCTTTTGTTAGACGTACCATAGATTCAGCTATGGAAGGGTTCACAGGTGAAGTTTTAGTAAGCAAAGGCCTGTGTACCACAGCGGAAATAGGCTTTGTCGCAATCGGAGTGGCTTTCGTTGGTACATCCTGGGCTACTGTTTGAGGTAAGATCACCTGTGCATGTGTTTCCGTGACTTGCTGCTTACGCGCTTCCCTAATAGACCATTGTCCCGGAACAGGGATCAGTGGCAGCAAAAAAGAGAACGCCAAACAGCCCATTAGTATCCACCGGTTTAAGCGATAAAACGTTTCTGTTTGTAAAAGCAGCTTGTAAAACAGTAAACAGACTGCCAGTAGGAGCGATACATGCAACAGGTAAGGAATCATTTTTTATTGGATTTTATGATGTTTACAATTTCGGTCAGTTCGGTTTCCGATAGTTTTTGCTCTTTGGCGAAAAAAGCCAGCATACGGGAATAAGAGTTGTCGAAATACTGGCTCACGATATCCTTCATGGCGTGCCCCTGGTAATCTTCTTTTGAAATCGCTGGGCGGTACTGAAAAATATTGCCTACAACTTCGTGTGCCAGAAACCCTTTTTCTTCCAGTATTTTCAACATGGTTGCTACCGAGTTATAATGTGGCTTCGGATCGGGCAGTTCCTGGATGATATCTTTAATAAATGCCTTTTCCAAACCCCATACAGCCTGCATAATCTGCTCTTCACGTTTCGCTAACTTTTGCATATAATTTTATTATACGCAAACATAATCCTAATGAATTAGGAATGCAACTAATCCCATAGGATTTGTAAAAATAAATTTATTCTGTTGCTATGCAGTCTGTAAATACCGCCATGAAAAAACAAACCTTAGAGAAATAATTAAAAAGTTGAGGATTTCTTGTAACACTATCCATGTCTTTACGATTAGGTAATAAACGAAGCAATATTAACAAGGCCATTTTGGAATTCCGTAAATGATCAGTCAGGAAGAATTGGTAGCGATGTGCAGGCGTGGTGATCCCGCTGGCTATACGGGACTGTATAACCAACACGCTACAGCTGTATATAGTACAATACTGCGGCTGGTTGAACATACCGGGGAAGCGGAAGATATTTTGCAGGAGAGTTTTGTTGCCGCGTTTAAATCTATGGAAGGCTTCAAAAACACCGGTGGTTTTAGGGCTTGGGTAAAAAGGATTGCGATCAATAAGGCGGTAGATTTGATAAGGAAAAGAAAAATAAACTTTGTAGAACTTGAACCGGATTGGAGGTTAGAACCGGAAGAAGAACTGGTAGATGAGGGAGCGTTTGAATACACAATGGACGTCGTAACCGAAGCTATCGAATCATTACCTGATGCTTACAGGGCAGTTTTCAATTTGGCTGCCATTGAAAACCTACCGAATACAGAAATAGCCCGGATGCTTGGGTTAGAAAACAATACCGTTAGAACGAAGTATCACCGGGCGAGACATAAAATATTAATTTTCCTTAAAGAAAGAGGTCATCATGGAAAACGAACTGGAGAAATTTATACAAAATAACCGGGACAGGTTTGATCAAAAAGCACCTGATCCTATGGTATTAAACCGGATATTGGAAACGATGCACGATAAAGGAGCCAAGGAAGCGCGAGGGGTTGTGATCCCTTTTCGTGTACTGCGTTTGGCTGCTGCATGTTTAGTTTTGATTTCCTGTGGACTTGCGTTTTGGGCCATTCAAAAACAACCGAGTGTTAACACAAGTCTGGCGAAAAAGAGCGTAACCGAACAGCGAATAAAAACTATCGACGGTAATTCAGAAAAAACTCTGGATTCACCAGAATTGGTTAAAACTGAAATAGTAAAACGTAAGAGTGTTGATGCGGTAGATAAAGACATCGTCTTGCGTAAACAGATTTTATTAACTAAATGGAAAGCGCGAAGTTCAAATTCAAATAAGCTAATTGTATTTGCAGGATTAAACAATATGGATTCACCGGCCAGCCGAATCAATGCAGCGGCCAGTGCATTTAAACTTAAAAATACGGGCAATGACGTTGTAGATGCTTTAGTGGAAGCTTTGAACAATGATCCCAGCGCTAATGTCAGGCTGGCCGCACTCGATGGCCTTGCCCGGTTTTACCGGGAGGCTTACGTGCGAAAACAACTCATCACTTCTTTAAAAAAGCAACAAGACCCTGTTGTGCAGATCGCATTGATCGAGTTGCTAACCAGGATGAAGGAATCGGGTATCCTTTCAGAATTGGATAAATTAATTAACGACGATAATACCATGAAGGCTGTGAAAGACTGTGCTTACTCCAGTGTTTTTCGTCTGCGTACCTCTTAAAAAGCATTGACAAAACCGTTAGCACCTGGCATGCATGAAGGTAAGCGAACCGGACAAACATAATACCTCAACAACTAAAAAAAATCAAATGAAAAAGTATTTAATCATAACTTTAATAAGCCTCGGTGCGATAACAGGCACTAAAGCACAAGATTACAAAATCCGTAAAACCAGCGGCAAAATGATCCTTAACCTTCCTTCCGTAACGGTTGAAGGCTATAACGGTAACGAAATAATTTTCAGCTCCGAAAGGACACAAGAAGATGCTGATCCAAGGGCGAAAGGGTTACGGGAAATTAACGGCTCCGGTTACGTAGATAACACCGGACTTGGTATCAGTGTTGTTGAAAAAGGGGCAACATTGGAGGTTAATCCGGTCTCATCTCATTTGGCTATCAAAGTAATGGTACCAAAAGGGGTACTTTTATCTTATTCGTACCATAAAGTAATGAATTCGGGGAAAGCTATCTTTAAAAACCTGGAAAATGAAATTGAAACTTCTACAGATTATAATAAGATCGAGCTGGAAAACGTGACAGGCCCATTGAGTGTACGGGCTATCTATGGCTCAGTTGATGCTACTTTTAGTGCACCTATTAAAGGGCCGGTTTCGATCGTTTCGGTTTATTCTATTGTTGACGTCTCCATACCTCAGGACACTAAAATTAATGTTAAGCTTAACAGTTCACATGGATCGATCCTGGCCTCATCAGATCTCAAATTAGAGCTGGAAAAAAACACGGATTCGGATATGATCAGTTACGGCAATACGGTAAATGGTAAGCTTAACGGCGGTGGTACCGAATTTAAGCTTACCTCCGAGTACGGCAAAATCTATCTGCGTAAAGCCAAATAGCGCAACTCCCCCAAAAACTAAACATTCACTTATTTAAAATTTTTGATATGAGACTATTCTTCATATGCATTTGCTATGCCCTAACTATTGGTGCTTATGCACAAACAACGGTCAACAAATCTTACCTTGTGCAACCAGGCCAAAAGATAAATCTAAAATTTGATTACCCGATAGTAAAGGTCAGTACTTGGGAGAAAAATGAGGTAGCCGTTGCCGCTCATGTAAACATTAACGACCATGAAAACGACAGCTCGTTTGTAATAAAAGAAGAAATGGTAAACGGAGCAATGGTTATCAGTGATTATATCAAAGACTTTGACAAATTACCCCGCAGGTACACAATTGTGCGTAATGGGCAAAAGATTATTTTTAGATCAAAAGATGAGTACCAGCGTGTGGCAAAAAACAGCGGTGTAGAATACTCTACTGAGGGTTCGGATATAAATATTGTGGTTGAGATCAAAATTCCTGTGCAATCTTTCACGGATATCAAATCTGTTTATGGCATTGTCGAATTGGCCAATTTCCATGCACCTGTTACAATCGATGCAACTTATGGCGGGATTGATGCAACAATAAATTCAGCCCAGGTTGGTAAACTACAAGCTACAACCAGTTACGGGCATATTTATTCCAATCTGGAACTTAAACTCACTGATCATACGGAACGGGATTTTTTTAATTCCTTAACTGCCGAACCAGGAAAAGGCCCTGCATATTCCTTTACCTCAACCTATGGTAAAATTTATTTGCGTAAGCCATAGCAGAAATAGTCATTTACTGGATATTTTCTCATTTAAGAATATCAACGGACCGTTAATGCAAATAAAGTTGTACAAGGGTAACTTCATAAGTTTAAAATGGACTTGCAACAAAAAAGTGGACAAATGGTTAAGCTGCGGTAATTTGATTGTTTAATTGTTTTTCAAAGTTCTGCGGTGAGGTATATCCCAAGGCAGAATGTAACCTTTTA
>NZ_CALMAT010000125.1 GCF_937859865.1 uncultured Mucilaginibacter sp.
ATTTACAGGCATAAAAGAAGCATCATAAATTTTTATGATAGAAATTTAAACAGACACTAAAAGGACTTGTATTTTTTCTTGTTTTAACTCTATAGTTAGAGCCTGTTTAAAATTTGTTCAATATATTTTCTATGCTTCTTTTATCGCATAAAAATCATTGGTCCATTTTACTTTTTGTATCGGTACAGTACCCAAAAACAAAATTTACAGGCATAAAAGAAGCATCATAAATTTTTATGATAGAAATTTAAACAGACGCTTAGAGCTTAAGATAATTTGTTTGTTGCTTCAGTGTTTGCGTTAACAAAATTCATTGATAATGGAAAATTTGGCCGAACAGTTCCGCCCCATTTATCAAATCTGGTTTCATTTTCGCGATAATCAGCTACATCGAAGAAAAGGCATTCTTCAAAATTAAATAAATAGTAAGATCTGTCTTTTAGAAAATAAAGCGTAAAGTAATAAGAGCCATCATTAAGAAAGTTGCCGGGGATGGTACATTCTCCTTCAATTATCCCTTCGTTATAGGAAAAGACAGGGGAAGGAATACCAAAAACGCACTCTCCGGCTACTGTAAAAAGCACTAAGTCAGTTGATAAATTGATTTGATTGCTAAAATTATAGAAGCGAAACTTTATAGTAAGGGCAGTACGAATGTCTATAGGTGCAAATGAATTTGGCAGATCTGGTATCAGTTCAACAGAAAGAACTTTTATAAACTCGTTGCCTGGTGCTTCTTTTAAGGTGTCAAATTTTTGCTTTAATTCTTTTTT
Source organism: uncultured Mucilaginibacter sp. (assembly GCF_937859865.1). Classification (GTDB taxonomy): domain Bacteria; phylum Bacteroidota; class Bacteroidia; order Sphingobacteriales; family Sphingobacteriaceae; genus Mucilaginibacter_A. The sequence goes on from NZ_CALMAT010000125.1 coordinate 774, forward strand.
CTGAAAAGTACTTAAATATTGATTGGCAACTTCATTAGCTTCACCTTGTGCGTATATAGATCCTTTATTAAGCCAAATGGCTTTTGAGCAAAGATTTCTTATCGCTTGTATATTATGACTGACAAATAAAATGGTACGGCCTTGCTTAGATGATACTTGTCCCATTTTGCCCATACATTTTTTTTGGAACTCTACATCGCCTACAGCCAGAACTTCATCAATAATCATAATGTCCGTTTCTAAATGTGCAGCAACGGCAAATGCCAAACGAACATACATGCCAGACGAATAACGTTTAACGGGCGTATCTATATAACGTTCTATACCGGCAAAATCCACGATTTCATCAAACTGCTTTGCAATCTCTTTTTTGCGCATACCAAGGATTGATCCGTTTAAATAAATGTTTTCTCTGCCGCTTAATTCGGGATGAAAACCTGTACCTACTTCCAGCAAACTTGCGATTTTACCTTTTACCTTGATACTTCCGGAAGTTGGAGACGTTACCCTGCTTATTAATTTTAACAAAGTGCTTTTCCCGGCGCCATTACCGCCAATAATACCAACTGCTTCGCCATGTTTAATCTCAAAACTTACGTCCTTTAAACTCCAAACTACATCGCTCTTTCCTCTAACGGTACGGTCATTAGTTTCTCCTACCGTTAAAAAAGGATCTTCCTTGCCACGTACTTTAGCCAGCCAGCGTTCCAAGTCCCGTGATAATGTACCGGTCCCAACTTCGCCTAAACGGTAGGCTTTTGAAATATTTTCAACTTTTATAACTGTATCCAAAATTTATATTTTAAGTAAATAGCTATAATAATAAAAACAACCTAATTATAGCCGTTTAATATCACGTTGTTTTAATATTAAAACAACTCTTTAATTTTTCATAATTGATAAATATTTTCAAATAAAATTTTGCAATATAATATAATGTTGTAATGTTTTTATTTATTTTCCATGCTTCTTTTGCCTGCATAAATGCTGCGGCTTTTTGAGTAGGGTACAATGTATTTGCTGTTACAGCACAAAGAATAGAATTGAATTTTAAAGCTTTTTTTTTAAGTTTTTTCCTATTCTCCGGAGGAAGGTAATTTTGAATAATATTTATCACTTTATTTAAATCCCGGGCATTTTGCCCGGTCAAATATGCTTGCTGGGTAATATTAACATCACCTGAAACCCGGTACGAAGCAAGACATTTTGGAGAATAGGCAAATGGGTAATGAGCAGCGATCCTGGTCCACATTTCCCAGTCTTCACCATAATGCACTGCAAAATAACTGCCTAAATGCTCGTAAACACTTCGCTTTACCACTATAGCTGGAGGCTGGATTAATTGCCGACTTGCTATTTTAAATAAAAAATCAGAAAGAATTCTTGTTTTATCAGATAAAATGGGAGGATCCATATCCGATAACTTATTGCTTTGCTTGTTGATATAAAAAAAGTTAGTAAAGGCAGCGCCAGCTTCAGGGTGAGTAGAAAACAAGCTTTCTATTTCCTGGTAATACCCTGCTTCCACCCGGTCATCTCCATGCAGCAAATGTACCCATTGCCCTTTTGCCCGGTTTAAACAGGTCTCAAAATTTCGTAAACTACCTCGGTTTCGATCCTGTCTAAAATACTTTATTCTCCCTTTTCCTACAGTTTCAACCAATGCTCCTACATCTCCGTCTGTACTCAAATCATCCACTACCTCTATCTGCATCAGTGCCTCTCCCGGGTCCTGCATAAGTACACTTCGTAAAGTCTCTTCTAAAAACACTATACAGTTATATACAGGTATCATTACCGACCATAATGGACGTATTTCTCCATTAACAAATAGAACCGGCAATATTATTGGTGGTACTTCAGGTATGCGGTCAGTCATTTTTAATTTGGATTCCTTACCTTTAATTGCTTGGTTTTGGTTTAATATTTCTTTCAACGCTAGAAATTGAAAAGATATAATACACGTTACTTTTGTATTGGGTTTAATGTTTGAATTGGTTTGGGCATTACTGGTAAGTTTGTATAGCATCAAAGCAAGCAATTCCAGATAGATCTTTTTCGGCAATACAATAAGAGTACTGATTAATTGTAATTTTATTTCCTCTTTCAATTTTAAACAGAAACGGTTTTACAGCCAAAGAATAATTTTAAAAGTTAATATTTAATACCATATTTATTTTTTGTAAAAGTAATAATTTAGGCCAGTTTAAGTAGATTCTTACAAGCGGCCTGTCTGATCTGGACTATCGTACAGTTATTATTGCGGCATTTTTACTAAAGGTTCGAATCCCTGCTTCCGCAAAAATTAAATCAACTTAAAAAGAAATTGTAAGGCCTGTAAATGTATTGTTTGCAGGCTTTTTTGTTGAAATAATTTAGGCTGAATATTTCTTAAAGTGCAATCCGATCAAGCTAAATCTTCTGCAAAAAATTATTAATTACCTCTCCCCATTAATAATTTCCAACAAAAAAACCATTTTTCCAATACTTCTTTTATCAGGCAAAAATTAATAAAACCGATAGTAACCCGACTAAACATTGTGCTGTCTGCAATGTTAATGCGATATAAAAACAAATTTACTTGCCTGCTCAATTACCAGTTTTAAAAGAAAGCGCCCGTTTGCGCTACTTTACGTTTTTTTATTTGTACGCGATGCAAGGAATTCCTGCGGGTTTTGCCTTAACGGCCATTGCAAACTTTTTGATTGGTAAAGGTGTAAACGCCCTCACCATTGGTTCTTTTGATGCCGTGATCGGTATCCCCTGGGTTTTCCAGTTTATCTGGGGCGCGTTGATTGACCGCTACCAGTTTTCGCTGATGGGCCACCGCAAGCATTGGATTGTTTTTTCGCAATTTGCGGCGTTGTTGGTTACGCTGAGCCTTTTGCTGGTCAAAAACCCGGTTAAAGAGCTGAACTATATCATGGTTGCTTTTTTTATCCACAGTATTTTTGCTTCCATTCAGGATGCCAGTGTGGATGCCACTGCCATCGCCATCGTTCCGGTTGACGAGCAGGGCCGCATCAATGCTTTTATGCGCTCCGGCTTGCTGCTTGGCGTAGCCGTTGGCGCGGCCGGTTTTTCTACTTTATTGCATTATTACGGTTTTTTTTATGCAGCCGCCGTTCAATCTTTATTGCTGCTGCTGTTTACGGTGCTTACTTACATCACCAAAATTGACCGTTCTGATAGTTACCGGCCATCTTTCAACCTAAAAACAAACGAAAACCCGCTGCAGCAAAAAACAGAAAACCCCGATTTAAAATGGCTTTTTAAACAGTTGTACAAAGGCATTGTGCTTAAAAACAGTTTAAAGGTTTTTGGTTTGATTGCCTTAGTTTACCTATGCCTCAGCATTTTTATCCGCTCGTTTTCTTTTCATCTGATCCATAATTTGCATTGGGACGATAACCAGCTTTCGGTTTTGCAAGGCACCTGGGGAAGCGCGGTTACCATTGCCGTTACTTTGGGCGGAGGGATTTTGGCCGACCGGATTGGCCCCGGAAAATTGCAGTTGCTGGTGGTGATCGCCATTTGTGCATTTTTTTTGGTGTTTGATAGCCTTGGTTTTTTATGGTTCCACCGAAGCGTAAGCACTGGCGGTGTTTTGCTGTACAGCCTAGCCGATCCTATTTTTAGTGTTGCCGCTATGCCGGTTTTGATGGCGCTTTGCCTGGCAAAGGTAGAAGGTTCGCAGTTTACTACGTATATGGCCATCGTAAATTTGTGCGATGTGATTGGTGCTTACGTTTCCGGTTGGGGGATGAGCGTTACTACGGCGCCAGTCATCGGTTTTATCTGCGGTGCCAGCTTATTGGTTGCCTTGGTTTTAAGCAGGGCAAGTTTCAATACTTCTTTTAAGGCAACAAAATTGGTAAGCGAATAACCAAAGCTTGTTTAAATTTTGTTTAGCTTGTTGTTTTATATGCTTCTTTTATGCGATAAATTTTGACAGGTTTTACTTTTGGCTAAAGCCAAACCTAAATTCTATTTATTTAGTCCACGGCTTAAAGACCGTGGCAACTAATCTTTAAAGAAGCAGCATTAAGCTGTAAAAACCAGTTACAGGTTATGGATCTGCAAGCACAAAAAATGTTAAAAGCAAGCGGCCAATTGCCACATCTTTCAAGCCGTAAACAGCATAAAAATTCAAATTTGGCTTTAGCCAAAACATCACTGAATCTAATTAAGCAGGCTATTGCTTTTTCACTCCAAAAACCACTTAAAACAAAAATGGGTTGCTTCAATAAAAGTTGAAGCAACCCATTGCTACGTCCTGTCCTTAATCTTTATAAAAAGACCAAAAGTAGTTCTAAGACTTACTTTTGCGGCGGTGTAGTTGTAGTACCTGTTCCAGTTGTGCCAGTGCCTGTTCCGGTAGTACCTGTTCCAGTAGTTCCGGTTGTGCCAGTACCTGTTCCGGTTGTACCCGTGCCAACTGTACCCGTTGTGCCTGTTCCGGTTCCAACTGTACCTGTTCCGGTTTGTCCGGTGCCCATGGTTCCAGTTCCGATTGTTCCGGTGGTGCCAGTTGTTCCGGTTCCAGTGGTGCCAGATCCAATTGTACCGGTGGTGCCAGTACCGGTTGTGCCGGTGCCAATAGTTCCGGTGGTGCCTGTCCCAACATTACCGGTTCCTGTGTTTGTGCCTCTGGTTGTCCTGCTTCTGCCGGCTCTGCCAGTGGTTGACCTGGTTTCGCTTTGTCTACCGGTTGTTGTAGAACCAGTTCCTATTGTTGTGCTAGTCCCGGTTGTTCCCATCGTTGTGCCAGCTCCGGTTGATGAACCTGCACCTGTACCAGTTGTTTGTGCGGTAGCATCCTGGACTATCCAGAAAAACAACGCCATTGTCATTATTAAACCTGCTTTTTTCATAATTGATTAAGTTTAGAAATTTATAAAATCTGTTAATGAACTGGTTTTAGAACGCCATAAATTCCGTTTTAGTTTTATTTATTTCCAAAAATGCCCCCAACGCAGGTTTTTTGAAACAGGTTTTGTACCAATAAACAGCATCTTTGGCACCAATTTTTATGGCATAAAAGAAGCATCCCGAATGCGCCGTCCATCAACAACAACCGCTTGAAATTTAAATACTTGCCTTGTTGTTGCTAATGGGTTTTTGGCAAAGTTTCGGCACCGCGTTTTTATAACTTCTTTTATGGCAAACCAATTGCTTAAAAATATATTTTTTATTGCTGTCCTTTTTTTGTTCCTGATTGTTTTGCCAGCATTTGATTCAAACCTTAACACTTGTCAATTTATGCGCCCTAAAAAAAGCATTGTTTTTTTAGTATTGCTGTTTGCCGCAAATGCTGCGTTTGCCTGTACCACCTGCAATAAAAAATTGCAGCAAGGCATTTTCGACAGCACTTTTTACCCCAACCTTTTTACCATGCTGCTGGCTTTTATCGTGCTGGGTTTGGTGGTTGCCGCGCTTTCGGTTTTAGCTTCGCGGAGGGAAAAGAAAAACCAGGCGTACCAGGTTCAAAAGCTGACGGCAGTTCCGCTGATCTCCGCAGCAACAACCTTAGGAATTGGTTTGGGCGGGTTTATAGACGGTATTTTTTTGCACCAGATTTTGCAATGGCACGAAATGCTGTCTAATAAAATCCCTCCCGTAACGCTGCTCAACAAAAGCGTGAACATGTTTTGGGACGGTATCTTCCATGCGTTTTGCCTTGTTGTAGTGCTGGTTGGCATCGTCTTTTTGTTCAAATTGTTTTTCAGGAAAGATGTCATCATCACCAAAAATGTTTTTTGGGGAAGCTTGGTTTTGGGCTGGGGCTTGTTTAATTTGATCGAAGGCCTGATAGACCACCAAATCTTGAAACTGCACAATGTGAGGGAAATTACGGCCAACGTTCCGCTGTGGAATTACGGGTTTTTGTTGTTTTCTGTATTGTTAATCGTTTTTGGTTTTATGCTAATAGCAAAAAGTACCGGAAAAAATATAAATAGCGTTACAGATTTGTAACTGTTTTTAGAGAAATTTCGAACAAATCCGGCAACAATCAATACATTTATCAAACCAATTAAAAACCTATGTTTTATAATAATTTACTTATTTGTACTGCTAAAAAATGCTTTTTGCTGTTTGTATTTATTGGTTTTGTAAATCTTAAAATTGGGTTTGCAACCGTTAAATCTTACAAAAAAGAAGCTGATGGCGTTAGTTTTGCTTTAGATAAAGGCCAGCTAAAAGTTAAAGTTTGCAAAGATGATATCATCGAAGTAAAGTTTACGGCTTTAAATAATTTCCCTGATTTCCAATCTTTAGTGGTAAACAATTCCTGGAAACAGGGCAGCAATTTTACAGTTAACGAAGCCGGCGGAAACGTAACCATCGCCACCAGCAAGTTAAAAGTAGTGGTAAACAAAGCATCAAACGCCATTACTTACACTGATTTAAGCGGAAATGTAATTACATCCGAAGACAAAACTTTGAATAAAAGCATGGACGCGGCAACCATTGCCGGTATCAATACTTACAACTGCACCACGCAATTTAACTCGTCGGCTGATGAAGCTTTGTTTGGTTTAGGATGCCATCCGCTGGATTCTTTGTCCATCAATTACAAAGGCCGCAACCAGGATATGGCCATTAAATATTTAACGGGTGCCATTCCGGTTTTGCTGTCTACTAAAGGTTTTGGGTTGATGTGGGACAATTATTCGGCTTCTAATTTCTACGGTGCGGAAGCCGGAAACACCAAGTTTAAATACGTTTCAGAAAGTGGTAAGCAAGTGGATTACTACTTCTTTTACGGCCCAAGTTTCGATCATATTATTGATTTGTACCGAACAGCAACCGGCAAAGCGCCGATGTTCCCGAAATGGTCTTTTGGTTTGTTCCAATCTCAGGACCGTTATATGAGCGAAAAGGAAATTTTATCGGTTAAAGATAATTATCGCAATAACCACATTCCGATAGATGCAATTGTGCAGGATTGGTATTACTGGGACCCGTTGCCCATTGGTTCGCATGTTATGAAACCGGAACGTTACCCAAACCCAAGAGCAATGGTGGAAGAACTGCACAAGGCAAACATGCACGCCATGATTTCCATCTGGCCGGTTTTTGGAAAAGGAACGCCCAATTACGATGCGCTTAACAAAAACGGTTTTTTAACTTCCATCACCTGGGACAATGTGGTTACCCACACTTTTGATACCTATTACGATGCGCACAACCCGAAAGCACGCGACATGTATTGGGAACAGGCGCGCGACAGCTTGGTTAAACGCTACGATTGGGATGCCTGGTGGATTGACCAGTGCGAACCGGACAACGGCGCTTTGCTGGATGAACGCCGGAAAGCAAATTTTTCGGTTGGAAAAGGCATTGATTACTTTAACACCTATTCCTTAGAACACTCGAAAGGTTTGTATAAAGGCTGGCGTAAAGATATGCCAAACAAGCGTGCCTTCTTTTTAATTCGGCAGTCTTTTGCCGGCGAGCAGCGCAATGCCGCAACTTTATGGTCGTCTGATATTACCTGTACGTTTGGTGCTTTTAAAATCCAGGTTCCGCAGGGGATTAATGCCTGCGCTTCCGGCATTCCTTACTGGACTTCCGATATCGGCGGTTATCATTTTAATTGGGGCGTTCCGGATTGGTCTAAACCGGAAAACCGCGAGTTGTTTACGCGCTGGTTTCAGTTCGGTGCCTTTTCTCCGATCTTTAGAATTCATGGAAAAGGTGAGCGCGCTTTATTTTCTAAAAACTGGGACAGCAACACGCGCAATATTTTGCTCAAGTATGATAACTTACGTTACCGCTTGCTGCCTTACATTTATTCGTTGGCCGGCCGCGTTACTTCCGAAAACTATACCATCATGCGTGCTTTAACTTTCGATTTTCAAAAAGATGCAAAAGTTTACAGCATCTCCGATCAATATATGTTTGGCCCGGCATTTCTGGTAAACCCCGTTACAGAGCAATTATTTACCGGTAAAAACGCTTCTTCTGGTAAAACAACGCGCCAGGTTTATTTGCCGGCCGCAACCAAATGGTATGATTTTTACACCGGGAAGCAATACACCGGCGGCCAAACGCTGGCTGCTGCTGCACCAATCGATATTATGCCTTTGTATGTGCGTGCAGGTTCGATTATTCCGATGGGGCCGGTGATGGAATATGCGACCCAAAAACCGGCGGACGTGATCGAATTGCGTGTTTATCCCGGCGCAAACGGCGAGTTTAAATTGTATGAAGATGAAAACGATACCTATAATTACGAAAAAGGCAATTCGGCTACCATCAACATCAATTGGAACGATAAAACACGCCAGCTAATCATTGCCGATACCAAAGGCAGTTTTCCCGGTATGCTTAAACAGCGCACTTTTAACGTGGTAATGGTTAACAGCAGTCATGGTTCTAACGTTGGTTCTGCGGATAAGATCGACAAAACTATAAAATACAGCGGCAAGGCTGTTGTAGTTAAATTGTAGTTTACCTGTTTCATCAAAAAGGACTTTTAATCTGTATTAAAAGTCCTTTTTAATTTAGAACGAATTTTTGTTGAGCGAAAAGATGTCATTCAAACCAAAACCTCATGATGTGTCCGTTATCATCAGTTTATTGTACAATCCACCGGCAAGGCGGGAATGGTTACGCTTAGGGCAACATCGCCCGGATTAAAACCTGCGGTGTTAAAAATAAAAGTAAACGAAGCGGCAGTGGCAGCGCATTTGTAGGTTTTAGGGACGATAAAAGAAGTATCTAAATTACACTGATTTCACGTTCTTATAAATGAACCGTTCAAACCGTACCGTAGGTGCAATCTGTTTATGAAATAGATGTAAAGCGAAAGGCCAAGCTCCCGTAAGAGCTTCCTATCGGCCAAAGGCAAAGTATTTACAGGAAGTACTTACCGGGGCTTGGGCAAAACCTAAGTTTTTCCTGTTTAATTTGATCGAAGGCCTGATAGACCACCAAATCTTGAAACTGCACAATGTGAGGGAAATTACGACCAACGTTCCGCTGTGGAATTACGGGTTTTTGTTGTTTTCTGTCTTTTTGATTGTTTTGGGAAGCGTGATGATCAGAAAAAATGCTTTGCCCCATGCAGTTGCGGCAGACTGAAAATATAGGCATAAAAACAGTATCGAAGGAATGCTTCTTTTACCACATAAAAATTGCCAACCGTAAAAACAAGTACCAATATTTTATTTAACCTATCAGTTGCCACAAATAGCAATACCTTAGCCGGATATTGCTAAACTTCGCTTGATGCTTAAAACCTTTGCCTTTTTAATTATATTGTTTGCCGCTTCTGGTTTGTACGCACAAAAAAAGTTTGTCATCAGCGGTAATGTCAAAGACGAAGCAACCGGCGAACAATTAATTGGCGCTTCCATCCGCATTCTGGAAATACCAAACAGCGGAACTTCCACCAATAACTACGGTTTTTATTCTATTAATGCACCTGAAGGCAACTACACGCTGCTGTTTACTTATATTGGTTATCAGTCTTTTGCACGAAAAATCTCGCTTCGTAAAAGCCAGACGGTCAATGTTTCCCTGTCCACAAAAACCAATTTACAAGAAGTGGTCGTCAGCGCCAACAAACCCAACAACGACCAGGTTACGTCGCCACAAATGGGTTTAGAAAAACTGAATATGGCTCAAATTAACCAGGTGCCTGTTTTGCTGGGCGAAAGGGACATTCTAAAAACCATCACGTTGCTGCCCGGCGTAAAATCATCCGGCGAAGGCAATACCGGCTTTTATGTTCGTGGCGGTGCTTCCGATCAAAACCTGATCTTGCTGGACGAAGCAACGGTTTACAACGCTTCGCACTTGTTCGGCTTTTTCTCCACTTTTAATTCTGATGCGATAAAAGATGTAAGCTTGTACAAAGGTGGAATGCCCGCAGAGTACGGCGGCCGTTTGTCTTCCGTTTTAGATGTGAAAATGAACGAAGGCAACAACCAGAATTTTACGGTGCAAGGCGGAATCGGACTGATTTCTTCGCGTTTAAAAATAGAAGGCCCACTGGTAAAAGATAAAGGCTCGTTCATGATCAGCGCACGGCGCACTTATGTTGATGTTTTTTTGAAAGCTTCTAAAGACACCACTTTGCAAGGAAGCATTTTGTACTTTTACGACCTCAACGCCAAAGCCAATTATCATTTTAACGATAAAAATGCCATTTACATTTCGGGTTATTTTGGCAAAGATGTTTTGGGCTTGAAAAACACTTTCGGCACAAACTGGGGAAATTCTACCGGGACTTTGCGCTTTAACCATTTGTTTACCAACCGCTTGTTTTCAAATACTTCGCTTGTGTACAGCAATTATAATTTTGCGGTCGAAAGTTTCAGTACCACCAACAGCTTTAAAGTTACCTCTCAAATTACGGATTTCAATTTAAAAGAAGACCTGCAATATTCTTTAAACAACAACCACACGCTCAAATTCGGGCTGAATGTTTTACACCACGCTATTTCTCCGGGCGATGTTACTGCTTCAGAGTCTTCTGGAATTAACAGTAAAAGTGTAGAAAAACGTTACGGTTTTGAAAACGCCGCTTATATAAGCGATGAATGGAAGGCAGGCGATAAGTTGACGGTTTTGTACGGGCTGCGTTTAAGCGGGATGTTTTTGCAAGGGCCCGGCACTTTCAAAACTTATGATGCCGCCGGCGATGCTTTAACTTCGCAAACTTATGGTTCGGGGGATGTGGTAAAATCATACTATAATCTGGAACCTCGTTTTTCGGCCAGTTATTTGCTAAATGAGGAAACTTCGCTCAAAGCTTCTTACAACCGTAACACACAGAATATCCATTTGTTAAGCAATTCAACCAGCAGTTCGCCTACAGATTTGTATGTGTTAAGCTCGAATAATATCAAGCCTGAAATTGCCGACCAGGTTTCTACCGGCTGGTTCAAAAATTTTAAAGAAAACCAGTACGAGTTTTCGGCCGAGGTGTATTACAAATGGCTGCAAAACCAAATTGATTATAAAAACGGCGCACAGTTGCGCATCAACCAGGATGTAGAATCGCAGTTAACATTTGGCTCGGGCAGGGCTTATGGTTTGGAGTTGTTTTTGAAGAAAAAGTACGGGCGTTTTAACGGTTGGGTTGGTTATACTTTATCGCGCACAGAAAGAAAATTTGACGCCATTAACAACGGCAATTACTTTCCGGCAAAGCAAGACCGTACACATGATCTTTCAATCGTTGGCATTTACAACCTCAATAAACGCTGGACATTTTCTGCCACTTTTATTTACGGCACCGGCAATGCCATCACTTATCCAACCGGAAAATACAACATTAACGGATTGACCACTTATTCTTATTCTGAACGCAACGGTTACCGTTTGCCGCCTACCAATCGTTTAGATGTTGGCGCTACACTGGAAGGCAAAGAGCATAAAAAATACCATTCGAGCTGGACTTTTGGCATTTATAATGTTTACGGCTACCATAACCCGTACATCATTACTTTCCGCGATAGCAAAACCGTTCCAAACACCACAGAAGCTTTAGAAACCAGTATTTTTTCTACCGCAATCCCTTCTATAACCTGGAATTTTAAATTTTAAATCTTATGAAAATCAAGAATTTAAGTTTCGGCACAATGTTAATGATGCTTCTTTTACCGGCAATAATTTCGTGCCAAAAGGTAATTGATTTGAAACTGAAAGATGCTTCCGGACAAATAGTGATCGAGGCAAACGTTGACAACAACAACACATCCATTGTTAAGCTAAGCCAAAATGTATCCTTCACCAGCGTCAATACTTATCCGCCGGTAAGCGGTGCAACGGTAACCATCAGCGATCAATCCGGTAAAAGTTATACGTTAACAGAAGGGATTGCAGGCAACTATTCGTCAAGCCAGTTGCAAGGCACCAGCCTGAACACGTATAACTTAACGGTGCAAACAGGTGGTAAAACTTACACGGGCCGTTCTACTATGCCGCCAGCCATTGCTTTAGATACCATTACCGCAAAAAACGACGAGTTTAACAACGGCAACAACCAAAAGGAAATTACCGTTTCGTACTCCGACCCGGCGGGCATCAAAAACCAGTACCTTTTTTTAATGTATGTAAACGGCGTGCAGGTAAAAGGAATTTTTGTTTACAATGATGACCTGACAGACGGCAAACACGTAAGCAGGCCGTTGCGGCAGGATGATATTGATATTTATCCAGGCGATATGGTAAAAGTAGAGATGCAATGCATTGATAAAGCCAATTACACTTACTGGTTCGCTTTGCAGCAGCAGCAACAAAACGGGCCGGGGGGCGGCGTTACGCCATCCAACCCGCCAAGCAATTTATCCAACAATGCTTTGGGCTATTTTAGCGCGCATACCACGCAAACCAAAACGATTAGAGTGCAGTAATAATTGGAGCAAGTTCACCAATTTTATGCCGGTAAAAGAAGCATTTCGTTAGTCATCCTGAATTTATTTCAGGATCCCCTCAGGATAAAACAACAAGCCGATTTTGCAGGATGCCGAAACATGTCGGCATAACAACAACCTAAAGCACTGATTTTTAAGTGGTAAAAGAAGCATATAAATCTTATCAAAAAAAATTAATAAAGCTTTAACAAATATTTAACTAAAATAATTTGCGTAAACTAAAAAATTAATAATACCTTGTTTTCCTAAACCTAAAGGATGAAAACACTTGTACTTGTATTGATTTTTTTAGGGGCCGGTAATTTTTTGCTTGCCCAAAACACAGGTTCTGTTAAAGGTATAATTGCCGATACGGCCTCCAATATCAAACTAATCCACGCCTCGGTTGCGGTATTAAATGCAAAAGATTCTACTTTGGTCAAGTTTACACGTGCGAACGAAAACGGCGAGTTTACGATTGGCAACCTTAAAAAAGGAAAGTTTATTTTATTGGTTACGTACCCGGCATATGCGGATTATGTAGAGCGGTTTCAGTTGGATTCTGTAAAAAAAGAACAAAATGTTGGCCGCATCAGTATGCTGCTTAAAGAAAGGCTGCTAAAAGAAGTATTGATAAAAGGTACGGCTGCCGCTATTAAAATTAAAGGCGATACCACAGAATTTAATGCCGCCGCTTTTACAATTCAGCCCAACTCTAAAGTAGAAGATTTGCTGAAGCAGTTGCCCGGAATCCAGGTGGACAAAGACGGAAAAATTACCGCACAAGGGCAAACCGTAAACAAAGTTTTGGTAGATGGCGAAGAGTTTTTTGGCGACGACCCAACTTTGGTTACCAAAAATATCCGCGGCGATATGGTGGACAAGGTGCAGCTTTACGATAAAAAAAGCGACCAGGCCACATTTACCGGTATTGATGACGGCGTGAAAAACAAAACCATCAACATCAAGCTAAAAGAAGACAAAAAGAACGGCTATTTTGGAAAGGTTTCGGCCGGCGTCGGGACGGACGGTTATTACGAAGGCCAGGCCATGTTCAATAAGTTTAAAGCCAAGCAAAAACTTTCGGCCTATGGCACCTTGGCCAATACCGGCAAAACAGGTTTAGGCTGGGAAGACAACAGCAAATACGCTTCTTCTAACAACGTAGAATTTACGGATGGCGGCGGCATTATGATTAGCGGCGGCGGCCGGGACGAGCTGGAATCTTTTGACGGAAGGTATAACAACCGCGGCATACCCGTGGCCAGGACAGGTGGTTTGCATTACGATACCAAGTGGAACAATGATAAAGAATCCATCAATGCCAATTACAAAATTGGCTCTTTGGGCGTTACTGGCACCGATAACAGTATTAACCAAAACAATTTGCCGTCGGGCGTACAAAGCAGCAATGCAAACCACAGCTTTGACAATTATATGTTTAGGCAAAAGGTGGATGCTATTTATCAGATTAAATTGGACACGGCTTCTAACTTGAAAATAACTGCAGACGGAACGGCAAAAAACAACCGGAGCAACAATGTTTACCAATCCACAAGTTACGCTGGCTTTGATACATTGTTAAACCGCAGCAACCGGAGTTTGACCAACAATGGCAACGAGAACATATTTAACGCAACCGCTTTTTATACCCACAAATTTAAAAAGGTTGGACGTTCGTTTTCTTTAAACCTTAGCGGTTCTTATGATGAAAACGAAACAAAAGGTTACCTCAATTCCGACATCCGTTTTTATAACAGGGCAACTGGTGGCTTGGATAGTACGCAATTGATCAACCAGTACAAAACCAGCCATATTTTAAGTACAATTGTAAATTCCAACATCACTTATTCCGAACCTTTTACCAAAGCATTTTCGGTTATTTTAAACTACGGGCTGGGTTTAAACAATGGCAGTGCCGACCGTAAATCATTTGATCAAACTACGGTAGGAGAGTACACTGCTTTAAATACAGTTTTGAGCAACAATTACAAACTAAACCAATTGAGCAACCAGTTTGGTGCAATTTTTAACTATAAAAAAGGCAAAGCAATTTTAAACTTTGGCACCAGGGCTACCGATGTGAAGTTTGAACAAATAAACGAATATACCGATGCCAAGTTTAACCGAAATTTTTTAAATTGGAGCCCGCAGGCTTCTTATCAGTACAAGTTTTCGCAGCAAAAATCTTTACGGTTGAGTTATAATGGTAATACTACACAGCCAACTATTGATCAGATCCAGCCTGTTTTGGTCAACACCGATCCTTTAAACTTATTTTTGGGCAATCCAGATTTGCGGCCTTCTTTTACCAACAGCTTTAATTTAAATTACAATTCTTATAAAATTTTAAGCGAACAATACATTTATATAGGTGGAGGTTACAACTTAATAAGCAATGCAATTGTGAACAATACAACAACTAATGCAAACGGGAAAACAACTTACCAGTCATCCAATCTTGTTGGTAATAGCCCGGCCAACTTTTATCTGTATTCCAATTTTAGCCGAAAGATTAAAATGCTGGATTTTAATGTGGGTATAAACATCAATGCAAACGGCAACACTTCTTACAATTATACCAATAGTGTTTTAAACAAAACAAATTCTTACACTTATCGAGGTGCTTTAAACTTGCAGAAGTACAAACAGAAAAAGTTTCAAATATACTTCGATTTTGGCCCAACTTATACCATCAGTGGTTCATCCTTGCAGCCCAATATCAACAATAATGGTTTTGGTTTAAACGGATATAGTTCTTTCAGGATATATCTTCCGCACAAAATTGAATTTGGTTATGACGGGAATTACCAGTACCAAGCAAAAACGCAATCTTTTAACCAAAGTTTTGAAAGGTTGATCATCAACCCAACGATCAGCAAAAAATTCTTAAAAACAGATAACCTCAACTTGTCTGTTACGGTTAATGACCTGCTTAACCAAAATGTTGGTTTTAACCGCAGTGCTTATGCCGGCAACATTTCACAACAAACTTATACTACTATCCGCAGATATTTTATGTTTTCTATAAGTTATGATTTTAACAAAATGGGCGGTGTAAAAGCAACAAAATAATTATGAAAAAACTAAGCTTGTTGATATTAATCACCATACTGTTTTTACCAGGTAAAAACTTGTATGCACAATACACACATTTTTCTACCAATGGCATTATCGAATTTGATAAAAGTGTAAACATGTTTGCGCTTATCAAAAAAAGCATTAACAAAGACAACGAAAGCTTTATGCAGCAGGCTTTTGACAGTTATAAAAAGAACAAACCACAATTTAAGGTATTTAAAAGCACACTTAGTTTTTCTAAAGACAAAACGATGTTTACACCTTTGGAAAATGCGGAAAGCGGCTCGAACACTTATTTTGATGAGAACCCGATGGCCGAACAGAACAATGTTACTTATACCGATTTGTCTGCCAACCGGATCATCAGCCAGAAAAAAGTATTTGAACAAACCTTTCTTTTGAAAGACAGCACGCGCAAAATCAACTGGAAAATCACCAGTGAAACACGCCAAATTGCAGGTTACAATTGCCGCCGCGCCAATGCTTTAATTTTGGATTCTGTTTATGTGGTGGCTTTTTATACCGATGAAATTATGGTTCCAGGCGGCCCCGAGTTGTTTTCCGGCCTGCCGGGAATGATTTTAGGCGTGGCCATTCCACACGAAAACATCAGTTGGTTTGCCACCAAAGTTACCGATACAACTGTTCCGGCTAAAGCATTGTCGCCGCCAACCAAAGGCAAAGCGGTAAATGATAAAGAGCTGCGAGCAACCTTGCAATCGGCTTTAAAAGATTGGGGCAATTATAAACAAATTGCGATGAAGGCTTTTTTGTTGTGATTGATACAACTTCATCCATGCTGTTTTTATGCCACTAAAATTACTTTGTTTTGATACCGGTAGCAGAACAATAATTGTTTCCCTTCTGTTTAAAATTCAACATAAACAGAAAATACCATGAGTGCATCTTTTAAAGAAACGTTTACCATTGGTGGCGATTTGATCGTAAACCGTTTAGGCTACGGTGCCATGCGCGTTACCGGCGAAGGAATTTGGGGGCCGCCAAAAGATAAAGCCGAAGCCATCCGTGTGTTGCAAAGGGCGGTAGAATTGGGCGTCAATTTTATTGATACGGCCGATAGTTATGGGCCGTATGTTTCGGAAGAGTTAATTGCCGAAGCGCTGCATCCCTACAAAAACGGGTTGGTAATTGCAACCAAAGGCGGCTTAACCCGGACCGGGCCTAACCAATGGCCGATCAATTCGCACCCGGATCATTTAAAAGAAGCGTTGGAAGGCAGTTTGAAACGCTTGAAACTGGAGCAGATAGATTTGTACCAATTGCACCGCATTGACCCAAATGTGCCTTTTGAAGATTCGCTGGCGTTTTTGAAAAAAGCACAGCAGGAAGGCAAAATTAAGCACATTGGCTTATCGGAAGTGAGCGTTGCCGACATTAAAAAAGCGCAGCAATTTGTTGAAATTGTTTCGATACAAAATATGTACAGCGTGGACAACCGCAAGTGGGAAGCCGAACTACAGTTTTGTGCCGAGAACAACATCGCCTTTATTCCCTGGTTCCCGCTGAACGGCGGCAACGAAGAAGGCATGAAAAAGATGGACGAGCTGGCGCAAAAAAAGAATGCCACTGTTCATCAAATTGCGCTGAGTTGGCTGTTGCACCATTCGCCAAATATTTTGTTGATCCCGGGAACTTCGAGCGTAAAGCATTTGGAAGAAAACATGAAAGCGGCTTCTGTCGAATTAACAGCAGCAGATATGGAAGAACTGGAAAGTTTATCAGCAGTTCAATAAAAATTAATGCAACGCTATATAAATTTACACTAAGCCAAATATTTTGGCTAATCTAATTTTATTTCAATTTATCTAAATAAACCATTATTGAGTAGCCCGCGGATTACTTTTGGATATTTTTTTGATTTAATTGGGAAACATTTCTACGTAAATTGCGTAGATTTGATGACCTTTTAAATTTACCTAAAATGAGAACCACATTAGCAATTGCCAGAAAATTAAAATCAACGGCTAAACGAAGTTCCTTCTATAATTTATTTGTCGGCATTGGCTCGTTAATTAATGTTATTCCAGCACATTTTGATACTTATTCCAATATCCCCAGCGATGATTATTCTATAAAATCTCACTGGCAAAATGTAGGCAATTATCTAAATTCTGCTATGAAAGAAACGAAGGTCAAATAATAAGTGCCCACAAATGGATGAATCAATAAATCCTGAAAACAAAGCCTCCTCTGATGAACAATCACAGGAGGCTTTGAAAGTTATACAAGCCGTTGAAATAATCAATCCAAAGCTATTTCAAAGACTAAACCGAGAAGAAGTACAAGAAATTGTAAAAGGTGTAATCAGCATAACTCAAGTAAAAAGTCATTCTGGTCCATTGCCAGATCCAGAGGATATAATTAAATATGACAGCGTTATCCCTAACGGCGCTGACAGAATGATGGTTATGGCAGAGAAAAGCCAACTTATGGCCGAAAAAGAACAAGATTTTAAACATAGACGAGTAGAAAATCTTGATAAAAGAAAATTGAACCAATCGGGTCTTGGCCAAATATTTGGATTTATAATTTCTGTTTTAGTAATTGGTGGGGGTATCTATCTATTATCTATTGGTCAAAGTATTGCTGGTTTTGCTGCAATTATCACACCGATTGCAGGGATTATTGCCGCATTTGTTTATACAAAAAATTCTGAATTAAAAGATTAAAACTTAAAATGCTTCTTTTAGCACACTAAATATTATGTGCTAAAAGAAGCATTTTGGTTGTTATCAATTTTAAATTTTTTGCCGGATAAACATTTATTCTTCACTATATCGGTCATTCCGCCAGGGATAAGCCGTGTTAGAGTAACCGCGTTCTTCCCAAAAACCAGGTTTATCCGCTGTTAAAAACTGAATCCTTTTTATCCATTTAGAACCTTTCCAAGCATACAATTGTGGCGTAACCATGCGTACCGGTCCGCCGTGTTCTTTTGCCAAAGGTTGTCCTTCAAAAGTATGCACCAGCAAAACATCCGGTTTTAAAGCTTCTTCTAAAGACAAATTTGTGGTGTACGTATCGTAGCCGTAGCACAAAATATGCGTGGCCGTTTCTTTCGGCTGAACCAATGCGGCCAAATCGAGCAGGCTAACGCCTTTCCAGTGCATGTTCAACTTGGACCAAGTTGTAACGCAATGAAAATCAGAAGTATCTTTGGTTTGCGGCATCGCCATAAATTCTTTCCAGGTCAGGCGGATGGGGTTTTCCACTTCGCCATCAATGGTTAACCGCCAGCGTTCCAAGGGAATATTTGGCTGATAGCCCAGATCCAAAACCGGCCATTTTACGGTTGCCGTTTGCCCAATCGGGATTTCGGGCATGCCGTGCCGGTTGATTTTGCCCGAACCTTTTGGCGCATCATCGGCTGCAGATGGTGTCAGCTTCATTTTTTCTTCAAAACGGGCTTTCAGTTTCATCCTTGTTTCGATGATGCGGTTCAGTTTTTCCGGTTCTTCCATTGCAAATAGCTTAGGCTTAATCCTAAAATTAATGCGATAAAAACAGTATCTTAATAAGCAGCCAACTCTTGGTTTTTA
This sequence comes from uncultured Mucilaginibacter sp., assembly GCF_937859865.1. Taxonomy (GTDB): domain Bacteria; phylum Bacteroidota; class Bacteroidia; order Sphingobacteriales; family Sphingobacteriaceae; genus Mucilaginibacter_A. Next base: position 19,786 of record NZ_CALMAT010000125.1, read on the forward strand.
GCTTTCGTCCCGGATAAAATTGCTGCAAAAATTTGGTACGAATGCAGCTTGGCTTCATGCTCAAAAATGTGTGAAGTTGCCATTACTTCATCCACTTGCGTTTGTGCGATAAAGGCTTGCATTTCTTGTTCAATTTTTTCCGGCCCGCCAATGAAGGCATATTTCAGCATTTGTTGTACCGCTTCTTTCTCGTAAATATTCCAAATCTGGTCAATGTTTTCAACGGGCGGTTGCAAAAGGCTTCGCTTTCCGGTAATTATCCCTAAAAAAGCTTGCTGTAGTGTAGTTGCCAGTTTTGCAGCTTCCTGGTTGGTGTCCGCAGCAACTACGTTGACAC
>NZ_CALMAT010000126.1 GCF_937859865.1 uncultured Mucilaginibacter sp.
AACATACTTATTCCCTTTCAGTTGACAGACTCTAACTTTTGGCTAAAGTCCAGCTTAGAGACTATATAAATATTGATATTTGTATTTGTATGAAAGATCTTTCCAATTCTGCTCTTGACCGGAGGAACATTTTAAATAATAATATAGCACTACAAGAGCTATATGAAATATTCGATTTTAAAGGTATTCTATTTGAACGCAAATATCGTTATACAAAGCAGCAACTCGCTCAGTTCTTTCAAGTAGACATTCGTACTATGAACCGATTGCTAGAAATCTATCGGGAAGAGCTTGACCAAAGCGGACATGAATTATTTACAGGAGTAAGATTAAAGCAGTTTAAAGATTTTGTATCTCAACTGAAGGACATCAATGTCCTTCAGTTGACAGAAGATGATGAAAGTGAGATAGTTGGAGCTAGAGCTACAAGCTTAAATGTTTTTACATTCAAAGCGTTCTTAAACGTTGCGATGTTATTACAAGGTTCGGACCGAGCTAAGGAAGTAAGAAGTGCAACTTTAGATATCGTTATCGATGTTCTTAACAAGAAGCTCGGCGGAACAACCAAATATATTAATCAACAAGAGGAATCATATGTTTCATCTGCTCTCAGGGAATTTAATTATAGGCAAGAATTTACTAACGCATTAGATAATTACATAATTGATAATAAGTTTAAATATTCACAATTAACAGACAAAATCTATAGAAGTATCTTTAAAGAAAACGCTAAAGAATATAGGCAAATACTTAAGCTAGGCAATAAGGAAAGTGTCCGCTCTACCATGTATTCAGAGGTTTTGGATCTTATATCTGCTTATGAAAACGGATTTTCTGATTTTTTGAAAAAGGCACTTGAAAACAAGGGGGAAAAATTAAGGCTATCAGAGGCAAATAAATTATTTAAAGAGTTTGAAGCTCTAACAGAAATGTCATTTAAGCCACTAAAAGAAAAAGCAAGAAGTTTGATGGCTAGTCGTGATATGGCATTTCGGGATGCCTTACACGAACAACTTAAAGAGTATATCTTGGAAGTTAGCCAAGAAGATTTTGAAAAGTTCCTCGGAGAAAAAAGTATGTCTTTAGAGCAAAGGCTAAAAGAGAATATAGATGTATTTATCAGATTAAAAGACAAATAATGCAACTTAGCTTTTTTTACTTTGATTTACAGTATGCGATTAAAGAGCACGATTTCATAATTGAAAATAGTGGAGGTAGGCATGGTAGCAATAATATAGGATTACTTGAAAGCACATTAGAACACATAAAAAATGATTGGTATTATCCTAGCATAGAAGATAAAGCCACTTATTTATGCTACTCAATTAATAAAAACCATGCTTTTACTGATGGTAACAAACGTTCATCAATTGTATTAACCAGTTATTTTCTTGAAATAAATGGGTTGTCCTATTGCACAACGCGTTTTGTATTAGAAATGGAAAATTTTGCTGTGTACGTAGCTGCAAATTATATTGATCAAGTTTTATTACACCAGATTATTACCTCTATCCTATATGAGAATGATTATAGCGAGGAGTTAAAATTGAAAATAGCAAAGGCATTATCTACTCACATTGATGATTCTGATATGGATGCAGCGGATGAAAATTATTTATAAATTTTACTACCACAACAAATCTAAAGAGATATAGAGGTAGAACATTCTTTTGATTAACACTAAAGTTCAATTCGTAATTTATCATTATTAATCTGATCAAATTGTATTTGTCAAGAATAACAGCAGGTAGAAGAATCACCAATTATTGTAAAAGAGTACGATTAACATCATTTTTTTGACTACTCCTGCTGCTAATTTGAAAGCTTTTGTTCAAATAGTGTTACGCCCTTAATTAGCTCGACAGAATGTAAATATCTCTTTAGCAAGAATTATTGATGTTTCATCACAACTATTAGGTGGGTAAATCATGCTTGTAGTTACAGATCTTGTTTAAATTAGTTCAATTCCCTTGCAGTAACATACTATTTGTGTAAACCAGTAAGTAAACCAGAAACAAAAAAGGAGTTACAAATTAATGTAACTCCTTGATTCTTAGCGCGGAATGGACGGGACTCGAACCCGCGACCTCCTGCGTGACAGGCAGGCATTCTAACCAGCTGAACTACCACTCCGTTTGAGGTTGCAAATATAGCTTTGATTTTGGTTTCTGCAATCTTTTCGCAAAAAAAATTAAACTACTGAACCTTCTTTTAACTTTTCGGCGTTTTCTGCAAATTGCAAAGCATCAATGATTTCCTGGATATCGCCATCCATAATGGCCGGCAAGTTGTATAAAGTTAAGCCGATACGGTGTTCGGTTACACGGCCTTGGGGATAATTGTAGGTTCGGATTTTAGCCGAACGGTCGCCAGTTGAAACCATCGTTTTCCGCTTGGCGGCAATGTCGCCGTTGTGTTTTTGCAGCTCGATGTCGTACAATTTGCTGCGCAGCATTTCCATCGCGCGGATGCGATTGCCCAACTGCGAACGCTCGATCTGGCAAACTACCACCATTCCTGTTGGCCGATGCGTAAGCTGCACTTTGGTTTCTACCTTGTTTACGTTTTGTCCGCCTGCACCGCCAGAACGCGAAGTTTGTAAATCCACATCAGCCGGGTTCAGGTAAAAATCAACTTCTTCGGCTTCCGGCAAAACGGCAACAGAAGCTGCCGAAGTGTGCACACGGCCTTGCGTTTCGGTATCCGGCACGCGCTGCACACGATGCACGCCTGATTCATATTTCAACAAGCCGTAAACATCTTCGCCGGTAACTTCGATGATGACCTCTTTGTAGCCGCCAGCCGTGCCTTCGGTAATATCCGCAATATTATATTGCCAGCCTTTTTTCTCGAAATAACGCGTGTACATTCGAAATAAATCGCCTGCAAAAAGGGCAGCTTCATCGCCGCCAGTTCCGCCACGGATTTCGAGGATGGCATTTTTAGAATCTTCCGGGTCTTTCGGGATCAGCATCAGCCTGATTTTCGACTCCAGTTCTTCCTGCTGCATCAAAAGTTCGTCCAGTTCGGCTTTGGCCATTGCCTTAAACTCTTCGTCTTTCTCGTTGTCCAGAATTTCTTTGTTTGCGTCAATATTGCTCCGCACGTTTTCGTAAACGTGGTATTCGTCAACCACTTTGCCCAACTCTTTATATTCGCGGTTTAGTTGCGCGTAACGCTTCATATCTTTGGTAACCTCGGGGTTGCTCAGTTCAGATTCTACGTTTTGCCAGCGCTGTTTAATCGCCTCTAATTTATCTAACATATTGTTTTTTGAAGATGGAAGTTTGTGCGGTTAATCCAAATTTGCGATGCTTCTTTTATCGTGCAAAAATACGGCTTTTAAACAAATTTATTTAGGTTGATGCTAAAAGGATAAGATAGAATTAGGTTGATTCCGGTTGCTCCTCCCGCTCAAAATACTTCAACTCCAATTTTTCACCGGTAAAAACAGCATACGTTTTATGGTAAACCCATTCGCCCAAATTAATATAACGGCTGTTTTCGTTCAACCGGATATCCAGCGGCAAATGCCGGTGGCCAAAAATCAGATAATTGTAGTAGCGCGTTTTTAAAACTTCCTTGCAAAAAGTAACCAGCCATTCCTGCTGGCCTGGCTTTGATTCTTCTTCTTTTTCGTTGATGATTCTGCTTTTCCGGCTCCATTTTGTAGCGATGCCAACGCCCAAATTTGGATGCAAACGCGCAAAAAGCCACTGGCAAACCTTGCTTCGGAAAAACCATTTCAGCAGTTTATAAAACTGGTCGCCCGGGCCTAAACCATCACCGTGGTGCAAAAAAAATTTCTTGCCCTGGCGTTCTATTTCCAGTTCGTTGCTGATGATGGTTGCGCCCAGTTCCGTTTTCAAATACTCGAACATCCACATATCGTGGTTGCCTTTAAAAAAATAAAGCTTTACGCCAGCGTCCGAAAGTTCGGCCAGTTTTCCCAAAAAACGAATGTAACCTTTGGGCACCACGGTTTTGTATTCAAACCAAAAATCAAAAACATCGCCCATTAAAAAAATTTCGGCCGCATCTTTCCCCACAAAATCCAGCCAGCGCACCAACAAATCTTCCCGCTTGCGCGAAGCTGCGTAATTTGGAACGCCGAGGTGAAAATCGGAAGCAAAATAAAGTTTATCGCGAACGGCCATGGCAGCAAAAATACAGTAAAAAGCAAGTGATTGGGAAATGTGCGAATGCTGTTTTTACCACACTAATTTTATGCCGGTAAAAACAGTATCCAAAATTACAGCCAAAAATAGTTATTTAGCTTAACCGAAATCCGGTTCTATCTGCAAACAACATGAACACAAAAACGCTGCCTTACCCGCAAACCGCAAAAGGAAATATTACGGATGATTACTTCGGAACGCAGGTTCCTGATCCTTACCGCTGGCTGGAAGACGATCAATCCGAAGAAACCAAAGCCTGGGTGCAAGCCGAAAACGAGGTAACGCAGGATTATTTGGCGCAAATTCCTTTCCGCGAAGCGATCTACAAAAAGTTGGAAAAGTTATGGAATTATGAGAAATACAGTGCTCCTTTTACCGAGGGAAAATACACGTATTTCTATAAAAACAATGGTTTGCAAAGCCAATCGGTTTTGTACCGGCAACTGCAACAGAATGAGCCGGAGGTTTTTCTCGACCCAAATACTTTTTCTGCGGATGGAACCACTTCTTTAGGCGGCATCAGCTTTAGTAAAGACGGAAGTTTGGCGGCTTACCAAATTTCGGAAGGTGGCTCCGACTGGCGCAAAGTAATCGTCTTAAAAACATCTGATAAAAACAGTATTGGCGATACTTTGATCAACGTAAAATTTTCTGGCCTCGCCTGGAAAGGCAACGAAGGTTTTTATTACAGCAGTTACGAAAAGCCGAAAGAAGGAAGCCAACTGGCCGGATTAACGCAACATCATCAACTTTTTTACCATAAATTAAATACGCCGCAAGCTAAAGATGAACTGGTTTTTGGCGGAGCAGAAACGCCGCGCCGTTATGTTGGCGCTTATTTAACGGAAGATGAGCGTTTTTTGGTGATTTCCGCAGCAAACAGCACCACGGGCAACGAATTGTATTTGCAGGATTTATCAAAGCCAGAAGGCAGTTTGATAAACGTGGTTAATAACTTTGAAAACGACCAGGAAATTGTAGATAACGAAGGCAGCAAGTTGTATATCTTCACCAATTTTAAGGCGCCAAATTACAAGTTGGTTACGGTTGATGCTTCTGATCCAAAACCCAAAAACTGGCAGGATTTGATTGCAGAAACAGCAAATGTTTTGAGCATTGCTACCGGTGGCGGAAAGCTTTTTGCGGAATATTTAAAAGATGCCACTTCGCTGATTTTGCAGTACGATTATCAAGGAAAAATGGAGCATCAAATTGAGTTGCCTGCTGTTGGCACGGCCGGTGGTTTCAGCGCGAAAAAAGAGGACAAGGAAACGTATTACACCTTTACTTCCTACGTTTATCCGTCAACCATTTTTAAGTATGATATCGCTTCCAGGAAGTCGGAATTGTATAAAAAATCGGGCGTGGCATTTGAGCCGGAATTGTATGAATCGAAACAGGTTTTTTATTTATCAAAAGATGGAACCCGGATTCCGATGATCATCACTTACAAAAAAGATACTGTTTTTAATGGCAAAAATCCAACTTTGCTGTATGCTTACGGTGGTTTTGGGGTGAATTTAACGCCTGCTTTTAGCACTTCAAATATTATTTTGCTGGAGCAAGGCGGCATTCATGCTGTACCAAATTTACGCGGCGGCGGCGAATACGGCGAGAACTGGCACCTGGCCGGAACCAAGCTCAACAAGCAAAACGTGTTTGATGATTTTATGGCCGCTGCCGAATATCTTTTTCAAAATAAATATACTTCTTCAGAATTTTTGGCAATTGCCGGCGGTTCAAACGGTGGTTTGCTGGTTGGCGCAACGATAACGCAACGGCCCGATTTGTGTAAAGTTGCTTTTCCGGCGGTTGGTGTTTTGGATATGTTGCGTTACCATAAATTTACAGCTGGCGCAGGTTGGAGTTATGATTACGGCACAGTGGAAGATTCGAAGGAAATGTTTGATTATCTCTACCGATACTCGCCTTACCACGCTTTAAAACCGGTAGCGTATCCGGCAACGATGGTTACCACAGCAGATCACGACGACCGCGTAGTTCCGGCGCATTCTTTTAAATTTGCTGCTCGATTGCAGGAAGTTCAGCAAGGCGAAGCGTCAGTTTTAATCCGGATCGAAACCAAAGCCGGGCATGGTGCCGGCCGTTCTACCGCGCAAATCATCAGTCAGGAAACCGATAAATGGGCGTTTATGCTTTGGAACATGAAAATCAAATGGAAAGAATAATCCGACAAAAAAGTACCGGTAAAAGAAGCATTGTGCTTTGGCTTTTGCTGATGGCATGCTGTTTTTATACACCTTTTTTAAGTGCGCAAAACCCGACAAAGCCAAACCTAAACATTGTTTTTATTGGCAACAGCATTACGCAAGGTAGTGGGCTGGCAGATCATAAAACAATGGCACCACCTGTTTTTGCGGTTGGTTTTTTGAAGCAGCAAGCGCAGATTGGCGAAGTAAATTTTTCGAACCAGGGCATAAGCGGTTTTACAACGGTTGATTTTTTACCAGGAAAGCGTTCCCTCAATCAAACGGAGGAAGCTGCCCGTGGTTTTGGAAACCCAAACGCACAACTTATTTTTTCGGTTGATTTAGGCACGAACGACAGCGCGGTGAAAGGCCCGAACGGTGCTCCGGTTTCGCCCGAAAGCTATTATCAAAATTTAAAAGCGATTGCCGACCAGCTTTTGCACGACTTCCCGAAATGCAAAATCATTATTCATCATCCTTTATGGTACAGCCCGAACACTTACAACCGGTCTAAATATCTGGCGGAAGGCTTGAAACGGCTGCAAAGTTATTTTCCCGAAATCCATTCTTTGGTTAAAAGTTATGCGGAAACAAACCCGAAGCAAGTATTTTTGGGCGATAAAAAAGGCTTCCATTTGTTTAAAAAGCACCACGAACAATGGATGCAGCACGAAAACGGCCAGCAAGGCATCTTCTATCTTCACCCAAACGAACAAGGCGCACAAAAATTAGGTGTTTTGTGGGGAAAAGCGATTGCTAAAGTTGTTGAAAAGTGAAAGGCTTTTTAAACCGATTGAGCCTTTTAAACTCCTATCCAAGAAACCTTTTTTACTACGAGATTTGGTTTGATGCTTCTTTTATCGGCAAAAAATTAGTGTTAAAAAGCAATACCAATTTTATGCCGATAAAAGAAGTATGCTAATGTTCCTCGTCATCCGTTCCGGGGGTTTTTGCAGCAAGTGCAGCAATGGGTTTGCCGATTACTTTGTGGTTGCCTTCACCTTTTAAAATCGAAGCCAGTTCGGGTTTGTTTTGAATGACTTGTGTGGCGGCTTCCAGTTCTTTATCAAATTTGAAACTGTTTTCAATCCGGCCCTTTTCGTAATAATAGCGCGTAACCAATTCGCTTTCCAATACCTTTTTGATTTCGGCCTGATGCTGCACCAAATCGTTCTTTTTGCTGGCGGCCAGTTTGGTTTTCAAAGCTTCGTACTCATTTTTGATCTCGCCCATTTGCTTTTCGCGGTCGGCAATGATTTTTAAATCTGTAAGCAAACGTTCGGTTTGTGTACTGTAGCTGTAATCTTTACCCGATAAATATTTTACAAAATCCGTATAATCGGCATCGCTTAAACTAAAATCATTCGGAGGAGATAATTGATTATGTGTGTTGCGGTAGTTGTTGGCGTAATTAAAAATCAGCATTTTGTTAACCAGCGCACGGGTGATATTGGCTGGAAGTTCCTGTTTCACCGCCACGTCCGGGTAAATGCCGCTGCCATCGTAAACGGAACGGCCATCTTTTGTTTTGAATTCATGGATGAGCGAATCGGCTACTTTAACCACGGTTCCGTCTTCTTTGCGGTGCGTGTAATCAATCGCCTGGATACACCTGCCCGAAGGGACATAATATTTAGAAATGGTGATTTTGACCAAACTGTTGTACGGCATGCTAAAGGTTTGCTGCACCAGGCCTTTGCCATAACTGCGCTGCCCAACAATAACGGCGCGGTCCAGATCCTGCAAGGCACCGGCCACAATTTCTGATGCAGAGGCCGAACGTCCATTTACCAAAACCACCAGCGGCAATTCGGTTTCTATCGGTGCATTTTGGGTATAGTAAATGTTGTTTTTCTCTTTTACTTTGCCTTTTTGTGCCACCACTTCTACTCCTTTTGGCACAAAAAAATTAACAATTTTAACGGCTTCCTGCAAAATCCCGCCACCATTGTAGCGCAAATCCAAAACAATGCCTTTCGGGTTGTTTTTTTTAAGGTCGAGCAAAGCATCCTGCACTTCCTGGGCAGAGTTTTCCAAAAATTTATCCAGCTTGATGTAGCCGATGCCGCTTTTCAACATCCCATGGTAAGGAACGTTCGGTTGTTTTATTTCTTCGCGAAGCAGGTTTTTTACAATCGGTTGTGCTACGTTTTCGCGTTTTACCAGCAGTTTTACCACGCCGCCTTTTGCGCCTTTCAGCAAAGCGCTTACTTCGTCGCTGGTTTTTCCGTTTAGGTCAACGTCATTGATTTTTAATACTTCATCGCCTACCCGAACGTCTGCTTTTTGCGCCGGGTAGCCTTCAAACAATTGCGAAATGATAACCTTTTTATTGCGGTTGTAAACGCCGGCACCAATTCCGCCGTATTGCGTGCTGATGTAATGCAGCTTGTAATCTTCAATTTCCGATTCGGGCACAAACTCGGTGTACGGGTCCAGGCTTTCCATCATCGCGTCCAAACCTCTTTTGATGAGTTTGGTGGAGTTGATCTCGTCAACATAATTGATGTTGACTTCCTTATAAACCGTGGCAAAAATATCCAGGTTTTTAGCCACCTGGAAAAGGTCTTCCTGAAAACCCCAACCCGTTATGGCCAGGAGGAACAGCCCGCAGCCAATTACTGTTTTTTTACGCCTGCTAAACCCTACGCTATGCTTTCTCATACAAATTGATTCTGAATCTAAAAACCTGTTTAAATTTTGTTCAGTGCATTTCACATGCTTCTTTTACCACCTAAAAACCATTGCCTTTTTGGTGGTTTCTATGCCGCTATAATATGCCACACAGAATTTATAGGCATAAAAGAAGCATTCACATTTTTTCTTGTATAAATTTAAACAGGCTCTAATTTAGCAGAAATAATGATTGCCGCTTTACAAAAGACAGGTTTTACAAACGATTATTGTCAATATTAACCAAAGCTTTTTTCAATGTAAAAACAACGTATTCGCGGTCGCGATCTACAAGCACCATAATGCGTTTAATCAAATCATCTTCGTTGCCTTCGGTATATTGCAGTTGCTCGTCGGTCAATCGGTTATATTTTCGCTGCACTTTAATTTTAACGCGTTCCCAATCTTTATTGCTGATGGTGATTTCTGCCATTTCGATAATTTTTATCCAAACCTAATACAAATTTTAAGCGTTTAAAAACAGTACCGGCAATTTTAAATATAGCCTGATGTTAAACTATACAAACCCAATTTAATCAAACCCAAAAAAACGAACATGAAAAAATATTTTTTCACCCTGCTGGTTGCAGCATTAAGTTTTAGCGCGAAAGCACAGTTTAACATTGGCGTAAAAGGCGGTATCAATTTTTCGCATTTGAGTGTAAATAACGGCAGCATTAACTCGACTGCGCTTCCGGGTTATCAAATTGGCTTGTGGTCGCGTATCGGAAAAGGTTTTTACGTACAGCCCGAAGTTTATCTGGGCAGTTCGGGCAGTAATTTTGATTTTCAATACAATAACCAAACCGTTACGGAAAGCGGGAAAGTTAGGTTTACTACGTTAAATGTCCCTGTTTTATTAGGCCAGTCTTTTGGTTTTAGCAAATTGAATTTCAGAATAATGGCTGGGCCGATGTATTCTTACATTTTGAACAACAATGAAAACCTATCCCAAAACGTGAGGAACGCTTATCAGGATTTTGGCAACTACCGCAACAGCACGCTGGGCTACCAGGCCGGTGCCGGTGTTGATTTGTTGAAATTTTCGGTTGATTTACGTTATGAAGGCGGCCTGACCGAAATTAACCCGGCTTATGGCCAGCGCCAAAACGTGTGGCATTTAAGTTTGGGCTACAAGTTTTTATAGGATAAAAGAAGCATCCCGAGAACCAATCGGGATGCTTCTTTTATCGGGGTAAATTTGGTGTTACTTGTTGGTGTAAGAAGTGATGCCGGGCGGGTTGAAGTAGATTTCGGGATATCTTGTTGCCGCCGCACCAACCGGCAATGTTGGGCGGGTTGAAGCTTTCAGCGTAATGTTAGTACCAGGCACAGCATAATCAGCAGCAAGCCCGCGCCCGATAATGGTATAATACCGGCCGGGAGCAAGCGATACGGCTGCAGAAACAGTCCCCAGCTTTGTAGTGGTACCCGTTAAATACATTTGGAAAGTATAATTGGTAAGCCCGGCGGGGTTAACATTTACGGCAACAAAATCACTTACATTGCTATAGGCAATATTGGAAGTTAACGTGGTGGCGGTAGCTGTTGAAGCAGATGTAGCCGATACATCTACAGGTTTACCATTAGGGATCATGTAAGCAAAACGCACATAAGCTTTACTGGCATCCGCAGCCGGGAATTTATCTTCAACAACTTTAATACCCAACGGCGAAGTTGCAGAACCTGATAAGCCTAAAGCAAATACAGAGTAAGCCGAGCCGTTTACGGTAGTTTGGGTTACCGTACCGATTAACATTCCGGGCGCGTTTGTTTGCGTACTGATTAAAACAGGCGCAGTTGTTGAAGCCACAACCTTTATTGCCGTGCTGCCTGATGGTACTGTAGCATAGTTACTGTTTGGAAACAAGCCTAAATAAGTAGCTGTTGCACCAAAATAGTTATAGCTTACACCGGTAACAATAGAAGTTACAACCGTATTATCAGTTACAGATACCGAAGATACCGGTGTAATTTTTACATTATTTATGTAACCGTCAACAGCAGGTGTGCCTGGGGCAGCATGTAAAAATTTTATAGACACCCCCGAAGCTGTATCTCCAAATTGGGTGATAACGCTTTTCTTACATCCGGCTACTGTTAACACTAAGCCAAAAAATAGATATGATAGTCTTTTCATTTAAGTTATTGTTAGAACTTATGGTAAAATAAACCAGGGTTTGGTGGTGTGATAATCAGGGGCAATAGCACCTATTTTTTGAAGTGCCGGTACATTCCAAATATATTCTGAATTGTAACGCGGCCGAACAACATATACCTGCTTGCCTGCATTATCCGGATATAAAGTGCCAGGTTTGATAAAGCCTTGAAAAATGGTTGCATCATAACCGTAACGGCGTTCATCAGACCAAGCCTCTATCGGGTTCCACAAAAACAAAGCAATAAACTTTTGCTGTAAGATGTCGCTCAATTTTAATGTTGCTGCCGATTGACGGACACTTGCCCCGCCTAAATACCTGGCTTGTGCTGTTGCAGAAATATAGTTTTGAGAACCGGTAAGACTGGTGCTGCTTGGCGGGTTACTTGCAAAATCCAATGCTCCTTTTATGCCGGTAATATAAGCAGCATAGGCGCCGCCCAAATCTCCTTTTTTAAATAATGCTTCTGATTTCATAAACTGAAGCACCGGGTAAGTCATCAATACACCTCTTGAATCATCATTAAAAAGGTATTTAGCTGTACCAGTTTTTTTTACTGCATTAAAGCCAGCGAAAGCAGGGATCAAAGTTTTAGGATCAGCAGAGTTGATATCACCAAGCGGAGGCACAACGCCACGATAAACCCTGTCTACACTACGGTTTAACAACAAAGGCAACCTGGGATCAGCAAGGGTATCCTGATCTGTTGCTCCTGCAAGTATTCGCCCGTCAAGTAATTTAACAATATAATCAGATTGGCGGAAACCTGTCAGGTTACCTCGTGTTGGCCCCCAGAAGTTGGCATCGGTAGAATTAGAAGCCGTGTTTTGCACACTTGCATTATCGCCATTGTTAGCAAAAGAAAGATCAACGAATTTGGCTACAGAATCTGCACTAAAGGTTGCTTTGTTACTTATATGCAAAGCATTTTGGGCAAGAATGGAGTAAACAAATTTTACCCATTTGCTACGGTCACCACCGTACATATAATCACCTTTTTGCAGTGTGGCTGATACGCTTGTTATTCCATCGGCTTTGGTAGCCTGGTTAAAAAATTGCAGCGATAAACGGCATTCTTTTATTGCTTCGGCATAAACCGTTTGCGGAGCATCATAGTTAAAAGTAAGCTTGGTAGGGTCATATGCTTCTTTTACCACCATATAATTGTATATATCAGCACCATTTTGCCATCCCCATGCACGAAGTGCGTGTGCTACACCTAAATATTCGTATTTATTATGGGCAGTAGCATCCTGTATCATCAAGTTTACATTTTGTCCAAGGCTAAAATAAATGGTGCGCCACATTTCGCCATTTGAATCTGTACCGGGAGAATAGCCTTCTTCATCCCAAACATTATTTGCTGTAGATGAACCCCAAATTTGGGCGTACTGACCAATATATCTACTATCAAACCAAACACCCCGCTCCATACCTGCTTGTATAGGCGGTAATAAACTTGCTGCATCTACTATGGTTGGTGCATTTGGATTGGTATTAATATCTACAAATTTTTTGCAACTGCTTACCGTACCTAATGTTAGCAGTGCAGTTAAAGTATATATGAGTTTTTTCATATCCAGTTTCTTATAATTTCACATTTATTCCAAAAGAAATTGTCCGCGGTGTAGCTAAGGTACCGTAGTCAAATCCGGCTGCTCCGGAGCCTCTTGTTGATGAATTTGTACCATTTACTTCAGGGTCTGCACCAGTATAGTTGGTAATTAAAAACAAATCCGTTGCGGTTACATATACACCAAAAGATTTAAATACCTTTTGTCTACCAAGCAAAGATGTGGGTAAGGTATAGCTCAGCGTAACATCTCTCAACCTTAAAGTGCTGATGTTATGCTCAACAAAGTCAGATTCGATGGCGTTTTTGTAGTAATCGTTCTGGTAATAAGGATTGACTTGAATAGTGTTAGCCGTAGGATTAGCTGAATTTTCGTTACCATCTTTAAGCACTCCAGGTACTACAATTGGTGTTTGCCTGTTTACTGTCCGCTCGCTCAACCCATAACGGGTAAGGAACAATTCGTTACCATTAAACACATCTCCACCATGACGATAATCCAGCAAGAAAGACAAGCCAATACTTTTATAAGTAAAACTGTTGCCAAAGCCTAAAGTAAACTTAGGCTGGCGGTCGCCAACGGTAACAAAAGCATTGTTTGAAATCGGTAAACCGCTTGTAGGATCAACCAAAATTTGTCCTTTGTTATTACGTGCATAGCTAAAGCTGGCAATATTCATCAAGCTGCTGCCGGGGAAGATACTGGCCCTGGCATTAGCGTATATCCAGGTATCGGAGTTATAGTACTCCGGCAAATCGCCCAGGTTAATTACTTTACCGCGATTTAAAAAGAAGTTTACAAAAGGTTTCCAGGTAAAATCTTTAGTTTTTACCGGTGTAGCATTCAACTCAACTTCAATACCTTTATTTTGAATTTCACCACCATTAACCAATTCAAGAATATATCCTGAAGCATAGCTGATACGCGGATCAAATATCTGATTGGTAGCACGGTATTTATACAAGTTAATTTCGGCACCTAAACGGCCGCCAAAAAATTGCAGTTCTGTGCCCAATTCCATCTGATAATCTTTCTCAGGTTTAAGGGCAGGATTATTACCTGTAACATCATAAGCATAACCACCGCCGGTGGTTGATTGCTGTATTACACTTGATTTAATTCTATAAGGTGCAAAAGGATCTTTACCAACGCCTGCATAAGAGAAACGTATTTTACCAAATGATAAAACTTTACTGCCTTTTAAACCGGACAGCTCCGAAAAGTTAAAACCTACACCGGCTGATGGATAGAAGTAAGAATCTTTAGTTGTACCGGCCAAACGCGATGAGTAATCATTTCTGGCAGTAGCGTTTAAAGTAATGAGTTCTTTATATACCACACTTAAGCGGGCAATTTCGCCAATTCGGCGTGTTTCAGCGTAATTGGTTGTAGCACGCTGTGTTGTTGGTAATGTGTTGTTAATGGTATTAAAATCGGGTTGTAAAAAGGCTTCTCCGTATTGGCCATTAGTTATATCCTTACCATCATAAACCTCTGCTCCTAAAGCTAAAGTTGTACGGAAATCACCAAAGTTGTGCTTTAATGTAGCAAAAAATGATCCGTTAAGCAGTAAATTATTATCATCATAATTATCAATAATACCACCTTTACTAATGCCGCTTGCAGGTTGAAAACCAGATGAAATCGCATTTTGATAAGAGTTGCTGTACTGGCTCACCAGGTTATTTCCTTGTGTCGTAAAAAAATCAACACCGAATAAACCCCTTAGGTTTAACCAGTTTGCAGGATCATAAGAAAGATCAAAATTTCCGATCATACGGTTAGTCCTGTCGCGGCTAATGTTATTATTTACATCCCAAAGCGGGTTGTCAAAGTCTATTGAAGCATCTGCAACAGATAGCGTTGCAGGCAATAATGTCCTTCTGGTACCATCAGGATTTAAGTAGTTACGAACATTATCATTTGTAGGCCAAGATAGTGCGTTGATATACGTTCCGCCATCACCTTTGTTGGTTTTACGGTTATCTATATTAAAATAATTAAAGCTTGCACTACTGGTTAATTTAGGAGATAATTTAGCCTGCCCTGCAAAACGAAGCGACAATTTATCGTTATAAACTACAGGTATTACACCGCCGGTATGACGAAATTCGCCCGATATTCGGTAACTTGCATCTTCTGTACCACCTGCAAATGCTAGGTCATGTAATTGAGAGTAGCCGGTTTGGAAAAAGTTTTTTAAATTATCATACGTCTGCGTTCCGGGAGCATAAGCCGGGCCGTAGGCAAGCCTGGTTGTAGGGTCTGCATATCCGGCCGTACCGGGGCCAAAAGTAGTTTGGATTTTAGGGAAACGGTATTCTTTAGAAAAACTAAAGTTATTGTTGTAAGTAATATTGCCCGGGCCGCTTTTACCTTTTTTAGTAACGATAACAATTGCACCACCTGCCGCATCCGAGCCATAAACTGCTGCCGCATCTGCACCTTTTAGCACGGTAACGGTTTCTATGTCATCCGGGTTAATGTCAGCAATACGGTTTGTAAAATCCTCGCGCCGCTTATCTCCGTTAGAGGCAAGCGCGCCTTGGCTTAACGCATCATTGTTAACGCGG
>NZ_CALMAT010000127.1 GCF_937859865.1 uncultured Mucilaginibacter sp.
TCAAGTTTTTGGTCTATGTTTGTCATTGTCGGTTGTTCTTGAAATTACCGCTAACTAGTTAATTGACGCACCTACCAGTCTGTCAGTTACAAATATAAAATTTTATAAATAACAAAAAATTAATTCTGTTTTTTATTGGTTTCTTGTTTAAAATCAAAGCGTTACCCATTTTTTCAAGTTCCGAATAACACTTATTTCTATTGTTGACAATACTAAATACGTACTTCGCTTTTTTGTATTGTCGAGAAAGCGGCAATACTTAATGTGTACTTCGCTTTTTGTATTGTTAAAGCTTATCTAAGGGGCTTTTTACATTTTTCAAACTTTGCCTGGTTACGTGGATGTAACGTAGTGTGGTTTTAATATCATTGTGCCCCAGCAATTCCTGTATAAATTTAATATCAGTACCGTTGTCTAATAAATGGGTTGCAAAACTATGCCGTAAACCGTGAATGCCAACAGCTTTATTAATTCTGGCCTTTTGCATCGCATCTTTAAAAACCTTTTGTACGCTTCTGATGCTGTATTGGTTGCCGTATTGCCCTTCAAATAAATATTTTTTAGGTTTATTAGCTTTATAATATTCGCGTAACTGTTGTAAAATACTTTCCGGTAAATTTGCATAACGGTCTTTCTTTCCTTTAGCCCTTTCAATAAACACCTGCATATTTTCACTGTCAATATCAGCTATTTTGATATTGATGATCTCACTAACCCGCAAACCCATCCCGTAACACAATTTAAGCATCAGGTTGTGTTTTAGGTTAAGGGTTACTTCAAATAGTTTTTTAATGTCTTTTGCTGAAATTACTTGCGGAAGCTGACTGGGTTTTTTCGGACGCGGAATTTCGAAAAATAGTGTTTCCCGGTGCAGTACCTGTTCAAAGTAAAACTTAACAGCGTTAATGCGGCTGTGAAGCGTGTTTTCAGAGAGTTTTAAAGTGTTGGTGCAATACAAAAAATAGCTGCGCAGCTTTGCACTGTCAAGCGTGTTTACTTGTACATTTTTTAACAGGTAAAGCAGTTGGGCAAATTCGTTCCGGTATGTTTTAATCGTACTTTCACTGTAGGCTTTTAATTGCAGTGTTTCGATAAAAAGCTGTAAGGCTGGCTGGTTTTCTGCAAAAATGTGTGCTAAAACTTCTTTGCCTATGGGTTTGGGCGGAAGGCTAAATTTTTCGCGGTAAGTTTGGTTGTCGCTCACATACCAGGCTTTTTTAGTCTGGCTCCATTTAACGCCGGCAAGTTTTTTAACCTTCGCATTAATTTCACTGTCAGAATCAAAATAAATAAAAATCACCTCTTTATGGCGATGGGTAGAGGTTTCAAACCGAAATAAGGGTGGCTTTATGTCCAACTCGTTTTCCTGATCTGGTTTCGGCGCTTTAATCATTTTTTTTGTCGAGCATAATTAATTGTTCTGCCACAATTTCTGTTGTATATCGTACTTTGCCTTCTTTGTCTTCAAATTGCCGTGTTTTTAATTTGCCTTCTATATATACCAAACTGCCTTTTTGTAAATACTTTGCAGCCAGTTCTGCCAGGCTTCGCCAAAGTACTATGGTGTGCCATTCGGTTTTAGCGCTTGTTTGCCCGTCTTTGTCTTTAAATATTTCGGTTGTGGCCAATGAAAATTTTGATACGGCTATATCTCCGGTCAGTTTCTGGTTTTCTGGATCTTTGCCTAAATTGCCTATTAAAGTTACTTTGTTTAGCCCTCTCATCGCTATTTTAACCAATGGTTATATTATTATCGTAAATGTAATTATTAATGTTGAGGAAAAAGGTTTCTTAGCTTATATAAATGTAACAGGCCGATAGCTGAATTTTACAAACAAAACAGCATACACTAAAAACAAGCCGTTTCCGTTTCTTACTTCAACAACAATTATACTTCCATTGCCAGCTTTTTTTTATAAAACCAAGATCAATTCAGCAAAATTTATCGGTACTGTTTTTACCCTGCTTTTTTTGGTATCGTACAAACCAATATTTCAAAAGTTGGATCCAATTGTGCTGCAACCACAAGCTTTAACCATTATACCAAAAGAATTTTTTATTGCCAAAGTTGTAGATGAGCGTACCGATAAATCTGCCGTTGCCTGGCTGTATCCGATATCCAATTCAAAACAAAAACTTGTATTGCAAGCTGTAGATTTTAAAGGCGGCGCGCAACTTGCAATACAGGATTTCATCTTTGAAAGTTTGCCGCGCGATAAAAAACTGCGCCCAATTGTGGTTCGGATAAAAGAATGCAAGGTTACAGAAACTGCCGTTGCGCCAGGAAGGGTTGAAGGCAAAGTTGCCGTTGCTTTGGCTTTTGATTTGATGAATGACGTTGGCAATATCCATTTAACGGATTACCGTTTGGATACCAAATATGCACGACCGGACAACCAACCTGTTAATATTGTGGAACCTGCTTTGCGCGAATCTTTTGTTTCCGGGTTAAAGTTTTTTAATACTTGGATGAACAGCCAGGCAAACGACAATCCAAAATTGGCCAAAGCAGTTAAAGTTTCGATCCAAGATTACCACGAAAAACCGGAAGGCGACACCATTTATTATGCTGCAAACCGGCCGTTAAATTGGAACGATTTTCAGGAGAAAGCACCAAACAGCAAGTATGCCGCTACCGTGTTTCCAAGTTTGGGTTTTGATGAAAAGCGCGAAATTGTAAACGGCGTGATCAAAATCCAATTGAGCATGAAAATTTATGTGCCAAAAAGTGCCTGCTGGGTAAAAGACCAAGACCGGACTGACTACACTTTAAACCACGAACAGCGCCATTTTGATATTGTAGCAATTGTGGGCAAACGCTTTGAGCAAAAAGTAAAGGCGATGAAGCTGCCGGTTACCAATTGCGATGGCCCGATCAATGTGCAGTATTACGAATCTTTTAGGGAGATGAACCACTTGCAAGACCAGTACGATGCGGAAACGCACCACGGCATCAACACGGCCGAGCAGGAGCGTTGGAACAAGCGGATTGACGATGATTTGGTTGCGCTTGGTGTTAAAAAAAACAATTCCTGATTTGGATACTGTTTTTAGCGATACTTTTTTGCTGCAATAAGTTCATCGCAAATACACCGCGTCTTCCCGGCCGTTTTCATCCAAAACAACTTCAACATGTTCTTTTAAAATGGTTGAAAGTGCCAAACCGCTAAAATCTGTGGCAATCGGGAAGCTTTTGTGGTTGCGGTCAACCAAAACAACGGTGCGGATTTTTTTAAGCGGGATATCCAGGAAAATGCCAAAAGCATAAGCCAGCGCTTTGCCGGTGTTCAGCACATCATCTACCAAAACCACCACTTTGTTGCTGCATTCTTCCACCTCAACACTTACCGAAGCATTCAGGCTGGAACTAAATTTATCCAAGTCAATGCTAATCAGCGTAACTTTAAAAGGCGCAATTTCTTCTAAAATTGTTTTTAAACGTCCGGCCAATCGAAAGCCGCGTTGTTGCAAACCAGCCAATACAATTTCGGTTTCTTCGATGTTGTCTTCCACAATCTGGTAAGCAATCCGGTCTATCTTTTGCTGGATTTGACGGCTGTTTAAAACGAGGATTTTTTTTTCAGACATAATTTAGGTGGATAAAAGAAGCATGGATAAAACAGACAGAAACTGCAAACGAAATTAATTGGTGTAAGGGAAAAACACAAAGTTGGCGCCTTCGGGAACTATGACAAACACGCACATAAACTTGTCGGGGTTTTTATAAG
>NZ_CALMAT010000128.1 GCF_937859865.1 uncultured Mucilaginibacter sp.
AGTTGCAGGCCGACGAAGAAACCAAAACGCAAAAAACCTTTGCTTTGGATTGGGAACTGGACAAAAACCATTTCGATACCATCGCTTTTAAAAGTTTTACCGCCAGTTACAAACCAAGTGAAGTTAGTGGTTTGCCGCGCCTTTATTACGACCGCAGCAAGCCTTTCACCAAAAAAATCCGCTATTACAATACTTATAAAGCCACGGTTTTTGCAGATAAACCACTGGCTTACATCATTCCGCAAGCTTGGGGAAAAGTGATTGATTTGATGGAACGAAACGGCGTAAAAACCCATCGGCTTAAAACAGATACGACTTTAACGGTCCAAACTTATATGATAACAGATTATAAAACGCCTGCCCGTCCGTTTGAAGGGCATTACCTGCACAACAATGAAAAAGTATCGGTAAAAGAAGCATCGGTAAAATTTTATCAGGGCGATGTGGTAGTATATTGCGACCAGCCGCTGAACCGCTATATTGTAGAAACGCTGGAACCGCAAGGCGTGGATTCGTTTTTTGCCTGGAACTTTTTTGATTCGATTTTGGGGCAAAAAGAACATTTTTCGGATTATGTTTTCGAAGATGTGGCGGCAGATTTGTTGAAGAAAAACCCGCAATTAAAGCAGCAATTAGAAGCCGAAAAAGCTAAAGACCCGGAACTGGCCAAAAGTGCGGAAGCACAGCTCAACTTCGTTTACAAAAATTCCCCTTACTTTGAGCCAACTTATTTACGTTATCCCATTGGCCGGATCATTGCTCCAATCAAATTAAATTTAAACTAACATGCTCGAATATTTTTATACAACACCAGTCGCTTCGGCTATTTTTGTGGTTACCATTTTAACCAGTTTGCTGGCTTTTTCTAACCCGCAGGTTTACGAAAGGCTGATTTTAAATCCGCACGAAGTTTATCGCAAACAAAACGTTTACACGCTTTTAACCAGCGGTTTGATCCATAAGGACTGGATGCATTTGTTTTTCAACATGCTTTCGTACTACTTTTTTGCTTTTAATTTAGAGCGAATTATCGGCCATTGGCAGTTTGCCGTTTTGTATTTAGTGAGTTTGGTTTTGAGCGATATTCCAACCGTTTTAAAACACAAAGACGATTTTTGGTACCGGACTTTGGGCGCTTCCGGTGCGGTTTCGGCTGTAGTTTTCAGTTTTATTTTGTTCGATCCAATGACGAAAATGATGATCCTGCCGCTGCCGATTCCGATTCCGGCAATTTTGTTTGGTGTTTTGTATCTGGTGTATTGTGTTTACGCCGGCCGCCAGCAAGCTGATACCATCAACCACGATGCGCACTTTTATGGTGCGCTAAATGGTGTTTTTATCACCATAATTTTATATCCGGAAGTGGTGCCTTATTTTTTCGGGAAATTAGGCCTGCGGTAGATTTTAATGGCGTTTCATCTTTTTTGTCATTTCTATCCAAAGGGAGAAATCTTCTTCAAAACGATTAATACCATGCTTCTTTTACCACCTGATTTTTGTTGTTGAAAGAAGATTGCTCCCTTTGGATAGAAATGACAAAGGCTTCCTTACCATGCTTCTTTTACCGCCTAAAAAATAAACTTCGTACTTAAAAAGTTGGATTCGTTATTGTTTACAATTTCGTTAATCAGCTTTTTGTTGCTGTCGTTTAGTTTGGTGGCAACCAAAGAACGGATTGAAAATGCACGCAGCGCATCAACCACTGACAACGTTCCTTCGGCACTGTCTTTTCTGCCGGTAAAAGGGAACATATCCGGGCCGCGCTGGCACTGGCAGTTGATGTTGACACGGCTAACCAAGTTGACAAAAGGATCAATTAAAGCAGCAATTTCGCTGGCATCTGCAAACCGGCGAAGAAACTTCGCTCAATTCGCCGTCCCACTGTTTCATTTCTCCGTTGGAGAGATATTCGCGTTGGATGATCTGTTCCGGTAAAAGAAATTCTTGCGGTATTTGGCTTTCTTCTACAAAAATCGCATCCAACTGATCTTTAAAATTCATGTTGTTCGTGTTATGGATAAAAGTACTTTAGCTGATGCTTCTTTTATAAGGATAAATTTGGACACGTGTTTTAAATATCTGTGATTGGCCTAAACCGTGGAACCAGTGTTTTCATAATTGTCCAGGCAATAATATAAGCAATAGCGCAATAAGTAAACATAATGGTATAACCAGTTTGGATATGGCCCAATGCTTTGTAATGATCGAAAAGCGCGCCGCCAACTTTTGACACGATCACGCCGCCAATTCCTCCGGCCATACCACCAATGCCGATGATCGAGCCAATGGCTTTTTTAGGGAACATATCAGAAACGGTGGTGAAAATATTTGCAGACCAGGCCTGATGCGCCGATGCGCCGATACCAATTAAAACTACCGGCACCCAATACGTATAATGCCCAAGCGGCTGGGCCAGCAAAATCACCAACGGAAATAGAGCGATCAGCATCATGGCTTTCATGCGGCCTTCGTAGGCATTGTAACCTCTTTTTAAGAAATAAGCCGGAAACCAACCGCCGCCAATGCTCCCAAACATGGTCATGCTGTACAAAATAAACAAGGGAAAAGAAATCGAAGTGCCTTCCATGCCGTATTGTGCTTTTAAATAAGAAGGCAGCCAAAACAGGAAAAACCACCAAACGCCGTCCGTCATAAATTTGCCGATGGTAAAAGCCCAGGTTTGTTTGTAGCCGAACAACCTGAACCAGGAAACTTTTTTTGCTTCGGTTTCAGATTCGCTTGGAACGATTGCTTTTTCATCCGGATCGAGTAAAATGTATTCCAGTTCGTTTTTGGTCAAACGTTTTTGCTGTTCGGGCTTATCGTAAAAAATAAACCAAAAGATCAGCCATAAAAAACCTGCTCCGCCGATAATTAAAAAGGCAGTTTCCCAGCCCCAAGCCGCAGCAATATAAGGCACGGTTGCCGGTGCGAGGATAGCGCCAACGTTTGCGCCCGAATTAAAAATGCCGGTAGCGAATGAACGTTCCTGTTTCGGGAAATATTCGGCCGTTGCTTTAATAGCGGCAGGAAAATTTCCTGATTCGCCAAAACCTAAAACTGCCCTCGAAAAAATAAACCCAAGTACAGATACAGATAAGCCTGTAATGCCAACCAATGCAAAAATAGAAGCTATGGCACCGCCAATCGGGATAGCTCTGGCATGCAAAATAGCACCAAAAGACCAAATGACGATGGCAAGTGCGTAGCCCCATTTTGTGCCAAGCTTATCAATTAAACGGCCGGCAAAAAGCATGGAGATGGCATAAATAAACTGAAACGCAGCCGTAATATTGGCATAATCAGTGTTTGTCCAGCCAAATTCTGCTTCCAGTTTGCCCGAAAGCAGGCTTAAAACCTGCCGGTCTAAGTAATTGATGGTAGTTGCAAAAAACAACAAGGCACAAATCGTCCACCTGTATCTACCTGTTTTCATATCGTTTTTGTTTTAAATTGACCGGCAACTTTTTACCAGTTCGTGCGCTTCTTTTGTGGCATAAAATAGTTCATCGTAAAGCTTTTCTTCCATCATTTTTTTGCTGATGAGCTTGCTGCCCAAACCAACCGCGCCTACACCAGCCTTAAACCAGCCGCTGATATTTTCTTTGTTTAATTCGACGCCGCCGGTTGGGATAAAAAGCTGGCCGGGAAACAGTTCTTTGATCGAAGTTAAAAAAGCTTCGCCCAAAATATTGGCCGGGAAAAGTTTGATCAAAGCGGCCTGGTTTTCCTGCGCCGTAAAGATTTCAGTCGGCGTCATGCAGCCCGGAACCCAAAGCATACCTGCTTCCAAAGCCAGTTGGCCAACCTTTGGGTTTACAATCGGGCTAACCAAAAAATCTGCCCCGGCCGCCAAAAAATCCTGTGCTTCTTTTACCGACTTAATTGTGCCGATGCCTAATTCCAGATCCGGCATTTCCTCGTTGGCAGTTTTCCGCAGCAACTTAAAATTCTCCAAAGCTTCCGGCCCACGGTTGGTGTATTCAAACACGCGGACACCAGCTTTATAAATCGTCCGGGTGATTGCTAAACTTACTTCCGCATCTTTGTAAAAAAACAGCGGCAAAGTGCCTTGTTCCAATATCTGGTTTAACGAATGCTCTTTTTTACTGCCCATTTTTGATCGTTCTTTTTATTGCTTCCACAGTCATGTTTGTCGCATCGCTTTCTATAAATAATTTGCCGAATGCCGCGGCCGTTGCAAATTCCAATGCTTCTTTTACCGGTAGTTTTTTGTACAAACCGTAAATTAAACCAGCCATAAAACAATCACCGCTGCCCACTTTATCTACAATTTTTTCGGCTTGATACTCCTCCGACACTTCCAATTTTCCACCGGTAAAAACAGTAGTATAATATTCAATCCCAATTTCGCCAAAACGAAAAGTATTGGCCACATATTTACATTTTGGATAAGCTTTGATAATAGCTTCGGAAGTTTTAGTAGCATGGATGATGTAGCTTTCTTTGGTTTCCGTTTGCAAAAGATGGTTGTCCAATTCCGTCCCCAACATTTGGTTGGCCGCCCAAATATTGCCCATAACCAAATCGCAATACTGCGCCAGTTTTGGCATAATTTCGATGGGCTGCTTGCCGTATTTCCACAATTTGGCGCGGTAGTTCAAATCTAAAGAAATGAAAATATTTTTTTCGGAAGCTGCCTTTAAAGCTTCTTCACAAATAGCTGCTATGGTTTGGTTGATGGCTGGACAAATCGCACTAAAATGAAACCAGGAAACACCGCTAAAAACAGCATTCCAATCAATGGTTTTGGGTTGAAGTTCTGCAAAAGACGAATAGTTCCGGTCATAAATTACACCGGCATTTTTCAGGTCTTTTCCTTTCGGAAGATAATATGTTCCAATTCGGTTTCCTTGAAAAACCACGGCAGAAGTATCAATTTTTTTTTCTTGCAGATATTGAATGATCTGCTCCGACAACATATTTTCGGGCAAAGCAGTGAGATAAGCCGAAGGCAAACCCCAAAGTGCCAGCGCAGTTGTAACGTTCAATTCCGCGCCGCCGATGTAAAAAGGCAATGAATTTTGTCGAAGCCAGTTTCCTTCCATATCCGGGCAAATCCGCAGCAGCAACTCGCCAAAACTTAATATTTTGCCCATTATTTAAAGTTGAAATAGTTTTTGGCGTTGTAGTAGCAAATATCACTTACAATCTTGCCAATCCACTCCAAATCGTTTGGCAGTTCGCCGTTTTCTACATCTTCGCCAAATAAATTGCACAACAACCTCCGGAAATATTCGTGCCGTGGGAAAGATAAAAAGCTGCGCGAATCAGTCAGCATACCTACAAACTTGCTCAGCAAACCCATGTTGGATAGCGCGTTGATTTGCTTTGTCATGCCGTCTTTCTGGTCTAAAAACCACCAGGCCGAACCAAACTGCACTTTTCCGGCAACCGAACCGTCGTTATAATTGCCAATCATCGTCGCAATCAACTCGTTGTCAGCCGGATTTAAATTATAAATGATGGTTTTTGCCAATCGGTCTTCCGAATCCAGACGATTTAAAAACTTAGAAAGCTGCCGCCCCTGACTAAAATCGCCGATGGAATCCCAGCCTGTGTCCGGCCCTAACTGTTTCAGCATCCGCGCGTTGTTGTTCCGTAACGCGCCCAAATGGTATTGCTGCACCCAGCCTTTTTCGTGGTCCCAAATAGCAAACTGAAAAAGCAAGGCAGATTTGAATTTGAGGTTTTCTTCTTGACTGATGCTTCTTTTAGCACGTATTTTTTGGAAAATGTTTCGGATTTCTTCTTCCGTATAATCTTCGGCGTAAATCTGTTCCAAGCCATGATCGGAAACCGAGCAGCCGTTTGCCGCAAAATAATCATGACGGGATTTTAGAGCCAACAGGTAAGCATCGTAATCCCGAATGGAAACTTCGGCAACCGTTTCCAGTTTATCCATGTAGGCGTTTAAAACTTCCAAATCATCCGGGTTCATCGCTTTATCGGGTCGAAAAGCAGGCAGCATTTTAACCGTTCCGCCTTCTTTTTTTAATTGCTGATGGAACTGCAAATTATCCAGCGGGTCATCAGTGGTGCAAACCGTTTCCACGTTCATCTTTTGCAATAAGCCCTGTACCGAATATTCTGGTGTTTGCAATTTTGCACTCGCTTCATCGTAAATGCCGGATGCTGTTTTTACCGATAATAAATTGGTAATGCCAAAATACCGTTGCAGTTCTAAATGCGTCCAGTGGTACAGCGGGTTGCGCATGGTGTAAGGCACGGTTTCGGCCCATTTTTCAAACTTCTCGAAATCGCTTTTGCTGCCGGTAATGTAATCTTCGTTGATGCCATTGGTACGCATCGCCCGCCATTTGTAATGATCGCCGTACAGCCAAACCTGCGTTAAATTTTTAAAGTTGCTATTCCCGGCAATTTGATCGGGCGGCAAATGATTATGGTAATCTATAATCGGTAGCTTCTCCGCGAAATCGTGGTATAACTTCTCTGCCGTTGGTGTTTGCAGCAAAAAGTTTTCGTCTAAAAATGGTTTCATTCAATTTGGTTTTAGGCTGATGGTTGGCAGCTCAATTTTTAGGTGATAAAAGAAGCATTGGCTTACAGCGAAACGCCCCGCTTCCATGGAATAAAATCGTCCTGCCCGTGGCGCACGGCACTTACTTCAATTTCTCCGCTGGCCACGCGGATGACGTAATCCAAAATTCGTTCGCCGGCTTGCTCAATGGTTTCTTCGCCTTCAATCACAGTTCCGGTATTGATATCAATAATATCGCGCATCTTATTGTACAACTTGGTATTGCTAGCAATTTTAACCACAGGCGTAACGGGATTTCCTGTTGGCGTACCTAAACCGGTTGTAAACAAAACTACGTTGGCACCCGAGGCCACTTCCGCCGTGGTTGATTCTACATCGTTCCCTGGTGTACACAGCAAGTTTAAACCAGGTTTAGTTACTTTTTCGGGATAATCCAGCACTTCTACAACCGGCGATGTCCCGCCTTTTTTGGCCGCGCCTGCCGATTTGATCGCATCAGTAATCAATCCGTCTTTGATGTTTCCGGGCGAAGGGTTCATATCGAAACCGGAACCTACCGCTTTTGCACGTTCGTTGTAAGTGCGCATCAAATGCGAAAAACGTTCGGCATTTGCAGTGTCCACGCAACGGTCGCTCATGTTTTGCTCCACACCGCACAACTCCGGAAATTCGGCCAAAATAACTGAACCACCGGCAGCAACCAGCAAATCAGAAGTATAACCGATAGCCGGATTGGCAGAAATTCCCGAAAAACCATCCGAACCGCCGCACTCCAAACCGATACAAATTTTACTGATTGGTGCGGGTTGACGCCTGTTTTTATCGGCCAAAACCAGTCCGGCAAAAGTTTGCTTAATGGCCAGCGAAAGTAGTTCGGCTTCGGTTCCAACTTTTTGCTGCTCTAATACAAAATAAGGTTTGTCAAATAAGGGCGAACGCTTTTTTATCTCTTCTTCCAAGATCGAAACCTGTGCGTTCTGGCAACCTAAACTTAAAACCGTAGCGCCGGCAACGTTTGGATGCGTAATGTAACCGGCCAGCAACCCGCAAAGTGCCTGCGCATCCTGGCGCGTGCCGCCACAACCGCCGTTATGGACCAAAAATTTAATACCATCAACGTTGGGAAACAAGCGGTCTTGTTTTGGTGCCAATTCGGTATAAGGCATTTCTGCGTTTAAAATTTGGCTGACATCGCTGCCTGACTTATACATCTTAATCAGTTCCTGCGCCTGATTGGCGTAAATGCGATTCCGACCGTAACCCAAAGGTTTGATTAAAGCTTCTTCTAAAACCTCCAAATTCCGGTTTTCACAAAAAACCATTGGGATCACCAGCCAATAATTTGCAGTTCCTACGCTGCCATCAGATCGTGGGAAACCGTAAAAAGTACGGTTGGCAAATTTGCTGATATCCGGTTTGTGCCATTCGGTGTGCCGCTCACCTATAAAAAAATCATTGGCGGCATGATGGATGTTTTTGGTGGTCAGCAAAGCACCTTTCGGAATAAAACTTTGCGCTTTTCCTACCAAAACGCCGTACATCATAATGTCTGCATCTATTTCAAAATCCTGTGCAGCAAATTTGTGTTTGGCCTGCACATTATCCTGTAAAGTGTATTGCTGATTATCGTAAGTAACCATTGAACCTTGCGGCAAATCGGTTAAGGCCACGATCACGTTATCGTTAGGATGTACTTTTAAAACCTGCTGCTTCATGTTTTTTAAATTATTATTTAGCGGTAGATAACCCGTCAATTGCCTTTAAAGCCCCTTCGCTGGCAATAACCGTATAAAATTGCTGTACCGCTGAAAGGAAACCGGGCAATAAAGTCAAATCGGTTCCCCAAAGTTCCGTATTATTTAAGATGGTATAAGTAAAAATATCAGCCGGAATGCTGTTTTTAATGCCATAAAAATAGTGTGCCAGGTCATCGTTTATCGGATAGCTTTCTCCGTTTGCTTCTCCAAAATATTTTCCGCCCTGTTCTTTTTCAATCTGTATAAAACGCAGATAAGCCGCAAAACCCAAAGCAATTCGGGCCGGCACTTTTTCCGATTTCTGGTAATGATTGAGCAAAACCGGCACCACGCGCATTTTTAATTTGGCCGAATATTGTACCGTGATGGCAATCCATTGATGTTTGATGTGCGGGTTGCGAAAACGGTCAAGCACTTGTGCCGCAAATTCGTCTGTTTGCTGTTTGCTTACTTTATACGGAATGGCCGATGCAATTTCTTCCTTCATCAACCCGCTTACAAAACCTGAGAACAGGGCATTGTCCATTGCTTCTTTTACCGTATCAAAACCGGCCAAAAAAGCCAGCCCGCAGCTTAACGTATGCGTGCCGTTCAGCATCCTTAACTTTAATTCGCGGTAGATTTCAATATTCGCTGCAATGATTACGCCCGGATCAGCTTCGGCAAAACTTAAAACCGATTTTACTTTTTCATCGCCTTGTATTGCCCACAAACGGTAAACTTCGGAAATGGTAAGCAATTGATCTTCGTAACCGGCTTTTTCCTGATAAGCAGCAACGGTCTCAGCATCCGGCTTTCCGGGAACAATACGGTCAACCAGCGAATTACAGAAAGAATTACTTTTTTCCAGCCAGTTGATAAATGCAGCATCCAACTGGTTAAAAGCTGCCAATTCCAACACGATTGCTTTTAGTTTATCACCGTTTCCAACTATTAATTCGGTAGGTACAATCACCATCCCGCTTGCTTCACTTCCGTTAAAAGCTTTAAATCTTTCTACCAAAAACGCCAATAATTTACCGGGAAAAGAAGTTGGCGGACTGGCTTCAATACTTTCTTTCACCAATTGAATTCCAACTTCGGTCGTATTGGAAATGATGATTTTCATCTCTGGGTTGTGTGCGCATTTCAGGATTTCGTGCCAACCGCTTCCTGCAGTTAAAACCCGGCTAATGGCAGAGCAAATGATGTTTTCTTCTGTTTTTTGTCCGTTTTCGATGCCTTTTATGCACAACGTATATAAACTGTCCTGCTCATCGAATTCGGAAGCGCCGCCTGTTGTGGTTGATTTAACTACGACCACGCGGCCGTTAAACAAACCCTGCCGGTTGGCTTTATCTATAAAATAATCGGGCAATCCGCGCAGCAAAACACCTGTCCCAAACTGCAATACTTTCTCCGGAAGGTTAAAAATTGATTCTTCCGGAACAATGACTTCAAGATATGGAATATCTTTTAAAGTGGATTTTGATAAAATCATAGCTGGGTTTTGGTTGAGCTTTGAAAAGTATCATTTTTTTAAACAGGATCAAAATCAATACTTACCAAATGCTTTTTGGCCGATGCTTCTTTTACCGGCATAAAATTGGTGCCGATAAAAAAACACCGGTAAAAGAAGCATCTGTTTAAAACACTTTTACTTAGCCGGGATTTGCTGAACCAGCCAGCTTACCAGATCGTTGCAGGCTTTAAGGTTATCGTAATCCGGCGGCAGGTTTCGCCCGTTTACATATTCATTGTAAAACCACGGATCGCCAACGGCAAAAACCGTTCCCTTGCCATATTTTGCAGTTGCCATTAACACCGAATTTTTATCGGTAAAAGAAGCATGCGCTGGCAGGCTTATTTTGAAAGTGGAAATATCTTTAAGGTAAATTTTCTTTGCGGTTTTAAAAATCGGATCGGTGGAAGGAACCCGCAAAGTGCCCAGTTCAATTTGCGAACCGATCACTTTATTGTAAACGTCTTCGTTAAAATGGATGCCAAATTTTTCGGCCAGGATGTTAAAATGTTCCAGGTCGCAGTTTCCCGCATCGTTTCCCATCAAAACCAAAACGCCGCCCGCTTTTACCCAAGCCGCAACTTCGGCCGCGTCCTGTTGGTTTACGTAATTTGGATTCGCGGTTTCTTTTTCCGTATCCGGGTCAACAATCAAATAAATAGCCGAACTTTTTAAATTGGCGGCTGTTGGCGCAGTATATAGCGTTGCTGTTTTTAGCCCTAGATTATTAAAAACACTTTTAAAAAGGCTGAAACCGTTATTGTCCGTTTCTTCCCATTTATAATGAAAAGATATGCTTCGGCCGGTTGAATCCTTCATAAATTCGTTGTTGAAGTACGAATCCAACATCACGGTTTTACCTTTTCCTGTTTTAGAGGTTTCTGATAAAGATTGCGCTTTGCCGCAAAACGATATAGCAACCAGTAAAAACAGGACGATGCTTCTTTTACAGGTGTTTTTTTGCATAAGGCTAATGTTAATTATAACCGGCAATGCTTAATTGCACATATCCTCCGGAATCTCTCGCGTAATTTTTTGCACTTTGGTAACTACCATCGTGCTGTCAAACTCTGCGCCAATGCCTTCTTCGCCGGATGGCCGTTTTAAAGCTTCCACTTCTACATAAACCGGTTCGTAAGGTTTCTCAAAGTTCATGTTTGAATATTGCAGCTCCAATTTGCCCGAACTGTCTTTCACCCAATATTCGCGGCCGGTGCTGCACTCTTTAAAAGACTTTACTTCCAGGCCAAAACTGTACAAGCCTTTGTAAACTTTGATATCGGCCTGGTTGTGGCGGGTGCAGCTACAAACAACAATTATCCCCAAAAAACCTGCAATGAAAATGGTCTTTTTCATGCTGCTAATTTACAGTTCCTGATTAATTTCATCGAGTTTTTGTACGCTTAACCGCGCACTAATGCCCGAAGCGATCACTGATATTCCGATCACGGTGAGAAACACCAATAAAAAATCATTTAGTTTTAACGTTACCGGATAAGGCTGCACCATAATATTGCCGCCCATCGTTACCCAGCCAAAATGGAGCTGCAGCAGGCAAAAGGTTAAACCAAGCAACATGCCCACCACGCAGCCAACCAAAGAAATCAGCATGCCTTCAAAAAAGAAAACACGCTGCACCAGGTTTTTATCGGCACCCAGACTGGTTAAAATGGCAATGTCTTTCCGCTTGTCAATCACCAGCATGGTTAAAGAACCGATGATGTTAAAAATAGCGATGATCAGCACAAAAGTGAGGATTAAAAAAACCGCCCACTTTTCGGAATTGAGCAGCTTGTACAACGATGTATTTTGCTGGTAACGGTTTTTTACGACATAATTTTTGCCGAACTTTTCCTGCAATTGCTGCTGTATCCGGTTGATGTTGGCGCCGTCTTTTAAGTTCAGTTCGAGGTAAGATATTTCCACAGGTTCGTCCAGCAAATCGCGGGTAAAACTGATGGGCGTGATCACCATGTTATCAAAATCCTGCTGCACCGAAAACACGCCCGAAGTACCGATATTGCGTACCACAAACTCATCCAAAGGGTTAAAAGAATTGACCTGCTTGTGCCGTGGCGAATAAATCTGCAACCGCGCCATTTGGTCTTTTACGTTGATGCCCAGACTGATTTGCACCGATGAACCAATGACGGCCAGGTTTCGGTTTCCATCTTTCAAAGTAAAAGAACCAACCTGCAACGTGCTGTCTAAAGCCGGGTTTTTTAAAAAATCGTTGCTTACGCCTTTTACGGTGCCGATAAACTGACTTTTGCCGTAGCGCAGCAGCACTTTTTCTTCCTGCACTTCGGTTACCGAAAGCATATCGGGCAGTTTGCGCAAACTATCTAAATGCAACGTTTGCGGGTCAAAAGTTTTTCCTTTTGCCGGAAGCACTTTCAATTCGGGCGTAAAACTGCTGTACAAAGAAACGATTAGCGTTTCAAAACCATTAAAAACCGAAAGGATAATAATCAGCGCGGCACTGCCCACCAGCACGCCCAGCATAGAAATGCCCGAAATAATGTTGATGGCATTGGTAGATTTCTTAGAAAAAAGGTAGCGCCTGGCTATAAATGCAGAGGTATTCAATTTTTCGGGATGCTTCTTTTATAACAACATTTTAACGCTTAGGTAAGAAAAGGATTGTATTCTTTTTCGTAGCCGATAGTAGTTTCTTCGCCGTGGCCGGGATAAACGATAACCTGGTCGGGCAAAACAAACAGTTTTTCGCGGATGTTTTTGATGAGTTGTTCGGTATTCCCGCCGGGCAAATCCGTTCGGCCGATACTTTCACGGAACAAAACATCGCCACCAATTAAAACATGGTTATTGGCCGAATAAAAACACAAATGTGCGGGCGAATGGCCCGGCGCAAAGATCAGTTCCAGTTCGGTTTGTCCGAATTTTATGGTTCCGCTTTCCGGCAAAAACGTTTCCGGTAAAGGCGAAAGTTCGTAACGGATGCCCATTTGCGGCGCATAACCCGGCACGGCCGAAAGCAAAGGCAGCTCGCCTTCGTGAAATTGCGGCTTCAACCCGTATTGGTCAAAAACAAACTTGTTGCCCAAAACATGGTCAATGTGGCAGTGCGTGTTCAACAGTAAAACAGGCTTCAGCAAATTTTCGGTGATAAAAGAAGCAACCTTGTTTTGCTCTTCGCGGCTGTACATGCCGGGGTCAATAATGACACATTCCAGCGTATCGTCAAATAGCAAATACGTGTTTTCGTAATACGGGTTGTTGGGGAAAGATTTTACGTGCAACATAATTTTTGATGGGTAAAAGAAGCATTGCTGCCGGTAAGCTTATAAGCAAAAACAGGCGGTTTTGTTGGACAGGACGATCGGGTTTTTACAGAAACTTGCAATCGCTTGCCTTATTCCAACTAAACATCAAACATTTACAGCTAAAGCTAAATTTGTGTTTACGCAATCGGAAATTGAAAAAGAACGTACTTTTATAAACTGAACTAAAGATTATGAAATTCAAATTGGGCGATTTTGTGCGTTTTGTGGAAGAGAAACGGGAAGGTTTTATCACGCGGATCATTGACGAACAAACGATTGGCGTTACCGGGGAAGATGATTTTGAGATTCCGGTTTTGGCATCCAAAGTAACTTCGGTACATGGCCGGGAAGCAGCAGCAGCGGCAAAAGCGCAGGAAGCAATTGCCGAAATACCGCCGCAGGAATTTACAGCAAAAGGCATTTATCTGGCTGCCGTTCCCGAAAAACAGGTTACTTCGGTGGTGCAGTTTTACTTCATCAACAACACTTCTTATACTCTGCTTGCTTCTTTTAACACCGAAAAAAACCAGGAATTTAAAGGCGAATTTACCGGGATTGTTGCACCAAAAACGTCGGTAAAAGTTTATTCGGCTGCGCTGCCGGATATTTCCATTTGGCCGAAATTTATTTTCCAGATTTTGTACCACAGCACACAAAAAGCAGAATTTTTAGATCCGCTGGTTTATTCGGAACGTTTTAAGGCGAAAGATTTTGCGGGATCAAAAACAACGGTGCATGTTTTAAACCAGTTGGGCTGGCAGTTTCAGTTGGATGCGGCGGAGGTGAAAGTGGATGCGCAAAAGCTGAAAGAAAGCTTTTTCAAATCGCCGGAGGAGAAAAAGGTAGTCGAGAAACCGGCCAAAGAAATTGATCTGCACATCGAAAAACTGCGCGAAGATTACCAGTTTTTAAGCAGCAGCGATATCATCAAAACGCAGTTGGAACGTTTCCAAAAAACGCTGGACGCGGCCATTGTGCACCAGTTGCCATCCGTAGTTTTTATCCATGGCGTGGGCAACGGTATTTTGCGGCACGAAATCCATAAAGTGGTAAGCAAACATCCGCAGGTAAAAACTTTTATGGATGCGCGGAAAGAAAAATTTGGTTACGGCGCTACGGAAGTTTTCCTGAAATAAATGCCGGTAAAAACAGTATGGCTTAAACTGACATGAACCGATCCGCTTCTAATTATTCCTACAAATGGCTGCATTTTTTTATTACGGCCGCTGTTGCGCTTAATTTTAGCGGTTTGTTTGTTACCATTTTGGGTTTGGATGGCCCACTTTACGCCTGCATTGCTAAAACAATGGTGCAGCGGCACGATTACGTTAACCTGTTTTCGGAAGGGAAGGACTGGCTGGACAAACCGCATTTTCCGTTTTGGGTTACGGCTTTCTCGTTCAATTTGTTCGGTTTTACAACCTGGGCTTATAAATTGCCAGCCATTTTATTTGTGTTGATGGGCGCGGTTTACACGTATTTGTTCTGCAAAAAGCTGTACAACAAAGAAGTCGCGTTGTGGTCGGTATTGATTTTTCTGACAGCCGAACACCTCATTATTTCCAACAACGATGTGCGCGCCGAACCTTATTTAACCGGTTTGATCATCGCTTCGGTTTATCATTTCTATAAAACACTCGATAAAAACAGTATTGGCCATTTGCTGTTGGCTTGCGTTTTTGCCGCTTGTGCCGTAATGACGAAAGGTATTTTTGCGCTGATCCCCATCTTTGGCGCTTTTGCCGGCCAATTTATCTTCACCAAAAACTGGAAACAGCTTTTTCATTGGCGCTGGCTGCTGGCTTTCGTTTTGGTGATGCTGTTTTTAGCACCCGAAATTTATTGTTTGTACCAGCAGTTTGATTTGCATCCCGAGAAATTAGTTTTTGATCAACACAACGTTTCCGGCATCAAATTCTTTTTTTGGGATAGCCAGTTTGGCCGTTTCTTCAACAACGGACCGATCAAAGGTAAAGGCGATCCGTTATTCTTTTTTCACACCTTGCTTTGGGCATTTATTCCCTGGTCGGTCTTGTTATACATTGCCGTTGTCCAATTTTTTCGACAAAAAAACAAACGCGAATGGTTTTGCATCAGCGGCGCGCTGCTTACTTTT
>NZ_CALMAT010000129.1 GCF_937859865.1 uncultured Mucilaginibacter sp.
AATACTTCTTTTACCGACCATTTTCCTTCGGCATAAGCAAAACCTGCTTTCTCTGGGGGGATGGACAAAAAGAAGTAGTAGGTTTTTTTTCGGTTGGAAATGAGCTTTTCCAGCACATCATCTTCTCCAACCTGTTCCACATAACCTTTATAAAATGGTGCGTACTCGTCGGGCTGAGGTTTGGTTATCATGCGTCCATCCTTTTTAAAACAATACGAAACGTGGTGCCTTTGACCAATTCAGAATCTTTGACAAAGATCTGCCCGTTGTGATAATTTTCGATCATCCGTTTCGTCAACGATAAGCCCAAGCCCCAGCCGCGTTTGCGCGTAGTGTAGCCCGGACGAAAAACAGTGAGAAACTTGGAACGTGGAATGCCTTTTCCGGTATCGCTTACATCAATATAAATCAATTTTTTAGAAACGCTTCCGCGGATAAAAACCTTAATCTGTCCGGTTCCTTCGATGGCATTTACGGCGTTTTTCAACAGGTTTTCGAGTACCCAATCAAACAGTGGAATATTTAAACCAGCTTTTAATTGTGTATCTCCAGTTAGTTCAAAACTGATTTTGTTAGAAACGCGCACTTTAAAATAATCAACGTAATCTTTCACCACGGCATAAACCGAATGCGTTTCCAAAACCGGTTTTGAACCGATTTTGGAGAAACGGTCGGCCACAATTTCCAGCCGTTTTACATCGTTGTCCATTTCCAGCAGCAGCGGATCGTTTTCGGCATTAAACTTATCTTTCAGCAACTCGATCCAAGCCATCAGCGAAGAAATTGGTGTGCCCAACTGGTGCGCCGTTTCTTTGGCTAGGCCAACCCAAACCTGGTTCTGTTCGGATTTTCGGGAAGAGTTAAAACCAGTGTAAGCAACCAGCAAAAACACCGCGATGAGCAAAAGCTGCACGTACGGGAAAATTTTAAGCTGCGTAAGCAACATCGAATCTTTGTAATAAACCAGCCAGTAATTGTTGCCGAACATGCTTTGGCTGATGTCTAACTTGATGGGCGCGTGCTGCGATTTCATGGATTCCAGCTCGTCTTTAAAATATTGCGGATCGTACTGTGGCCCGGAAAGTTTGCCTTGCACTTTACCTTTTTCCCTTGTATCAATAAAAGTTTTGGTAGAATCTAAGCCTTTGGAAGAAATAAAATCGCCTTTTTCGTCTGTAATAATGGCCGGGACGGAAAGGCTGTCGCGGACCGCAAAAACATAGTTTAAAAAGTCATTGTCATCCGAAGACAACTGCTGTTGCATACTTTTCGCCCAAATTTCGGCACGCGTATGTTCAGATTTAGCAATGTTTTTCACCAGGTAACTGGTGTAAAACAAAGACCCGCTGGCAATAATGGCGGCAAAAACCAGCAACAGGTAATTCCACTGGCGTTTGTGTTCATAAGGGTTCATCCGTTTCAGGATACGGGAATTGCCCTGTAATATTGCCTCTGCGTTCATATTTGGCTTTGCTTTTGTACTTCAACCTTAATCTACAAGGTTAAAACTTATCTTTGCTTTAATTAAGGGCCCGTTTAAATTTATACAAGAAAAAATGCCAATGCTTCTTTTACCCTATAAAAATTAGTGTTTAAATCAACCTAAACAAATCAAAACCCAATTGATAGATGATTTTTAGGTGATAAAAGAAGCATCGAAACCTTGATCAATAAATTTTAAACAGGCACTAAACAAATACTGTTTTTACCAATAAATTTTATACAATGTCTGCTAAAGTAAGAGTCCGTTTTGCGCCAAGCCCAACCGGTGGCCTGCATTTGGGCGGCGTGCGCACCGCTCTATTTAACTATTTGTTCGCCAGGCAAAACGGCGGCGATTTTATTTTACGGGTTGAAGATACCGACCAAACGCGCTTTGTAGAAGGTGCCGAAGCTTATATTTTGGATTGCTTAAACTGGTGTGGCATTGCACCGGACGAAGGCCCGCATGCTGGTGGCGAATACGGCCCGTACCGCCAAAGCGAACGGAAAGCGTTGTACCGCCAGTACGCCGAGCAATTAGTTGAACAAGGAAATGCGTATTACGCTTTTGATACGCCGGAAGAATTGGAGCAAAAACGGACCGAAAGCCCGAATTTTCAATACGGCCACACGCACCGAAACGAATTGCGCAACTCCGTTTTTTTGCCGGTAAAAGAAGTACAGGAATTGCTGGAAGCAGGAACGCCGCACGTGATCCGCATCAAAATGCCGGTGGAAGAAACGATTGGTTTTACAGATATGATTCGCGGAAGGGTAAACTTTGAAACCAGTACGGTAGATGATAAAGTGCTTTTAAAAGCGGACGGAATGCCAACCTACCATTTGGCAGTTGTGGTGGATGATTATTTAATGAAAATAACCCATGCTTTTCGTGGCGAAGAATGGCTGCCATCGGCACCGGTTCATTTGCTTTTGTGGGAATATTTGGGCTGGAAGAATGAAATGCCGCAATGGGCACATTTACCTTTGATTTTAAAACCCGACGGACACGGCAAGTTAAGCAAGCGCGACGGCGACCGTTTAGGCTTCCCGGTTTATGCCATGAACTGGACCGATCCGAAAAATGGTGATTTAACGCAAGGTTTCCGCGAATTAGGTTTCCTGCCGGAAGCTTTTGTCAATTTACTGGCACTTTTAGGCTGGAACAACGGAACCGACCAGGAGATTTTTACGTTGGATGAACTGGTGGAGCAGTTTTCGATAGACCGGATTAGCAAAGCCGGCGCGCAGTTTGATTTTGAGAAAGCCAAATGGTTCAACCATGAATGGATCAAGCAAACATCTGCAACTGATTTAGAACCTCTTGTAATCCCGGTTTTGCGGGCCCATGATATTTTCGCCGAGAACCATTCTCAACTTAAAAAAATTATTGATTTGGTAAAAGACCGCTGCACGCTGTTAACGGATTTTTACGAACATTCATCCTATTTCTTCCAAAAACCAGCAGAAAGCACGATTGATTGGCCAAGCATCCAACCCAAATGGAACGCTGCGAAAACGGATTTCTTTATCGCTTTTATCCAAAAAACACAGGAAATTGAAAGCTGGGAAGCTGCTGCTATCGAAGCAACTTTCAAAACTTTGATCGCAGAAAAAGGAATTAAAATTGGCGAAGTGATGCTGCCTTTCCGCATCATTTTAGTTGGCGGCAAGTTTGGCCCGGCGGTATTTGATATTGCTGAAGTGTTGGACAACCAGGAAGTTGTTGAACGGATTGAATTTGCGTTATCAATTTTAGGGCGATAAAAGAAGTATTATTAAAATTACCCAACTACCTATATGATTTTCCTATTTTGCTTTTACAATGAAAAATAACTTTGCCCCAATTTTAACTTACCTGTCTTTGTTTACTGCCGCAACTTTGCTGCTGGCCGGTTGCGCCACCAATCCTTATGCCATCACCAACCGTTCTTATAAGCAACAGGCAAAGGAATATGCTAAAATTATCGCCCAAATTCCGCCGGTAACTTTGGGAGAAACGCCAACAGATAAAGCAAACTGGGTTGGAACCACCAATTTTAACTTGCGGAAACCTAACTATGTGATTATCCACCACACCGCACAAAACTCAACCGAGCAAACGTTAAAAACATTTACACTGCCTAAATCGCAAGTCAGCGCGCATTATGTGATTGGTAAAGACGGCAAAGTTTACCACTTACTAAACGATTACCTGCGTGCCTGGCAGGCCGGCAACGCTAAATGGGGAGGCAACACGGATATCAACAGCAATTCGATTGGAATTGAACTGGACAACAACGGCTTTGTGCCTTTCCCCGAAGCGCAGATCAATAGTTTGCTCGCGCTGCTGGCCACGCTTAAAAAAACATACAATATTCCCACAGCAAATTTTATCGGCCACGCGGATATTGCGCCAACTCGTAAAAACGACCCGAACAAATATTTTCCCTGGAAAACTTTGGCCGATCATGGTTTCGGCAACTGGTATGATGCAAAGTTAGATTCTGTTTCAACAAACTTCAATACGGTACAAGCCATGCGTTTAATTGGCTACGACACGCGTGATTCTACTGCTGCTTTGGTTGCTTTTAAACGTCATTTTACGCCGCAGGATAGTACAAGATTGGTTACGGATTCGAGCAGGATGATTTTGAATAATTTGGTAAAGAAGTTTTAGGGATTGACAATACAAGAAGTAAATATACAAGCATTTGTTAACTTAGACAGAAAAAGCCATGAGCGCACAAAACATAAAAACTTTACTGCATGAAAGCATTGAAAATATCAACGATGAAGATTTTCTATTTGCAGTTAAGCAAATTCTTGATCGAAAATACTTGCCTTTAGATCAACCTAAATTATCCAAAGAACAGATCCAACGTATTGAAGAATCAAAACAACAAATCAAACAAGGCCAATTTTTAACCAATGAACAGGCGGACAAATTAGTAGAAAAGTGGC
This sequence comes from uncultured Mucilaginibacter sp., assembly GCF_937859865.1. Taxonomy (GTDB): domain Bacteria; phylum Bacteroidota; class Bacteroidia; order Sphingobacteriales; family Sphingobacteriaceae; genus Mucilaginibacter_A. The sequence continues at coordinate 4,426 of NZ_CALMAT010000129.1, forward strand.
TAAACGAATAAAGTGGTCAACCCATGCAGTTGCAGACCGAATTGCTATTTTGGATTATTGGTTTCAAAGAATCGGCAATAAAAATTACAGCAGAAAACTTGACCACTCTTTAAAAGAGGTCATCAATATACTTTCCGCATTTCCAAAACTTGGCCGACAGTTGGACGCCCGGGAAGAACGGTTTTTTGTTAAAGACAGTTATCAAATTTTCTATCTTGAAACTGCTGACTCTATTGAAATACTTCATATTTGGGACAGCAGAAGAAACCCACAAGATTTAAATTTGTAACCGCTCCTTTTTTAAAACCAATGATTTTTACCCGGTAAAAGAAGCATTGCTTTTTGTACATTTGGTTAGAACTTTCAAACCTAAACTAACCTCGAATCATCATGAAAAATCCAAGAAGGATTGTAATCGCAGTAATACTGCTGATTACAATTGTTAATTACAACCGCATAGCCAAAATCGAAAACATCAGGACGATCCAGTTTTTATACATTTTTGTAATGGGCGCGTTATCCTCGTTGCTGATCAACGAGTTTGTGGTTTTGTTTAAAGCGAAAAGAAAGGAGTAAAGCACCAATTTTTACCCGATAAAAGCAGCATTAGCCTTTTCTCACTTCCTTTGCCCAAGTATCTTTCAACGTAACCGTTCTGTTAAAAACCAATTTATCCGAAGTAGAATCTTGATCTAAACAAAAATAACCTTTTCTAATAAATTGATAAATGCGGCCGGTTTCTGCCTGCGCCAAATCTTGCTCGATAAAAGCAGTAGTGGTGATTAAACTTTGCGGGTTGATGTAATCTTCAAAATCACCTTCGGCGTTGCCCATATCTTCTTCAGTAAACAAACGATCATACAAACGTACTTCAGCAGTTTTGGCATGTGGCACACTTACCCAATGGATGGTTCCTTTTACGGTGATGCCGCTGGTATCGTGTCCGCTTTTGCTTTCCGGGATGTAGCTACAATGGATTTCGGTGATTTCTCCGCTGGCATCTTTTACAAAATCCTCACATTTAATAATGTAAGCGCTTTTTAAACGAACCATCAAACCTGGACCTAAACGGAAGAATTTTTTTGGCGCGTTCTCCATAAAATCTTCGCGCTCGATGTAAAGCTCACGGCTAAAAGGCAAATCCCGCCCGCCATCGCCGCCTTCTGCTTCCGGGTTGTTTTCGCCGTGCAGCATTTCTTCCTGTCCTTCGGGATAATTGGTAATCACAACTTTTACCGGGTCTAAAACCGCCATTCGTCGCCAGGCCGTTTTGTTCAATTCTTCGCGCAGGCAAAACTCCAGCAAACTGGCTTCGATCAGGTTTTCCCTTTTGGCTACGCCGATACGATCGCAAAAATCACGAATACTGGCGGCCGTATAGCCACGTCGGCGCAAACCGCTGATAGTTGGCATCCGCGGATCGTCCCAACCGGAGACATGCTTTTCGTTTACCAATTGCAGCAATTTGCGCTTGCTCATTACGGTGTAAGTAATATTGAGACGTGCAAATTCATATTGTTGTGAAGGGAAAATGTCCAGTTTTTCTATAAACCAATTATACAGTTCGCGATGCGGGATAAATTCCAATGTACAAAGCGAGTGCGTGATGTTTTCTATGGAATCGCTTTGCCCGTGCGCAAAATCATACATCGGGTAAATGCACCATTTATTGCCGGTACGGTGGTGCTGCGCATGTTTAATTCGGTACATCAGTGGATCGCGCATGTGCATATTGGGCGAAGCCAGATCAACTTTTGCACGCAGCACTTTGGCGCCATCGGAATGTTTTCCGTCGTGCATTTCGGTAAAAAGCGTTAGGTTTTCTTCTACCGTTCGGCTGCGAAATTGGTTTGGTGTTCCCGGTTCGGTTGGCGTTCCTTTTTGGGCGGCAATTTCTTCAGGCGTGCTGTCATCCACATAAGCCAAACCTTGCTGAATGAGGTTTAAAGCAAAAGCGTACAGCAAATCAAAATAATCAGAAGCGTACAGTTCATTCGCCCAGGCAAAACCCAGCCATTTTACATCGGCTTTAATGCTGTCTACATATTCGGTTTCTTCGGTTGAAGGGTTGGTATCATCAAAGCGAAGATTAGTTTGACCACCATATTGCTGCGCCAAACCAAAGTTTAAGCAGATGGATTTGGCGTGGCCGATATGCAGATAACCGTTCGGCTCGGGCGGGAAACGGGTAAAAACCTTGCCCCCGTTTTTGCCATTGCGGATATCTTCTTCAACAATTTCTTCTATAAAATTCAATGGTTTTTTCTCGCTCATATTCCTGATTGTGCTTTACAAAAGTAGAAAAAATTTGCAGCGGCATTTTACTGGCCTCGTCAAAGCATTTCAATTTTAGGTTTTCCTCAAAAACCAACGCCAATTTTATGTCGGTAAAAGAAGCATCCTGACTTTTTTCAAAAATTATTCAACTGCTAATCAATCGTTTGATTAATCCTGACATTTAAATGAAAAAATATTTTAAATTCCGTTTTACCTTTGACCCGTGTTCAAACACATAATAAATATCACTATGAAAAATCTATCAAAAATCACCGTTTTAGCCCTGGCATTTGCCGGCTTAACTTTTACTGCAAAAGCACAAACCACTACTGCAACACCTGCGTCTTCTACCCGAACCAACCAAGCCATCCGTTTAAGCATCGGCCCGGATGCAGGTTTTCCGGTTGGTTCTTTGTCCGACACGCACAATTGGAATTTAGGCGGATCAATCCAGGCTGATTTCCCGATTGCTACCGGACTGGATGTAACTGCCAATGCCGGTTTTAACAACTTTTTTGGGAAAAATTATAATACTGGCCTTTTAGGTGGTCCTTCTACGGTTAAAGCTCCTAACATTGATTTAATCCCTGTAAAAGTTGGTTTGAAATACTTTCCGGTAGAAAATTTTTATGTACAAGGTGAAGCCGGTGCTTCTTTTATCGCCAATAAAAACAAAATTGGCGCCGACCAATCTGCCGCTTTTACTTATGCGCCTCAAATTGGTGTTTTATTCCCGGTGGGCAACAAAAATTATATTGATGCCGGTATCCGTTACGAAAGCAACACCAAATTTTACACCAACGGCAGCAGCAACAACTTCTTCGGAATCCGCGTTGCCTATGCTTTCGATTTAAAATAACACCCGTTTAATTTTTGATTAAAAAGCTGCTTTATACAAAGCAGCTTTTTTTATGCCTAAATTTTTCGGGACTTCTTGCGGAACCTTTTGCCCAAGGTTAGCGTAAAGCGGGTTGTGGTCAACTGTGTAATTTGATCCGGCAAAACTGGTTATGAAAAAGCTGCTGATTGTAGACGACGAAATAAATACAGCGAACCTGTTGTCCAGGTTTTTAACCCGCAATGGTTTTGAGGTGATGACTGCCGCAAGTGGTGCAGCAGCAGCAGAACTGTTAAAAAACCACGAATTTACGTTGGTGCTTTGCGATTTTCGGTTGGAAGATACCGACGGCCGCGAGGTTTTGAAAAGAATCAAGCAGCAATATCCAGATACGGGCGTGATCATTATCACCGGTTATTCGGATATTAAAATGGCGGTCGAACTCATTAAAATGGGCGCTTACGATTATATCACGAAGCCGCTTTATCCCGATGAAATCCTCAACACCATTAATAAAGCGATCGAAACCCACAGTGCTTTGGCCGCGGCACCAACAAACATTTATCAGAATACTGAAAAAAGTACCGATAAAAGAAGCATCGGCATAAAACAGGGAAACCACGAATTGGTGGCCGGGACCAGCGAAGCTTCAAAAGAACTGGCGCGGCAAATCAATTTGGTTTCGCCAACCAATTACAGTGTCATCATTTTTGGGGAAAGCGGAACGGGCAAAGAATCGGTGGCCAAAAGCATCCACCAAAACAGCGACCGCAGCAACAAGCCTTTTGTGGCGATGGATTGCGGATCGTTGACGAAAGAACTGGCCGGAAGCGAGTTTTTTGGCCACGAAAAAGGATCATTTACCGGTGCTTTAAACACCAAGATCGGCCATTTTGAAATGGCCAACGGCGGCACTTTGTTTTTAGACGAGATCGGGAACCTTTCTTACGAAATCCAGGCCACACTTTTACGAACCGTGCAGGAAAGAAAAGTAAAACGTATTGGCAGCACCAAAGAAATTGATTTGGATGTGCGCATCATTGTTGCCACGAATGAAAACCTGATCGAAGCGATACAAAAAGGGCGTTTTAGGGAAGATTTGTACCATCGCTTTAACGAGTTTGCCATCTACATGCCGCCTTTGCGCAACCGCGGAAACGATATGATGCTGATTGCCACGCATTTTGCTAAGATTACAAGCCAGGAATTGGGTAAAAATATCAGCCGTTTTTCATCCGAAGCAACCACTGCTTTAACCAATTATGCCTGGCCGGGAAATATCCGCGAACTGAAGAACGTGATCAGAAGGGCAGTTTTGTTAACCGAAGGCGAGGAAATCTCCGGAAAAACGCTGCCGCTGGAAATTTACAACCAGTATATAAAAACACCGGTAAACGAAGCATTGGCAGAAACGCCGCAAGCAACCATTGCCCCACCTAAAAACGATTTAAAAAACGCGGCCATGGAAGCCGAATACGAAACCATTTTACGGGTTTTAAAAGAAGTAAATTACAACAAAACAAAAGCTGCACAAATTTTAAACATCGACCGAAAAACTTTGTATAATAAAATGAATGCGGCCGGCCAGCAAACCCTTAAAACTTAAACGATGAACACAGAAAACGAGGCAACGGTGGCGGCAAGAGTTTTAGAGCACGACATTAGGAACCAGCTTGGCAACATTTACTTGGCAGTAGAAGGCATCAAAGCCGAACTGGCGGACAACAATAACGAAGATTTTACCTGCTACACAGACATTATTATAAATTGCTGTAAACAAGTAGAACACATTATCAAACGGGCTAAACCAAATTAAACAGGCATTTGTTAACCTCAAAAATAAATTAATTTTCAACCAACTATCTATCCACAGCAATGTTGTTAATCAAATAAATAATTAGCAATATTGCACAACCAAAAAAACAACGATGAAAAAAGTAAATTTCTACTCTCTAATAGCTCTCGGCTTGTTGTCCCTGCCGGCGGCTAAGTCCTTCGGGCAAGACTCAACTGCCAGGAAAAGGCCAATGGCAGACATGTCGGGCACGGCGCCTACTCCAAAAATATTTGGCGGCCAATCCCAGTACACTACCTGGAACATTGGCATCAATGCTGGTGTTTTGGCCCCGCTTATCCCTTTCGGTTCTAACGATTTCACCAACAAAGAACTTAATTTTGGCTACGGTGCTTCCCTTCGTAAACAATTGGCCCACTCATTTGGCCTGCAATTGGATTATGTTGGCGGCAAACTTTCCGGTTCAAACGTAAACGCTGTTGGCGGTGTTAAATATGGCACGCGTGCTTTTGACACCAAATTAGCTTACTCTGCTACCTTAAGCGGTGTGGTAAATGTTGCTACGATTAATTTTATCCGTCGTAAAAACTCTGTTAATTTCTTCGTTTCTGCCGGTGCCGGTCTTGCAGGTTATGCCCCTAAAGTTACTTTGGCCTCAAACCAGGTTGTTGATTTCCAAGGTATTGCTGGAGACGGAACACACAAATACGTTCACGAATTGGTAATCCCGATTGGTGCCGGTGTAAAGTTCAAGCTGTCTGATAAAGTTGCCTTAAAATTAGGCTACACGGCTACGTTTGTTGATGGCGATAACTTAGACGGTACAAAAGGCGGTTTCCCTACCAAAGATAAATTCTCTTATGGTTATGGTGGCTTAGAATTTGGTTTGGGTGGTAAATCTAAGCCAAATTTAGACTGGGCTAACCCTGTTGCTTTAATGTACGATGAATTAAAAGACCCTACATTGCGTGCTACAGTTGACAGCTTAAAAGGCGAAGTTACCAAAGTTGAAACTGGTGTTTCTGACCTGAAAAAAGATTCTGATGGCGACGGTGTTCGTGATGATTTAGATAAATGCCCTAACACACCTGCAGGTACTGTAGTTGATGGTGGTGGTTGTGAAATTAAAATGCCAACCCCTCCGCCAGTTGTAGAAGCTCCTGCTCCGCCGCCGCCACCGGCTCCGGTTGTTAGAAAAACACACAAAAAACACCATACTACTAAAAAACACCACACTACTACACATCATACTACCACTAAAAGAAAATCTACCACTAAAAAATAAGGTTTTCTTTTAAACTTAAAAAAGCTTCAGGCAAATGCCCGAAGCTTTTTTTATGCTCTAAATTTTTAGCGTTTATTTACTTTAGTTCTACTTGTCCCTGTTCTACTTTTTGCCATAGGTTGCAGTATTTAAAAATTACGTCAAACATTATCAATCGGTTAATAGTTAGCTATTTTGTAAAGACAAAACATAGGGAAATAAATTATACTGAAAACAAAGTACTTGCAGTATAAATAACCTGCCTTAATTTTTTGATTTGTCTTTTGAATATTATTATTGCTAATAAAAACCGAATATCCCATGGAACAGAACAAAACTAACCCTCCAATTATCGAGCAAATAAAAGAATACGTAGAAACCAAGATCAAGCTGTATAAATATATAGCCATTGACAAGACCACTACAATTGCCAGCAGCGTTATCGCTTATGCCATTATTGCCGTACTTGGTTTGTTCATCCTGATGTTTGCAACCATCACACTGGCGCTTGCGTTAGGATCATTAATTGGTTCTTATTGGGCGGGTTTTGGTATTGTTACCCTGATTTTTATTATACTGGCCGTTTTGGTTTTGGTGTTGAAAGCCAAGTATATTGAGGCGCCGCTTATTGGGTTTTTTATTTCAAAATTTTTTAAAGACAACAGCAAATGATTGTACCAATTAAAACGATCCACGATTTAAGAAATGAAATTGTACGGTTAGAAACGTTGAGCGTACAACAGGAAGTCGCGATCAAACAACGTTTCAGCAGCCCTTCAACTATTTATAAAACTTTGCTTACGGTAATTCCGAAATCTTCTTCTGGCCATAGCGGAAAGGGCACGCAACTTAACGGTATTTTAAACCAGGATTTGATTGCAACTGTATCCCGCTTTTTGCTGCCGCTCACTTTAAACAAAACGCTGTTTAAAGAATCAGGCTTTATTACACGTTCTATCGTTACTTTCTTATCCAAAAAAGCATCTGAATACATCAACCAGGATTCGGTAAATACTGGTTGGGACAAGATCAAAACGATGGTTGCCGATGTAAAAGTCCCGGATACAGTTAAGTCAAAAACGAAAACAATCGAAAATTTCATAGCCAAACTTTTGCCTGCTAAAAAGAGCATCAAAGCAACAACGCCGGTAAGGATAAACACGCCGATTGTGGTTAAAAAGATAGATTGATTTCGATTTCAATTAATTCAAAAGCAGGTTTTAAGCAAGCCTGCTTTTTTTATTTCAGCGTTTTTTCCAAGTATAAAATTTAGGTTTTCAATAATTGCCTGCTAAAGCTATTTTTACCGCTTAAATATTTTTGGTTTGGGAAAAGATAAATTAAAACGCTTTGCAGAAATTTCAGCTTTCGAAAACGTTTTACAGTTAGAAGAAGGCCACGTACGTAAAGGCCAATGGCATCCGCAGCAATTTGAGAACAAGCATCCTTTGGTTTTAGAGCTGGCCTGCGGCAAAGGGGAATATACGGTAGAAATGGCACGCCTTTTTCCTGAAAAAAATTTTATCGGCATTGATTATAAAGGAAACCGCATTTGGCGCGGCGCAAAAACAGCTTTGGAAGAAGCCGTAACCAACGTGGCTTTTTTAAGGATCCAGATTGAAAACATCGAAGCTTATTTTGAACCGGAAGAAGTTTCGGAAATCTGGATTACGTTTCCTGACCCACAACCGCAAGTCAGCCGCGAAAAAAAGCGGTTGACTTCTTCCCGTTTCTTAGTTAATTATCGAAATATTTTACAGCCCGGCGGCTTCGTCCATCTTAAAACAGACGACGATAATTTGTACGCTTATACTTTAGCCAAAATTGAAGAACACCATTTGAAGCTGCACATTGCCACGGATAATTTGTATGAATCAGAGTACGCGGATGAAATCCTGTCCATCAAAACTTACTACGAAAAAAAATACCTCAAAAACAACAAAAACATCAACTACCTCAAGTTTTCTTTTGATTAAATTGAACGATGGAAAACGATAGTTTTTACGAGCGTGTTTATTGGGTTGTCCGCCAAATTCCCGTTGGGCGTGTAACCAGTTACGGCGCCATTGCTGAATTTTTGGGGACAAAAGGATCATCCAGGATGGTTGGTTATGCCATGGGAGCTTCGTTGCGTGTTTTTCCGCCTGTTCCGGCGCATCGCGTAGTAAACAGAACGGGATTGCTGACCGGAAAACAGCATTTTGGCAGTCCGCATTTGATGCAGCAACTGTTGGAAAACGAAGGGATTGAGGTAGAACACGACCAGATCAAAAACTTTAAACAGGTATTTTGGAACCCGGCCGAGGCACTAAATTTATAGGCATAAAAGAAGCATCTGCATAAAAACAACAAACATGGGAAATTTAACAAACGATTTTAACGAATACCGCAGCCGGATGAACAGCCGGATTATGGAAACCTCGAACACCAATATCAAGCGCTTTTTTGCCTTGGATACCACCACTTATGCCGCCGGTGCTTTGGATGTAAAAACCAAAGAAATGCTGGGTTTGGTGGCTTCGATGGTTTTGCGTTGCGATGATTGCATCAAATACCATTTAGAGAAGTGCCGCGATGAAGGCATTAACCAGGATGAAATCAACGAAGTTTTTATGATTGCCAATTTGGTTGGCGGCTCGATCGTGATCCCGCATTACCGCCGCGCCGTAGAATATTGGGACGAACTGAACGGATAATCGGTTGCCGGTTGTGGGTTGCCCGTTGCCGGTTTTGAGCTGATAAAAGAAGCAAAATAACTGTTACATATTAAACGCTGAGATTTTCCGCCGGTCATAATTTCCAAAATTTGGAACTATGAAAACGATAAAATTATTCCTGCTGGCATCAACCTTAACCTTGCTGCTGGCATCCTGCGGTGGCAGTTATTACGTAGCCGAACGTCCTGCACCTTATGTTTATACCCGCCCCGCGCCTCCTTATGCCGGCGCAATCTGGATCGGGCCGGAATATTACTGGAACAGTGGCCGTTATGTTGCCCGTCCTGGTTATTGGAGCAGGCCGCGGCCAAACTACAGCTACCGCCCCGGCTACTGGAACCACGGTTCGCGCGGCCATTCCTGGGTTCGCGGCGCTTGGCGGCCAGCCCGATAGTATAAATTAAAAATGCTGCTTAAATTAGGCGGCATTTTTAATTTTTAACAATGGAAGAAAACAAAATTACCCGTTGTTCCTGGTGCGGAAACGATCCATTATACATCAAATACCACGACGAAGAATGGGGAAAAGAGGTGCACGACGATAAAATCCTGTTTGAATTTTTGGTGCTCGAATCCGCACAAGCTGGTTTAAGCTGGCTCACAATTCTTCGTAAAAGAGAAAATTACCGAAAAGCTTTTGCCAACTTCGATGCCGAAAAAGTAGCCGCTTTTACCGAAGCTGTTGTAGAACGGTTAATGCAAAATACCGGCATCATCCGAAACCGTTTAAAAATCCAGGCGGCAATTAGCAACGCCATACTGTTTTTACAGGTGCAAAAACAGTATGGCTCATTCGACAGCTATCTGTACAGCTTTATGCCGGAAGGAAAACCGATCATCACCCAAAAAGAACTTTATAGCGAACCAATCATTACAACTGAAATTTCTGATGCCATCAGCAAAGACCTAAAAAAACGCGGCTTTAAATTCTTTGGTTCCACCATTTGTTATGCGCACATGCAGGCAACCGGCATGGTAAACGACCACGCTGTAAATTGTAGTTTCAGATTCTGATTTTACGCATCGCCTAATCAATCCAAATCCTTAAAATTGCATTAATCAGTGTAATCCATTACATCGGTGAAATCAAATTAAAATCGGTGTAATCAAACTAAAATTGAAATACATCTGTGCAATCTTTATCTTCCATGAAAAAATTATTCCTTCTGGATGGCATGGCGCTTATTTACCGCGCCCATTTCGCCCTCAGCAAAAACCCGCGTTTCACTTCCGGCGGCATCAACACTTCGGCCGTAATGGGTTTTGCCAATACGCTGATGGAAATTTTAAAAAAAGAAGCGCCAACGCATTTGGCTGTTGTTTTTGATACCGATGCGCCAACCGAACGCCATACCGATTTTGTGGCCTACAAAGCGCACCGGCAAGCCATGCCCGAAGATTTGTCGCTGGCTTTGCCTTACGTTTTTCGTTTGGTAGAAGGCTTTAATATTCCGTTGATTACTTCGGATGGTTTTGAAGCGGACGACGTGATTGGCACCTTGGCCAAAAAAGCCGAACAAAAAGGCTACACCGTTTTCTGCATGACGCCGGACAAAGATTTTTGTCAGTTGGTTTCCGAAAACATCTTCGTTTACAAACCTGCGCGCATGGGCAACGACATGGAAATTTTAGGGGTAAAAGAAGTATTGGAAAAATGGGAAGTGCAAACGCCGGAGCAAGTCATAGATATTTTAGGTTTGTGGGGAGATGCGGTAGACAACATTCCGGGCATTCCGGGAATCGGCGAGAAAACGGCGAAACTGCTGATTAAACAGTTTGGTTCAGTGGAAGAAGTAATTAAAAACGCCGATCAGTTGAAAGGAAAAATGCGTGAAAACGTAGAGAAGTTTGCCGATCAAGGCTTGATTTCCAAAAAATTAGCCACCATTCTACTGAATGCGCCAGTAGAACTGGACGAAGATGCTTTGCTGGTTGGCGCGCCAAGCCGGGAATTGTTAGAACCGCTTTTTGCCGAACTGGAATTCAGGACGATTGGCCGAAGAGTTTTTGGCGAAGATTTTTCGGTAAACGAAGCACGTTCTGCTGTTGGCGTTCAGGCTGATTTGTTCAGCATTCCCGCAGAAAACGGCAATGCTTCTTTTACCATACAAAAATCAGTGGCAGCAGAAATGCCGGAACCAATGGTCGTCAGCAAAAATATTGAGAATACCGAACATCAATATTTTTTGATGGACACGCCGGAGAAGCGAAAGGAATTGATTGATTTACTTTCCGGCCAAACTTCTTTTTGCTTCGATACAGAAACAACCGGAACGGATGCAAACCAATGCGAACTGGTCGGTTTGTCTTTTTCTGTAAAAATCAGTCAAGGTTATTACGTTCCGGTTCCTGCGGATCAAATCGAAACACAAAAAATTGTTGATGAATTTAAAGCGGTTTTGGAAAACGATCAGATTATGAAGATCGGCCAAAACCTCAAATTTGATATTTTGGTTTTGAAATGGTACGGCGTGAACTTACAAGGCGCTTTGTTTGATACAATGATGGCGCATTATCTCATTGATCCAGATACGCGCCACAACATGGATTTGCTGGCCGAAAACTATCTTGGTTATTCGCCGGTTTCCATCACTTCTTTGATCGGCTCTAAAGGAAAAAACCAGGGAACAATGCGCGATGTGGAGATCGAAAAAATCAAAGAATACGCTGCCGAAGATGCCGACATAACTTTGCAGCTAAAAGAAGCATTTGAACCGGTTTTGAAATCGGTTAAAGCGGAAAGACTGGCGCACGACTTGGAATATCCGCTGATTTATGTGCTGGCCGAAATGGAGTTTGAAGGCGTGAAAATTAACCGGCAAACGCTGAACGAATCTTCCGCGCATTTGGAAAACGATTTGGCGCAATTGGAAAAAACGGTTTATGAAAAGGCCGGCCTCAAGTTCAATATTTCATCGCCAAAACAGTTGGGCGAGGTTTTGTTTGAAAAGTTGATGCTCGATCCAAAAGCCAAGAAAACCAAAACCGGCCAGTATCAAACCGGCGAAGACGTGCTTCTTTTACTGGCAAATAAAAGTGATATTGTGCGCGATATTCTGGATTTCCGGCAGTTGTTAAAACTAAAATCTACTTATGTAGATGCTTTGCCACTGATGATCAACCCAAAAACCGGGCGCGTGCATACTTCTTATAACCAGGCAGTTGCAGCAACGGGAAGGTTAAGTTCTAACAATCCAAACTTGCAAAACATCCCAATCCGGACGGAACGCGGCCGCGAAGTGCGGAAAGCTTTTGAACCGAGAGACGAAGACCATGTTTTGCTTTCTGCCGATTATTCGCAGATCGAATTGCGTTTAATTGCCGAGATCAGCAAAGATGAAAACATGATGGATGCTTTTTTTAAAGGCATTGATATTCATACCGCAACGGCGGCAAAAGTTTACGGCCGAACGATTGAAGAAGTAACCTCCACCGAACGCCGCAACGCCAAAGCGGTAAATTTTGGGATTATTTACGGCCAATCGGCTTTTGGTTTGTCGCAAAGTTTGGGCATTTCCCGCAAGGAAGCCACCGAAATTATCGAGCAATATTTTAACCAATATTCGGGCATCAAAAGTTACATGAGCGACACGCTGGACTTTGCCCGCGCAAACGGATATGTAGAAACTTTGATGGGCCGACGCCGGTATTTGCGCGATATCAATTCGGCCAATCCAACGGTTCGTGGTTATGCCGAACGAAATGCAATCAATGCACCCATCCAAGGTTCGGCGGCGGATATGATTAAGATTGCGATGATCAATATTCACAACGAACTCATCAAACAAAAGTTGGATACCAAAATGACGATGCAGGTGCATGACGAGTTGGTGTTTGACGTGCCCAAAACAGAAGTGGAAACGGTGATGCCTTTGGTAAAAGAACTGATGCAAAACGCCTTTAAAACCAACATCCCGATTGTGGTAGAAACAGGCGTGGGCAGCAACTGGCTGGAAGCGCATTGATAACGAAAACTTATTTCTTAAATCACATCTTCCACTAAAATAATTGCTACATTGAGCCACCAATTTTAAACCTTACAGAGCATGAAAGTAATTCATTTAAGCGCAGAATGTTATCCTGTTGCTAAAATTGGCGGTTTGGGCGATGTGGCTGGCGCGTTGCCAAAATACCTCAATCAGTTGGGCGTGGAAGCGATGGTGGTGATGCCTTTTTACGAGCGCAAGTTTGTGCAGGAAAACGCTTTTGATACTGTTTTTAGGGCAACAAGTTTGATGGGCGACCGGCCGTTTTACTTTGAAATCCTGAAAGAAAAAACCAAAAAACTGGGGTTCGATTTGTACATTCTAAAAATTCCCGGTTTGCTGGACCGGACGGAAGTTTACGGTTATGATGATGATGTAGAACGTTTTACCGCTTTTCAACTGGCATTTTTGGATTGGATGCTTTGGTCGGGCGAACAGGTCGATGTCATCCATTGCCACGACCATCAAACCGGATTGGTGCCTTTTCTGCTTTATTATTCAAGTCGTTATACTTCGCTTTCCAATATCCGTACGGTTTTTACCATTCATAACGGGCAATATCATGGCGCTTTTGGCTGGGAAAAGTTTAATTATTTACCCGATGTTGATCCCTGGAAAACCGGTTTGCTGGATTGGAACGGCGGCATCAATCCCTTAGCTTCAGCAGTACGTTGCGCGGATGCTTTTACCACGGTTTCGCCAAGTTATCTGCTGGAACTCACTTCCAACTCTAATGGTTTGGAATATTTGTTTGAGCTGGAAAAAGCGTACGGAACCGGTATCATCAACGGTATTGATTACGATGTTTGGGACCCCGAAAACGATCCGATGATTGTAACTCATTACGATACTGAAAATGTTGCTCTAAAAAAAGCATTCAACAAAGCATTCCTGTGCGGACAATTTGGCTTTTCGCCGGATAAACCTTTGTTTACTTTTATTGGCCGTTTGGTGGCAGAAAAAGGTGCAGATTTATTGCCCGGAATTTTCAGGCAGATATTTGCAGATATAGAAAACCCGGTCAATGTTTTGATTTTAGGTTCCGGAGAAGCCGCAACCGAGCATGAATTAAGTGCCCTAAAAGAAGCATTCCCCGGCCGGTACAACGCTTACATTGGTTACAACGAAGAATTGGCGCACCGTATTTATGCCGGTGCCGATTTTATTTTGATGCCTTCGCGGGTTGAGCCTTGCGGCTTAAACCAGCTTTATGCTTTGCGTTATGCTACCATTCCGGTGGTGAATAGCACAGGCGGCTTGAAAGATACGGTGATTGATATCAGTGAACCCGACGGCTACGGTATCCGGTGCGAAGCAGCTACGGTTGATGCTGTTTTTACCGGTATAAAAAGAGCAATCGAACTTTTTCAGAACACAGCGGCTTTACAATTGTTATATCCGCAAACGATGTCCCTGGATTTTTCCTGGGCGCGTTCGGCCAAAGAATATATTCATCTCTACCACAGTTTAAAACCTAAATCATGACTTCCTCTAAAGTAATCTGTATCGTATTAGGCGGCGGCCAGGGTTCCCGGCTGTTCCCTTTAACAGCTACACGCTCTAAGCCCGCTGTTCCTATTGCCGGAAAATACCGCTTGGTAGATATTCCCATCTCCAACTGTATCAATTCGGGTATTGAACGTATTTATGTGCTAACCCAGTTTAACTCGGCCTCGCTCAACAAACACATCAAAAACACTTACCATTTTAGTGTTTTCAGCAGTTCTTTTGTTGATATTTTGGCTGCCGAACAAACACCGCACAATACCACCTGGTACCAGGGAACGGCGGATGCGGTGCGCCAATCGTTGCACCATTTGGCACCGCATGAATTTGATTATGTGTTGATTTTATCCGGCGACCAGTTGTACCAAATGGATTTTTGCAAGATGATTGATGAGCATGAAGCAAAAGGCGCAGAAATTTCTATTGCAACCATTCCGGTTAATGAAGCAGATTCGGCAGGTTTTGGTATTTTGAAAACGGATGAAAACCAGATGATCACGTCCTTTATCGAAAAACCAAAAAAAGACATGCTGCCGGGCTGGGATTCTGAAGTGAGCGAAGAAATGCAGGCACAAGGCCGTATTTATTTGGCTTCGATGGGCATTTATATGTTTAACCGCAAAACGCTGTACGATTTATTGGAAGGCAATACCCGTGCGGATTTTGGCAAAGAAATTATCCCGCAATCTATTGGTAACAATAAAATTTTAAGTTACCAGTACGAAGGTTATTGGACCGATATCGGTAGCATCCCTTCTTTCTTTGATGCCAATTTAGGTTTAACAGATGAAATTCCGCAGTTTAATTTATTTGATAAAAGAAGCATTTTCTCGCGTGCAAGGATGTTGCCGCCTTCCAAATTATCCGGCACATCATTGCACAATTCTATGATTTCGGATGGTTGTATCATCCATGCCGCGCATATTTCCCGCTCGGTAATTGGTATCCGTACGCGCATTGGCGTTGGTTCCACCATCATCAACACGTATGTAATGGGCAATGATTATTATCAAACGCTGGAACAAATAGCCAAGTACAAAGAAGAAAACAAACCAATTATGGGCATTGGGGAACGTTGCTACATCAACAATGCCATTTTGGATAAAAACTGCTACATTGGTAATGATGTAAAGATTAACGGCGGCAGCCATCTGGAAGACGGCGATTTCGGAACTTATACGGTTACAGAAGGGATTATTGTGGTGAAAAAGAATGCCGTTATCCCAAGCGGAACAATTATATAAAAAGAAGTTTAATTTTTTTACCTGTTAAGGTTTCCATGCTTCTTTTACCCTATAAAAATTGCCAAGTACCTGGCTTTTGGTTTTGTTTAAGCTGGTTAAGTCACCAATTTTTATAGGGTAAAAGAAGCATTAACAATCTAAATTCTTCAACAAAAAGAGGTTTCCCAAAAGGATACCTCTTTTTTGTTGAAATAGTTTATCAATAAGCGCAAAGCTAATTTAAACTATTTGATTTTTGTACCTTTAAACATGCCTACAATAGTTGAACTTCAAACATTTTATAAAACGATTAACAAAGTTTCCGTATCTGATAAAAACGAAATCGGCCATTTTAATATTTTTAAAATTGAAGATATGCTTTTGCCTAAACATAGAAAAGCAACTTACAGTCGGCGCAGTTTTTTTAAGGTTACCCTGATTACCGGCCACAGTAAAATACATTATGCCGATAAAATTATAGAAGTAAACGGAAGCGCGCTCGTGTTTACCAATCCTACAATTCCTTATTTTTGGGACACGATTAGTGAAAAACAAACCGGTTATATGTGCATTTCCATCTCAACAAAGCGTTAAAGGAAATAACCGGACAAACAACTTCGCAACTAATTAATGACCGGATTTTGCAGGAAGCCAAAGTATTATTAAAAAACACCAATTGGACTATTGCTGAAATCGCTTTTAGCTTTGGTTTTGAAGAGCCTAATCATTTTTCCGGCTTCTTTAAAAGCAGGGCAAAAATTACCGCAACAAAATATAGGCAATTAAACAATGATTGATTTTTGTAGTTTTTGCTTTCGTTTTGGTATCCTCGCTTCTGATTAAATAATAACCTTTGTCCTGTAAATTTAATTACCATGTGGACAAAAGAGAATATTCCCGATCAAACCGGTAAAACTATATTAATAACTGGTGCCAATACTGGCCTTGGTTTTGAAACGGCACTTGCGTTATATGGAGCTGGTGCGCATGTAGTGCTTGCCTGTAGAAATTTGAAAAACGCAGAAGATGCCCTTATTAAATTATATGAGCCAAATGGAAAAGGCACACTTGAAACTGGTGTTCTGGATTTATCAAATTTAAGTTCTGTTAAACAATTTGCAGATACCTTTCTTCAAAAACACAAACAACTTGATGTGCTAATCAATAATGCTGGTGTAGCGATGCCACCCGCATCAAAAACAGCACAAGGTTATGAACTGCAATTTGGGGTAAATTTTTTAGGGCATTTTGCGCTTACCGGCCGTTTATATCCTTTGCTTAAAGAAACTTCTAATTCACGAATTATAACATTTAGCAGCAATGGTTACCAAGGTTCGGTAATTGATTTTGACAATTTAAAATCAGAAACAGGTTATGATGCTATTCGGGAATATAGACAGAGCAAATTGGCGAACCTAATATTTTCAGTTGAGCTGCAACGCAGAATTGTGGCTAAAGGAGTTAAAGTACTTTCCATTGCGGCACAACCCGGAGCAAACAAAACTGAGTTGACACGATATCTAAGCGAAGCAGCAATTGCAGCAGGGGTTGAGCGTCTTGGTGAATTTATGGAGCCGTGGCAAGGCGCGTTGTCATCATTATATGCAGCTGTATCAAACGAAGCCAGCGGAGGAAATATGTATGAGCCTGACGAAGGCGGATACAGAGGGTATCCAACATTGGCAACCATTCAGGAAAATGCATTGGACGAAACAGTGGCCAAAAAACTTTGGGGTTTGGCAGAACAGGTTACAGGAGTTTATTATCCTTTATAACAAATACTTCTTTTACCCTATAAAAATTGGTGCCTAATTTTATAGCGATAAAAGAAGCATAGGTTTCAACAGGTTGTGAATTTAAGATTTGTTTTAACCAAAAAAAGAGGAGGCTCCATCAATGGATAAAGCCTCCTCTTTTTAATTGTATTTTACAAATCAATCGTTTGCCCAATCTCTGGCAAAATGAAGTTTAAACCAACATTGGCAAATTTAGCTTTTGCGGCTTCATGGTCTAATTTGATCGGTGGAAAAGTATCAAAATGTACACCAATGATATTGACACAGTTGATAAAAAAAGCTGCCTTAACCGCGTCGTCAACACCCATGGTATAGTTATCGCCGATTGGAAGAAAAGCCCAGTCCAACTTTTCGTCTTCCAGTAGCTTCATATCATATGTTAAAGCGGTATCGCCGGCAATATAGATTTTTTTGCCATCGGCATAAATCACATAACCGGCCGGGTTTCCGCCATAAGTTCCGTCGGGCATTGAACTGGAATGGATGGCGTTTACCATTTTTACATGGCCAAAATCGAAGTTAAAACTTCCGCCAATGTTCATGCCATGCACTTTTTCTACATCGTTATTGTTTAACCAGCCTTGTATTTCGGCAATACAAATTACGGTTGCGTTGCTGTTGGTTTGGATGGTGAAAAGATCGGCCACATGGTCAACATGGCCGTGCGTTAATAAAATGTAATCTGGTTTGATGGTATCAATATCAATACCTTTTGCCAGTTCATTTGGCGTGATAAAAGGATCGAACAACAACTTTGCTTTTTCAGTTTCCAACAAAATAGTGGCGTGGCCGTAATAAGTAACTTTCATGTTTTCGTGTGTTTAAATTCTAATGTTTAAACATCCAACACACTACTTACCAAAAAGATTACCCAGTTCGCCTAAATCGCCAAACATGTTTTTGGTCATGGCAGCCATTTCGGCTTGGTTTAAATTTTCGGCTTGTTCTATGGCTTTGTTTACGGCAACAGCCAGCAGTTCTTCCAGTTCTTCGCGGTCGGCTTCTTTGTAAAATTCTTCGTCTATGCTAATCGTTTGAACCTGTTTATTGCCGTTTGCCGTAACCGTGATTTTTCCGTTTTCTGCGGTTCCTTTTACGGTGATGTTATCCAAACGTTTTTTTACTTCGTCTGCTTTTTGCTGTGCTTCAAATAGTTTGTCAAACATAATGCTGTTTTTATCGGTGTAAATTTATTGGTCTTCGGCTTCATCGCCAGTTCCGGTGTACGCGCTTTTTCTTACGATCGGCATTCCGGTAATCCTAAATAATTCGTCTAAATGCAGCAAACTTCCGTTTACCATATTGCCTAACAAAACAATGGTTACATCGTTTTTTAAATCGCGCACAAAAATATGCCGGAAACCGTGCCACCAGCCGGTATGATAAACTACTTTTTGATTCGGCGCATCAAAAATCCGCCAGCCGTAACCATAATTAAAATGGCCATGAACCATTGGGTTTCGGGGCGTGTAAGCCGAATCCTGCGTTTGCTGTTTTAACAAACGGCCGGCACGCATAGCGCGGTCAAACAGATACAGATCTTCAACCGTGCTGTAAATACCTTTATCGCCAACTGGCCCATCCAAAAAGTTTTGCGCCACAGAATACCGCCAACTGTTACGGTCATGGCCAACTACATGCACAGGAATTTTATCATAAACTGCTTTAGAGTAAACGGCCGTGTTGTTCATTTCAGCCGGTTTAAACACATTTTCTTTCATGTATTGCGCGTAAGGAATGCCGGTTACTTTCTCGATGATCGCGCCTAAAACCATGAAATTAGAATTGTTATACAAAAAACGCACGTTGGGTTTGTTAAAAGGAGCCGGTTTGTATTGCGCGATCAAAGCCATTTCCTGTGCATTGTTTAAACCTTTGCGCTGGTCGCGGTGCTCTTTCCGAAAAACATCATCGGTAAAATAAACGTAGTTCATCATGCCGGAACGGTGGGTGAGCAGTAAACGGATGGTGATGCCATCGTACGGGAAACTGGGGAAGAAGTCTTTAACGTTTTGGTCTAATTTGAGCTTGCCTTGCTCCATCAGCATTAAAATAGCGGTGGAAGTGAGGGTTTTAGAAACCGAGGCCAGCTCGAACTGGTAGTTCACTTTCAGGCTGTCGCGCGTTAAATAATTGGCCCAGCCGAAAGCATTTTCGTACAAAATTTTTCCTTTTTTGGCGACTAATACATTGCCGTTAAAACCGCTGTGCTTGTGCAGGTTTTGCATAAAAGCATCAATCCTTTTATCGGCATTTTTTGGGCTGTATTTGAGGAGCGAAGTGGTATCGAAGGGTGTTTCGGCAACTACTTCCTGCGGCGTTTTTTTGTGTTTGGAACAGGCGGTTAGTAGAAGTAAAGCAGCCGCAACGGGTAGAAGGTAGTTCTGGAATCTCATTAAAAAGTCAAATCTGTCGTTTAAAACGGTGGCGAAAATAAGATATTGTTTTACGAAAACGAGGCGAAAAGTTTCGATTACTTGATGCTTTTTTTACCGGTAGTTTTTTATTTTTTGAGCGGCGCAAAGATTTGAACTTTGCAGGTAGGCGCTTTGCCGCGTGAGGGATTGCAGCGGAAAGCCCACAGCGCAGCGAGGACTTGCAGCGGAAAGCCCGACCCGCAGGGGCACGCCCAAAAAAAGAGCGGAGAAAAAGAGAGCGGGGAGTGGAAGGCTGGTGAAGAACGGAAGTGTAAGATTTTTACTTGATAAAAGAAGTATATTTGGATATGGAAGTAGTAATCATTAAAAGTATGAACCCGGACCATGTTCGGTTAATTACAGAATTTGCTGAAAATTTGGGCGATGAGGTTAATTTGATTAATGAAGAAGACGCGGAAGATTATGCATTAGGTAAATTAATGTTGCAGCAAAAAACCGGGAAAGAAGTTAGCCGTGAAGTGATCATGGCAAAACTTCGTAGTTAATGAAAATTATTTTTGATGAAGCTTTTGAAAAATCCCTTGATAAAATCAAGGATAAAATTGTAAAGAAACAGGTTGAAAAAGCCATATTTCAAGTCGAAGCTTCTCCAGCAATTGGATTTGTGCGAAATACCAAAAAGATGAAGGGTTTTAAAACTTGTTTTAGAATCAGGGTTGGCAATTATAGAATTGGGTTAGAATTAGAAGAGATTGACACCGTTAGATTTTTGATCATCGCCCACCGAAAAGACATCTATAAAATATTTCCTTGATACATTTGATCCAAGCTTTACACACATACTTCTTTTATCGCATTAAAATTTGCCTGGTAAAAGAAGTATAGTAATTTCCGCTCTTTTAAACTTCAAAAATCCCTCGCTCGCCACTCCTGGTCTTCCACAACCTTCTTTGTAATTTTCTTGAAGATTATAGCTCAGCTTTTAGATTTAGCCCTAAATTTGGCGCTACAATCGAATTAAAACCATGAGTTTCAGAACCGAACACGATACGATGGGCGCCGTGCAAGTGCCTGCCGATAAATACTGGGGCGCACAAACCGAGCGTTCGCGCAACAATTTTAAAATTGGACCGGCGGCAAGCATGCCGGTTGAAATTATTGAAGCTTTTGCTTATTTAAAAAAAGCAGCGGCTTTTACCAATGCTGATTTGGGCGTTTTATCTGCCGAAAAGCGCGACCAGATTGCCCAGGTTTGTGATGAAATTTTGGCAGGAAAACTGGCCGGCGAATTTCCGCTGGTGATTTGGCAAACGGGTTCAGGCACGCAATCCAACATGAATTTGAACGAAGTAATTGCCAACCGGGCGCATGTTTTACAGGGAAATTCGCTGGGCGAAGGCAAAACTTTTATCCACCCAAACGATGATGTGAATAAATCACAATCATCCAACGATACTTACCCAACGGCAATGCACATTGCAGCCTACAAAGTGGTGATGGAAACGACAATTCCGGGTGTTGAGAAGTTAAGAAATACGCTTCAGGCAAAAGTAGAAGAGTTTAAAAACGTGGTTAAAATTGGCCGCACGCACTTAATGGATGCCACACCGCTTACTTTGGGCCAGGAGTTTTCGGGTTATGCTTCGCAATTAACACATGGTTTAAAAGCGTTAAGAAATACGTTAGACCACTTATCGGAACTGGCTTTAGGCGGAACCGCGGTTGGGACCGGCATCAACACACCAAAAGGTTACGATGTAAAAGTGGCCGATTACATTGCCAAATTTACCGGACTTCCCTTCCGCACCGCGGAAAATAAATTTGAAGCTTTGGCTGCGCATGATGCTTTGGTAGAATCGCACGGCGCATTAAAGCAAATCGCGGTTTCATTAATGAAAATTGCAAATGATATACGTATGCTGGCTTCCGGCCCGCGTTCTGGCATTGGCGAAATCCATATTCCGGATAATGAGCCAGGATCATCCATCATGCCGGGAAAAGTCAACCCAACCCAAAACGAAGCGGTAACGATGGTTGCCGCTCAAGTGATGGGAAATGATGTTACTATTTCGATCGGCGGCAGTAACGGACACTATGAACTGAACGTTTTTAAACCAGTGATGGCGGCGGCCTTTTTGCAATCGGCGCGTTTAATTGGCGATGCCTGCGTTTCCTTTAACGATCATTGTGCCGTTGGCATCACGCCAAATTATGAAGGCATCAAAAAGCATTTAGAAAATTCGCTGATGCTGGTTACCGCTTTAAACCCGCACATTGGTTACGAAAATGCGGCTAAAATTGCAAAAACGGCGCTGAAAGAAAATCAATCTTTGCGCGAAGCGGCTATTGGTTTAGGTTTGCTGACCAACGAGCAGTTTGACGAATGGGTTCGTCCCGAAGATATGATTGGCGGTTTAAAATAGAGTTGCCTCACCCTAAATCCCTCTCCAGAAAAAAGAGGGATTTTTCCTTGCTTCTTTTACATGCAAAAAATACGATACTTCTTTTACCTGCTGTTTTTGGTGATGTTGGCTTCCTGCCGGTTTAACCAATCGGTGCAGCGTCCCGGCGTTAT
This sequence comes from uncultured Mucilaginibacter sp., assembly GCF_937859865.1. Classification (GTDB taxonomy): domain Bacteria; phylum Bacteroidota; class Bacteroidia; order Sphingobacteriales; family Sphingobacteriaceae; genus Mucilaginibacter_A. The sequence continues at coordinate 26,781 of NZ_CALMAT010000129.1, forward strand.
TTTTTTGCAGGGCGAATGGAGGCAAGATTCGGTGCGTTTACAAAGCAAGTTGTTAAATTATACTTTATACCAGTTCCGTTTCAGTTGCGATTCTGTTTTTATCACCACCGATAATTACAGCAAGGTAAACTACGGCACCGATAGTTGCATGAACCAGAATAAATGGAAAGAATATGTGCGCGCCAAATACGAACTTCACCACGATACATTACGCGTTCGCGGTTTGTACTGCAACCCGGATTTCAGCCTGAAAAACAAAGGCTGTTTCCACATCGGTGTGTACGAAGAGTTGTTTAAGCTGAAAAAAGAAACCGATACGTTGCTGCATGTCATCAGTTTTTCCAGTACCGTTCCGTTTGATATCCATCTTACTAAAAAAATTACCTGCAAACCAAAACCGTTGTAAATACCATGAAAAATAAATTAGGCATACTTCTTTTAGCACTGTTTTTTTCTTATCTGCCGATGCAAAGTATGGCTTGGGGAATGTTGGGCCACCGCGTGGTTGGGCAAATTGCCGACAGCTATTTAACCAAAAAAGCACGCAAAAATATTCAGTTAATTTTGGGCGATGAATCCGTAGCGATGGCCAGCACTTGGGCCGATTTTATTAAATCCGATCCGGCTTACAGCTACCTTTCGCCCTGGCATTATATTGATTTTGACAAGGCCTACAACTACGCCGAAATGCAGATTTTTTTAAAGCAGGACACCGCCGTGGATGCTTACACCAAACTCAACCTCATCATTGCTCAGCTTAAGAACAAAAACCTGGAGCAAGGCAAAAAGCAAATGTATTTACGCTTGCTCATTCATATTGTGGGCGATGTGCACCAGCCGATGCATACCGCACATACAACAGACAAAGGCGGAAACGACGTAAAAATATTCTGGTTTAACAAACCGACCAATTTGCATGCGGTTTGGGATTCGAACATGATTGACGACGAACAATTGAGTTATACTGAATATACGGCCTGGATAAACCACAGCACCAAAGAACAACGCAGGGCTTTGCAGCACGATGACATCAGCAAATGGCTGTACGAATCGAACCAGATTTCGGAAAAGCTGTATGCCGAAATTAAACCGGAAGCGCATTTGAGTTACCGCTATACGTTTGATCATATTGCCATTGCCAACCAGCAATTGCTAAAAGGCGGCATCCGTTTAGCAGGAATATTAAATGACCTTTTTGGTTAGTTGAGAAGAGCGGTGAGCGGAGAAAACATGACATAACGCTTTATATATCTTTCTTCCCCGCTCCCCGCTCTTTTAAATTTTTTAACTCGCTCCCCGCTCTTTTCTCCTCACTCTTCGCACATGAAAATATTAATGGTTTGCCTCGGTAATATTTGCCGTTCGCCGCTGGCGGAAGGCATCATGAAACAGCAGGTAAAAGAAGCAGGGCTGGATTGGGAAGTGGATTCGGCCGGAACCGGAAGCTGGCATATTGGCAAAGCGCCCGACCACCGTTCTACCCGCGAAGCTAAAACGCGTGGCGTAGATATCAGTAAGCAAATTTGCCGCCAGTTTAAGGTGCAAGATTTTGATGATTTCGATTTAATCTTGGTGATGGATAAAAATAACCTCGCCGACGTTTTGTCCCTCGCCCGAAACCAACAGGACCGCGAGAAAGTAAAACTCCTTTTAAACGATCAGGAAGTGCCCGATCCATATTTTAACGATAACCATTTTGCGCCCGTTTTTGATTTGATCGAAGGTGGCTGCAAGGATGTGATTAGGAAATATAAAAGTTAAGTTTGATGCTTCTTTTATCGGCATAAAATTGGTG
>NZ_CALMAT010000130.1 GCF_937859865.1 uncultured Mucilaginibacter sp.
ACGTTGTTTACGTTTTTGATGATGATATTTTGGATCTCGCTGATGTTGTTGATCACCCCAATCCCTCTGACTACGTAGGCCTGGTTGTTTTTTTCGATCACATCGCCGCCCACATTGATATTGCTGCGGTTGATGGCAGTGTAAACATCTAATGAGGTTAGGCCATATTTTTGAAGTAGGGAAGGGTTTACGCTTATCTCAAAATCCTTTTCTTCCCCGCCAAAACTGTTTACATCAGCAACGCCGGGAATGGCCTTAAACTGGCGGTCTAAAACCCAATCTTGTATCTCGGTCAGGTCGTGAATACTTCTAATCTTGCTTCTCAGCGTGTAACGGAAAATTTCACCGGTTGGGCCGTACGGCGGTTCTACTTCCGGTTTTACGCCATCAGGCAAATCGGCATTCAGCAACCGGCTTAAAACCTGCTGGCGGGCAAAGGCATCATCCACATCGTCATCAAAAATTATGCGGACGTAAGACAAGCCGAAAGAAGATGTGGTGCGCAGGTTGGATTTTTTTTGGACCGAATTCAGCACCGTTTCCATCGGGATGGTGATCATCCTTTCCACCTCTTCTGCACTACGGCCGGGCCATTGCGCAATAATGATGATCTGGGTATTGGTTACATCCGGGAAAGTTTCGATCGGTGTATTCAGATAGCTCCAAACGCCAAGCAGGGCAAGTACCCCCGTTAAAAAGAACACTAAAAAACGGTGCCTTAACGAGAAGTAAATTATATTTTTAATGAAACTGTTCATTGTTGGTTATGAGTTAAAATCGTTCTCTTTTTTGAAAATGGTTTCATTGCAACTTGTCTTGCAATTACTTAAGCCTGGTTAAATTTTGTCTTGTTTGTTTCCGATGCTTCTTTTAGCACCTAAATTTTGAAATCCCGGTGCTTTGTTCTACCTGTGCCATTTATGGAAACCAATTTTATAGGCATAAAAGAAGCATGTTGGTTTTAGGGCAGAAATTTAAACAGGCCCTTGCTAAAGCTTTTATTCTTCGGTCAGCGCGTCGTACAACAACAATTGGTTTTTGGAAACCAGCATTTCGCCGGCTTTCAATCCTGATGACAGGTAGCTCACGTTATCTACTGTTTTTATCACATTAACTTCGCGCACCTCTAATTCGCACTTGCTTTTGTACACCACCACAAAGTTTTTGCTGTCGTTAAAAATAATGGCAGAAGCAGGCACGGTTACCGATCGCGTTTGCTCGCTGTTGGTGATGATAACTGAAGTAAACATTTCCGGTTTCAGCAGCATATTGGGGTTAGGCAAAGTGATTTTTACTTTCATCACTTTGTTGTCCGGGTCCAGCACTGAACTTACTTCGTTTACTTTGCCCGGAAAAATTTTGCCCGGATAAGCAAGCGTAGATACTTTGGCTGCATAACCTTGTTTTACTTTAGAAATATCGCTCTCAAAAACGTTGGCCCAGATCCAAACATCTTTCATATCCGAAATGGTGAACATGCTGGCTGCATTGTCCTGCCGGATAAAACTTCCAGGCGTAACAGTTTTTTCTACAATATAACCGCCTTCTGATGCTTTGATTACATATTGGCCGCTTGCGCTCGTGTTGCCACGGCCGTTAATAGAAAGCTGTTCCTGGATTTTCGTGCTGGCGGCTTGCGCTTTGTTGTAGTTTTCTTTGGCTTCGGTATAATCGCGCTCGCTGGAAATACCGTTTTTATACAAGTATTCTGTTTGCGCTAACTGGCGTTTGGCAATAGCCAGGTCAGAATTTGTGGCCGATAAATCGGTATAGCTGCCTGCCACGTCCGCACTTCGCAGCACGGCCAAAACCTGGCCTTTGCTTACTTTATCGCCCAAAGAAACCCTCACATCGGTAACTTGCCCGCTGGAAAAAGGATAAACTTTGACCACGCGGTTTTCATCAAAAGAAACCTCTCCAGACAGTGTCAGCTCATCTTGCATATTGGTTGTTTTAACCGTATCAATACTGATGATCTTGGCCAAAGAATCGGTGATGCAAACCGCTTTTTTTTGTGCCACTTCTTCTTTTTTATGTTCGCAGGAAGTTAAAAACACCAATACGGAAAAACCGGCTATTAATTCTCTTTTCATTTTTTATAGAGTAGGGTTATTTTTTTAAGGGTTGATTACGGTAGAGCCAACATTAAAGTTAAGGTCGGCGATGGCTTTTTGCAGGTTGTATTCCTGCTGGATCACTTTCAGTTTGGTGTCTTTGTACGATTCAAAAAAATCAACAAATTCAACCAAACCCATTTGTCTCGAACGGTAAGCCTGAACCACGTTTCCAAACAACTTATCGTAAGTGTTATAAAACTCTAAATTGTTTTTTGAGAACAATTGCAAGCTTAAATTATATTGTTCTACAGCCGTTACCACATCATTGCGTACTTGCAGATCGCTGTTTTTAAGCACGTTTTCCTGGTTTTGGATATTAAATTTTGCCGATTTGATGTTGCCCTGGTTGCGGTTGAAAAACGGCAGCGGCAGGCTAATGGCCAAACCATAATAATTGGGCACGTAGTTACTGGCGCGGTCATAATCCACACCAACAGAAATATCAGGCACGGCAAGTGCTTTTTGGTACGATAAATTATGGCCGGCCTGTGCCAAAGCAAATTTGCTGGCCTGGTAATCGCCGCGGTTTGCCCTGGCCGTATCAATCAAAGCATTGATGTTTAACGAAACAGGGTTGGTGGTTGGCGTGCTGATATCCGGTACAATAAACGTGGTTTCCTTAACCACCAGCAAGGTTTTCAAGTCGTTCTCCAGTTCGTTGATTTGGCGTACATTCTCCACCAAATCATTTTCCAAACCAAAAGCAACAGCTTGAAGGCGAACCACATCCCGCAAAGAGGAATTACCAACGCTGTATTGTGTACTGATAGCTTTGACCAAATTATTGGAAGAAGCGATCTCGTACTGAAAGATACGGTTTTGTTCGATCAGGTTATGCAATTGTGCAAAATCAACCTGCATGTTGTAGCGCAGGTTGCGCAGCAAATCATTAAACTGGGCTTGCTGGATACTGGCATCGTCTTGCGCAACTTTTATTTGCTTGCCCCTTTTGCCTGCCGTTAAAAATACCTGGCTGATTTGTGCAAAAAGCTGTCCGTTGCCGTTAGAGTGGTTAAAAAAACCCAAGTCTCTTGAGTAAAGGTTCTGGTCGGTGCTTAAAGCCGGATTGTCCCAAAGCCGGGCCTGCTGGATCAGTGCTTTGCTGGCATCAACATTGTACCGCTGCGCAATCAGGCTGAAGTTGTTTACCAGGAACCTTTTTTCGGCATCCTGAAATTTTAGGGTTAAAGTGTCAGTTTGGTTTTGGGCATAAAGTGCTGCAGATAATGCCATAGCGGCAACTAAACTAACAGCATATTTTAGTTTGAACATATTATGTAACTCAGCGTGTTTTTAGTTAAAGTTTCGATTGATTTTCTTTCTACGTAAAAAGAATACGGCCAGTCTTGATATTACTGTAAAATATCAGTTAGCATGGCATCTTGCCCGAATGCTTCTTTTAGCAGCATAAAATTAGCATTCACAATTTTGTGTATTATTACGGCGAAAGTAGATATTATTCTAATTTTCAATTGCAACTTTATTGTTATTTACCTGTTAAAAACATCATGTTATTGTAAGCAAACGGTAAATTACGTTTACAATTGGTTTAAATATCTGTATTATATCAATAACCCAAAAATATTATGGCAAAAAAAGCAGTTTCCGCAACAGATAAAGCAATAACCAAGGATGCTTCCACCAGACAAAAAAAAGTACCGGCTACTAAAAAAGATGTGGTAAAAGAAGCATCGGCAGAAAGTAAAAAACCAGAAATTGTGGTTTCGGAAACCGGGTTTGCCAAAACAGAAACCAGCCAAACCATCAGCTTAAACCCGGTTGAAGTTTACAGCCGTTTTACCGATTTTGATATTAGTTTGTTTAAAGGCGGCAAGCATTACCGTTTGTACGAACTGTTTGGTTCGCACACGATGGAATATAAAGGTGTAACCGGAACATATTTTGCCGTTTGGGCGCCCAATGCAGAAAAAGTTGCCGTTATGGGCGATTTTAACGGTTGGGATAAACACAGCCATCCGCTTTTTGTGCGCTGGGATGGTTCCGGTATTTGGGAAGGTTTTATCCCGCACGTAGGCGATGGCGCAATTTATAAATATGCCATCCGCTCTTTTTATGGCGAAGAACTGGAAAAAGGCGATCCGTTTGCGTTGCGCTGGGAAGAACCGCCGCGCACCGCTTCCATTGTAACGCACACTTATTTTGAATGGCAGGATGCCGCTTGGATGAAAACGCGCCATCAGCATAACGCTTTAACTAGCCCATACTCCGTTTACGAGGTGCATTTTGGTTCCTGGGCGCGCAGCCCGGAAAACCCTGAACAATTTTTAGGTTACCGGGAAATGGCCGATGTGCTAGTGAAATATGTAAAAGACATGGGTTTTACCCATGTAGAGTTTATGCCGCTGGCCGAGCATCCGTATTATCCAAGCTGGGGCTATCAAATTACCGGTTATTTTGCGGCCAGTACGCGTTATGGTTCCCCGCAGGATTTGATGTTTTTGGTTGATCAATTTCACGAAGCCGGGATTGGTGTGATAATGGATTGGGTGCCTTCGCATTTTCCGGGCGATGCACACGGCCTTTTCCGTTTTGATGGCACCAGTTTGTACGAGCATGAGGATCCGCGTAAAGGATTCCATCCCGACTGGAAATCCTACATTTTTAATTACGGCCGCAATGAGGTTAAATCTTTTTTAATCAGCAACGCCTTGTTTTGGCTGGATCGTTATCATATTGATGGCTTGCGGGTTGATGCCGTAGCTTCCATGTTGTACTTAGATTATTCGCGCGAGGCAGGAGAGTGGGAGCCAAACATTTACGGCGGCAACGAAAACCTGGAAGCCATCCAGTTTTTGCGCGAATTTAACGAAGCTGTTTACGGTAATTATGCCGATGTGCAGACCATTGCCGAAGAATCTACTTCTTTCCCCGGTGTTAGCAAACCAACTTATTTGGGCGGCTTGGGTTTTGGTATGAAGTGGATGATGGGCTGGATGCACGATACCATCAAATATTTTCAGGAAGACCCGATCAACCGGAAATACCATCACCAGCAAATCACTTTCAGCTTGCTGTATGCTTTTACCGAAAACTTTATGCTGCCGCTTTCGCACGATGAAATTGTGTACGGTAAGCATTCCATGATCAATAAAATGCCGGGCGACGAATGGCAGAAATATGCCAATTTACGCGCTTTGTACAGCTACATGTTCACGCATCCGGGAGCAAAACTGCTCTTTATGGGCGATGAGTTTGCGCAATCAGCAGAATGGGCTTTTGGCAAATCGTTGGACTGGCATTTGCTGCAATACCGGCCGCACAAAGGCATGCAGGATTTGGTGAAAGCGTTGAACCAACTGTACAAAACCGAACCGGCTTTGTACGAAAAAGCTTTTACGGACGAAGGTTTTGAGTGGATTGATGACGGCAACGCTACGGACTCTGTGCTGCTTTACATTCGAAAAGGGAACGACCAAAAAGATGATTTGGTTGTGGCTTTAAATTTAACGCCGGTTGTACGCACCGGTTTTCGTATCGGCGTGCCTACCGCCGGAACGTGGAAAGAAATTTTTAATTCCGACGATTTGGATTTTTGGGGAAGCGGGATCATCAACCCGGAACCTTTAAGATCGGAAGACGTTGCCTGGAATTATCGAAACCAATCGGTGCAATTAACCTTGCCGCCTTTAAGCGTTTCGGTACTTAAAAAGGTGTGATAAAAACAGCATGGTTAAAATTGCAAAAAGCCGGCTTAGCAAGCCGGCTTTTTGTTAATACTTCTTTTATCTGGTAAAAAAGTTGGAAAGGTAAAAGGTATCAAATTATAATTCCCCTTTTGATGGGATCAGACTTGTTTTTTGTTAAACACAAAACCTTAAACTTCCATAATGCTTTTTTTATCGTATAAATTACCAGGTTAACAATATTTTTTTAACCTGTTTTTTCAAAAGCGATGCTTCTTTTAACACCTAAAAATTAGTGTAGGTTACAATTTGCCTACCACTTCTGCAATATCAACCAATTTGTTGGAGTAGCCCCACTCGTTATCGTACCAGGCCACCACTTTTACAAACTTATCGTTTAAAGCGATACCGGCGCCGGCATCAAAAATACAAGTACGTGGGTCGCCCAAAAAATCCTGAGAAACCACATCATCTTCTGTATAACCCATGATGCCTTTCAATTCGCCTTCCGAAGCTTCTTTCATGGCATTTTTGATGTCTTCGTACGAAGCTGGGTTTGTAAGTTTAACAGTTAAATCAACCACAGAAACATCAGGGACCGGAACCCGAAAAGACATACCGGTCAGTTTCCCTTTTAAAGCAGGGATTACCAACGTAACCGCTTTGGCAGCACCGGTTGATGACGGGATAATATTTTGTGAAGCGCCGCGGCCGCCCCTCCAGTCTTTGTGCGACGGGCCGTCAACCGTTTTTTGTGTTGCTGTGGTAGCGTGTACCGTGCTCATCAAACCTTCTTCGATACCAAATTTATCGTTCAGTACTTTGGCCAAAGGGGCCAGGCAATTGGTGGTACAGCTTGCGTTGGAAATAATGGTTTGGTCGGCTTTTAATTCTTTATCGTTCACGCCCATTACAAAAGTAGGCGTATCATCTTTTGCCGGGGCAGACATCACTACTTTTTTTGCGCCTGCATCAATATGTTTTTGGGCAAGTTCTTTGGTCAAAAACAAACCGGTTGATTCGATAATCACTTCGGCACCAACTTCGCCCCATTTCAGGTTGGCCGGGTCTTTTTCGGCGGTAACGCGGATGGTTTTGCCATCCACAACCAAATGTCCTTCTTTAACTTCGATGGTGCCGTTAAATTCGCCGTGGGTAGAATCGTATTTCAACATGTAGGCCATGTATTCCGGGTCTACCAAATCATTGATCCCAACGATTTCAATTTCCGGCCGGGTAATGGCAGCGCGGAAAGCCAAACGGCCGATACGGCCAAAGCCGTTGATTCCTATTTTCATAATTTTAATTTTTATTAAGATGTGTTAACAAGTTGTTGATAGGCTCTTTAATAATATTTGCGATGTAAATGTTTTGCTCTGAGGCAGTTTGATGTAAATATTCCTGATAAGTGGCCGCAATGGTGCCCACAAAATAAACAGGCGTTCCGGGGTTTTCCTGTAATAAAGGAACAGTGTACAACGATAAAAATTTGCGAAAACCTGTTTTTACCAGTTCGGCAATATACGGGTCTTTCATATTGTCTTTTGCAAAACCACGGAAAGAACTTAAAAATACGGCAGGCTGCGGCTGTTTGTACACTTTGTCCAGGATTTGTTTCCGGTCGAAATCAAACTTATCGGTAAATTTCTTTTCGAGTTCTTCCGACAGCGTTTGGTTTAGGTAAGCTTTCACAATTTTCGTTCCGATCCAGTTGGCCGAACCTTCATCTGCCAAAACATAACCTAAACCGAAATGATTAGGTTTGATTTTTTTGCCATCAAAATAAGCCGCGTTAGAACCGCTGCCGAGGATGCAAACAATACCGGGTTTGTCCTGACAGGTTGCCAGTGCCGCCGCGTAGATATCGTCTTTTACAATTACTTTTCCAAACCGAAAAAATTGCGAAAAAGCATTATAAACAATTTGTTTGTGTTTGGGCGAAGCGATGCCTGGTCCAAAGAAATAAATTTTTTTGATCTCTTCAGCATGGTGGATCAGGTGGATATTTTTGTTGAGTAAAAACAGTATGCTTTTTTCGTCACTGGCAAAAGGGCTGATGCCGTTTGTTTTGAAAGACCGGACAACATGTTGCTTTTGTGCCAGTTTCCAGTTTGCAAAATTAGAACCGCTATATACCACTGCAACCATACGGGATCAGATAGATAAAATATCAACCATGTCCAGCAAGTCCTGCTCCAGCTTAAACTCATGGTGCGAAATTGCTTCGTCCAGTTCGGCCAGTTGTATCGTGTTGCCTTTTAAACCAACCATTTTGCGCGTTTCGCCATCAATTAAAGCCCTTACCGCTGCATAGCCTAAACGACTGCCCAGCACACGGTCAAAACTGCTTGGGCTGCCGCCACGTTGCAAATGGCCCAAAATAGTTACTTTCACATCATAAGAAGGCACATGCTCTTTCACCCTTTTTGCAATGTCATAAGCGCCGCCGTTTTTATCGCCTTCGGCAACAATTACAATGCTGGACGTTTTTTTGTTACTGCCCGATTTCAGGTTTTCGATCAGTTCTTCAATCGCGGTTTCTTTTTCGGGCAACAAAATTGCTTCGGCACCACCCGCAATACCGGCACGCAAGGCAATACAGCCCGAATCGCGGCCCATCACTTCGATAAAAAACAAACGGTCGTGTGCATCGGCGGTATCGCGGATTTTATCCAATGCTTCAACAACGGTATTGGTAGCGGTATCAAAGCCTAATGTAAAATCAGAGCCGTACAAATCGTTGTCAATCGTTCCGGGAATGCCGATCACCGGGATATCGTAAATCCGCGAAAAACGTTCGGCCCCGGTAAAAGTACCGTCGCCCCCAATTACGATCAACCCGTCAACATCGCGGTTTTTTAAATTTTTGTATGCTTTTTCTAAGCCGCTTTCTTCTTTAAATTCCATACAACGGGCTGTTTTCAGGATCGTGCCACCCAAATGCAGAATATTGCTCACCGAACGCTCGTTCATATCATACATATTGTTGTTGATCAAACCCTGATAGCCTTGCTTCACGCCCACCACCTGCAGGCCGAAGTAGATACCTGTTCGTACAACCGCACGGATGCAGGGGTTCATCCCCGGTGCGTCCCCACCCGAAGTCAGTACGGCAATTTTGTTTACTTTAGACATTTTAAACCAACTCCTTGTAGCGCGAAGATAAGGTGTAATCTTTACACTAAGTAATATATTATTTATTAAATTTGAAAACACATTCGTAAGCCTGTAAAACAATTAATTTGGAAACATTACTGCCAAAATTTGATTCGGTATTCTCGGTGGATTGTGTCATCTTCGGGTTTCAGGCAAATGAACTAAAAATTTTGCTCATCGAACGCAACCAGGAACCTTACAAAGGCCGAAACGCGCTGCCTGGCTACATTGTTAAAGATGACGAAAGCATTGACGATGCTGCCGAACGTATTTTGTACGAACTGACTGGCCTGCGCGGCCTGCATATGGAACAGTTCCATACTTTTGGCGATGTGGACAGGCACCCGCAAGGCCGCGTAATTACGGTTGCTTATTATGCCTTGATTCGGATTGACGGGCACAACGAAGTAAAACCGGTTACCAATTTTGCCCGCAGCGCGTTTTGGCACCCGGTAAATAAGTTGGACAAACTGCCTTACGACCACAGTAAAATATTTGAAACCGGTTTCCAAAAGATACGCCGCCGGTTAAGTTACCAGCCCATCGCTTTTGAGCTGCTGCCCGAAAAATTTACCTTAACCCAACTGCAAACGCTTTACGAAGCAATCCTGAACAAGAAGCTGGACAAGCGCAACTTCCGCAAAAAAATGCTGAGCTACGGGTTTTTGAAAGAACTGGACGAAAAGCAAAAAGGCGTTTCGTATCGCGCCGCAACTTTGTACCGTTTTGACCGGCGGAAATACAACAAGATTTTTCAGAACGAATTGAACATTAATGGCTGATGCTTCTTTTACCGGCATAAATTTAGTGTGCTAAAAGAAGCATCAGGCTGAAATATAAAAACCTGCTTTAATTTATTTAAAGCAGGTTTCTTGTTTTGAAGGAAAATCTTATTTTGCTGATAAAGGCGAAAGTTCCAAATGGTATTTCACCAAATCATCTATTGGCGAACGGATGATACGGCCAAAAGGCATCCCGTATTCTTTAGCGGTTTCTTCCAAAACATTGCGAAAATTATAACCGACAGAACCAATACAGTTAAAAGAGTAATTTTTATAATCCGGGTAATGGCTTACCAGGTTGCGGAAAAAATCATCAAACGAAGTTTTGACCAAATTGCGCGAGTAGGCAATGTTGGCCGTATTGTCGTACACAAACTTGCTGAAGCTGGCGCAAAAACGGTTGGGCAAAGGCTTGGTATAAACAGTGTCAATAATATCATCGGGCGTTAACTGGAAAGTTTCCCAAAAAACGTCTTTCACTTCCTGCGGCATATAGCCACGCACATAATCCGAAAGCAGTTTTTTGCCGATATAGCAACCACTGCCTTCATCGCCCAAAATATAAGCCAAAGAATTGATTTTGAAAGTGATGTCTTTCCCGTCGTACAAACAGGAGTTGGTTCCGGTGCCTAAAATAGCCGCAAAGCCAGAATTAACGCCCAGCAAAGCGCGGGCAGCAGCCATCAAATCATGGCCAACAAATACTTTTGAAGACTTAAAAACCACCTTTATCGCATCTTCCACAATCTTAACCTTGTCTGCTACATCGCAACCGGCACCGTAGTAGTACAATTCGGTAATGTCGTCCTTTTTTAAATCGGAGGGAAGGTTCTCATTCAGCGAATTAATAATGTAGGCCGTATCAGAAAAAAAAGGATTATAACCTTCGGTGTTGAAATATACTTTTTTTCCGAATTCATTGATCAGGCACCAATTGGTTTTTGTGGAACCGCCATCCGCTATAATAATCATATCAATTAAACTTTTGTGTTAGGGTTTAAAAGTACAATAATAAATAATAAAGCTTATTTGGCTAAATAAAAAAATCCTGTTGTTTTATCAGCAACAGGATTTTTCAGGAAGGAATAAACCGGTAACAAATTTAGCCTGCCGTTTGTGGTTTTGGCGATGCTTCTTTTGCCCTATAAAAATCAAGCACCAACTGGTCTATGTTGCCGTAGCGGTATTTTTTATTCTTTATTTTTTCTACAATTTCGGGCTGGCTGGCCATAATTTCGCTCATAATTTCCACAAAATTATCTTTGCGCAGTTCGGTCAAACTGTTCGGGTCATCGCCGTAATAATAAACGGGTTTGCTTTTTCCGCCGCCACCGCCCAGGTTAATGCCCAAACCGCCACCAATGCCGCTGCCAAAACTGCCGCCGCCAATACCCAAACTTGGCCTGATGCCGGGCGACATGCCACGGCCTCCAGGTGCGCCGCCGGTTGTGGCGTACAGTTTCGTCGGTTCGTTTACCAAAACTTTTACAAAATCAATGCTTCTGCCAGTCCAAACACCTGTCCGTGGCGCATGTGCAACCGTAAAACTGTCTCTTCCGGCAACAAAAGAGTGCACCATCGAAGCGGTTAACTTCTCTTTTTCTTCGCCTTTGTCTTTTCTAAACAAAATAAAACCTTCGCTGTCTTGCGGGCTTCTTCCCGACGGGCTAACAACAATTTGTCCGGGTACTTTTTTGCCGTTGGCATCATAAAAATAACCGTCGTCCCATTGGTTCAAACCCAATTGTGCCGAAGCTGAAAGGGCAGTCAGCAAAAACAAGCCTGTTAAAAAAGGTAAGCGCATTGTGTGTAATTTAATTTCAGGAATAACCATGATTTTTTGCTTTTATTATGCTTGCTCAGACTGTTGTTTTTGTAAAACGTTTATGGCAGTTTAAAATTTTTGTTTTTTGGGGAAAGGATTGCTTTGAATTGCCTTTATTTTGCACCAAAATTAAAATCAGGATGACTGTTGATTTAAGAAGCGATACCGTAACCAAACCCACGCCAGGAATGTTGGAAGCGATGTGGAGCGCCAAAGTAGGCGACGATGTTTACGGCGAAGACGAAACCGTGAACGCACTGGAAGCCAAAGCTGCGGCGATGTTTGGGATGGAAGCCGCCATTTTTTGCCCTTCGGGAACGATGACGAACCAGATTGCCATCAAATGTTTTACACAACCTATGGACGAACTGATTGCCGACCAAACCGCGCACGTTTACCGGTACGAAGGCGGCGGGATTGCCTTTAATTCGGCTGTTTCTACACGTTTGTTAAACGGCGAACGCGGTATTTTAACGCCGGAAATGATCGAACCGGAAATTAACGACCCAAACAATATTCATTTCCCGCACACAACTTTAGTCGTTTTAGAAAACACGGTAAACAAAGGCGGCGGCAATTGTTATCGCTTAGAACAAATCAAACCAATTGCAAATTTATGTGCTAAAAGAAGCATTAAATTACATTTAGACGGCGCACGGATTTTTAACGCTTTAACTTTCACCAAAAACAAAGCCGCGGATTACGGACAGTATTTTGACGGGATTTCCGTTTGCCTTTCCAAAGGTTTGGGCGCGCCGGTTGGTTCTGTTTTGTTGGCCGATAAAAAAAGCATTGCGCAGGCCCGCCGCATCCGCAAAGTTTTAGGCGGAGGGATGCGTCAGGCCGGTTTTTTGGCTGCCGCCGGGATTTATGCTTTGGATAATCATGTTGAACGTTTGCAGCAAGACCATGACCACGCTAAATTATTGGAAGAAACTTTATTAAACTGCAAATGGGTTACCGGTGTTTTGAAAGTAGAAACCAATCTTGTCATTTTTGATACGGTAAAAGAAGCATCCTATTATCTGCAAAAATTAGCTGAAAAAGGGATCAAAGCTTCTGCCAATGATGTGCGCCGCATCCGTTTTGTAACGCATTTGGATGTTAGTCCGGATCAAATTCAATATACAATTGAAGCTTTAAAAAGTCTAAACGAATAAGCGAAGAAAAAATGGAATATTCCAAGTTGGGAAAATCAGATTTGTTGGTCAGCAAAATTGGTTTCGGTTGCATGTCGCTTCGCGGAAATACTGATGACAATAAAACTTTGCTAAACAAAGCATTGCAATTGGGCATCAATTATTTTGATACGGCCGATTTGTATGAAGACGGCGAAAACGAATCCAAAATTGGAACTTTGCTTAAACCCAACCGAAAAGATATTGTATTGGCCACCAAAGTTGGAAACCAAAAACAAGCCGATGGCAGCACAACTTGGAACGCAAGTAAAGCTTACATTTTGCAAGCTGCGAATAAAAGTTTAAAGCGTTTGCAAACCGACTACATTGATTTATACCAATTGCACGGTGGAACAATTGAAGATAATATTGACGAAACGATTGAAGCTTTTGAATTGTTGAAACAGCAAGGCAAAATAAGATATTATGGTAATTCTTCCATCCGGCCAAATGTAATCCGCGAAATTGTTGGCAAATCAAATATTACAAGTGTGATGATGCAATACAGTTTGTTGGACAGACGGCCGGAAGAAACTTGTTTTGAGCTGCTCGAAAAAAACCAAATCAGCGTGGTAACCCGCGGCAGCGTTGCGCAAGGTTTATTGGTTGATAAACCTGCAAAACCGTATTTAAACTTCACTGAAAAAGAGGTGGTAAAAACAGTATTGGCCATTCAACAAATTGCTGGCAAAACCAAAAGTAAAGCACAAGTTGCGTTGCAATTTGCTTTGGCACCAAAAGTTGTTGCCAGTGCGGTAATTGGAATCAGGACGGTTGCACAATTGGAAGATGTGGTTGCAACTTTGAATGTTCCGCAACTTAAACCAGGTGAATTGGATTATTTAAAAAATGCAATTGAACCAAATAAATATGAACAGCATCGGTAGCTTGATACTGTTTTTACCGGCATAATTTTGATATTCAAATTTTCTGTTCTTGCAATTGTCCAATGGTGATTAAAGTAATTGTATGAAATTTAACCAGCAAACAACTTTAGATACTTTTTTAAATATTTTGTTTGAACGTTATCAGTCAAAAGTTCCGGCGGTAAACCAAATTACGGAAGCTTTGATTAAACGGGGCGTGGTTAATTCTCAGCAGGAAATTGTAAACGATCATATCGCTTTTCGCACGTTGCGTGTCCCACATTTGGGCATTGCTTCTTTCGAAAAAATATTTTTGCACCACGGTTACCAAAAGCGCGATTATTATTATTTTGAAGGAAAGAAACTGAATGCTTATTGGTATGCGCCGCCTTCTCCAACTTATCCGCGCATTTTTATTAGTGAATTAATTGTTGATGAACTTTCCACTCATGCACAAGAAACAATTTATCGTTACACCAATGAAATAAATTTTGATCCTGCCGATCAGTTGGATTTAAATAACGGGCAAGAAATTGGCGAGTTTTTCCACCAATCTTTGTGGACATTGCCAACTAAGCAGGATTATTTAACCTTGTTGGAAGAAAGCGAATATGCGGCCTGGGTAATTTACAACCGCTATTATCTAAACCATTACACCATCAGCGTACATGCTTTAAAAACAGGCTACAATACAATTTTGGAATTTGATAATTTTGTGGAAGGCTTAGGCATCAAACTCAATACTGCGGGCGGAAAAATAAAAACAAGTGCCGATGGATTGTTGCTGCAAAGCAGTACGGTAGCCGAAATGCAGGAAGCAACTTTTGCCGCCGGCGAAACTTTAAACATTGCAGGAAGTTATGTAGAATTTGCAGAGCGCAAGGTTTTGCCAGAGTTTAAAAATTTGCCGATAAAAGAAGTACAAGCTTGGCACCGCCGTGATGGTTTTGAAACCAATAATGCCGATAAGATTTTTGAGAGCACTTATATTGGGCAGGTTAAAGGTTGATGGAAAATTAACTGTTAATTGTTTCTTTATTCGTTATCAAGTTCTTTTAAAAAATCTTCCAGTGAAGTTGAATTGTTTTTTCCTTCTTCCGGTGTCATATTTTCATATTCTTCTGCCGTTTTTTTAATTTCTGAAAGTTGCTTTTGGATTTCATTTTCGTCAAAACCCATAAAAGTCATTTCGTACAAACAATGGCTGATAATTTCTAATTCGTTAAATTGATTTAAAGCGTTGCTGCTAACGGTCATTCCCAACCATTCTGTCCAGGGTACAAATTCAATAGCCAAACCTTCTGTTGGATTGTCTTTTTTTAATCCCGAAACAGCAACATAACTTTCTTCATTGGTTTCATCGTCATAACATTGCTGCAATACAATTTCAATAGCACTATCAGATGGTTCCATTTGTAGAAGAATGTCATATACTTTTTCGTATGCTGTTAAACTTTCTTTTTGGTTTGGATAAAGGCTCGTTAAAGTTATGGAAATACTTAACCAATTATTGGTTTCTATCAATTCATTAAATTGCATATAGTTTGGTTTAAATCAATGCCAAGAAATAAAAGGAGTTATTTTGTACAATTCAAAAAATATTCATCTTAATTTATTAAACGCTATCAAATAAAAAACTATACAATTTTTAACAAAAAGTCGATTGAAATATCTTCATCCATCAATAGCTAGTGTATTCCGTAGCCTAATGGAGAAATTTCAAATAGGTTTCTTTGAATTTCAGTTGCAGATTTTGTAAAAAGAAAAACAAGTATCTACTTCTCAAATCGTTTAATAAAAAAAAGCTGAAACTCTCGTTCCAGCTTTTTTTAAAAACTCAATACTCTTTTTATCCCCCTAAAAACAGTATCATCCAATCTTCCGGTCACTTCCTTGCCGTTCTACCATCCAGCCCGGATATTCTTGTGGCAAAGCACTTACTTCATCAATCTTTTTCAATTCATCTGAAGTTAAAGTAAGTTCGGTGGAATGCAAGTTGGATTTCAATTGTTCCGGGTTTTTTGCACCGATAATGGTACTGGTAACGCCCGATTGTTGCCGAACCCAAGCCAGCGCAATTTCGGCTGCTTTAACATCGTATTGCTGGCCTACTTCGTTTAGCACATCAATAATAGCGTAACCTTTTTCTTTATTTACCGGCGGGAAATCAAAACTGTCGCGACGTGAGTTGCCTGCCTTTTCAGTTTCCCTTGTATATTTTCCGGAAAGGAAACCACCAGCCAGCGGACTCCAAGGCATCACGCCAATATTTTCGGCTTTGGCTAAAGGCAAAATTTCGCGTTCAATATCTCGGCCAGAAAGCGAATAGAAGTATTGCATGCCCACAAACTTGTTCCAACCGTGTTTTTCGGCAATTCCTAAACCTTTCATCACCATCCATGCCGGCCAATTGCATACGGCTACATAACGCACTTTTCCGGAGAGTACGATGTCGTTTAGCGAACGCATAATTTCTTCAATCGGCGTTAAAGGGTCAACGCCGTGAACGTACAAAATGTCAATATGCTCCACCTGCAAACGCTGCAAACTTTCATCCACAGAAGCAAAAATATGGTAGCGCGACAAGCCCACCTGGTTTTTGCCTTCGCCCATTTTGCCACGCACTTTGGTCGCGATTACCAAATCGTTTCGGTTCAAACCTAAATCTTTAATGGCTTGGCCCAGCATTTTTTCTGATTGGCCGAACGAATAAACATTGGCGGTATCAATAAAATTGATGCCTGCATCCACCACTTGTTTCATCATATCGTTTGCCCCGGCCTGTTCCACGCCACCGATAGCCGCCCACATTCCGCCTGAACCGAAAGTCATGGTTCCAAAACAAATCTCGGAAACTAACAAACCTGTATTACTTAAAACGTTGTATTTCATAATGCTGTTTTTATCGTATAAAAGTTTAACCTGTCAATGCTTGGTTTTGTTCTGAAAAAGCTTTCGGCGGTCAGCTATCAGCTTTCGGCCATCAACGATTAACCATAATCCATTAACAATCAACTATGAACCACTAACGTTAAAACCTATCAGCAAATATTCCGTTTATTAGCATCATGCAGCAACTCCGTAAACAGTTAGATAAAATTGGCCGCGACCCGCAAATTACCGCCAAAGCCGTAGGTTTAAGATATGTAAACGATTCTTCGCCAGGTTATACCCGCGAAAAAGTAGGCGAGGAATACATTTTTAAGGATGCAAAAGGGGCAGTGGTAGAAGATGAAGAGCTGTTGGAACGTTTCCGCAAACTCATTATTCCGCCAGCTTATACCGATGTCTGGATTTGCCCTTATGAAAACGGGCATTTGCAGTTTACGGGCGTGGATGCGGCGGGGCGGAAGCAATACCGTTACCATGCCGATTGGAACAAGATCCGCAACCAATCCAAATACCACCGCATGGAAGTTTTTGCCAACCATATCCCAAAAATCCGGGAAGTGATTGACCGGGATTTGGCACGAAAAAAATTAGACAAGCAAAAAGTGTTGGCTTTGGTGGTGAGGGTGATGGAACTGACGCACATCCGCATCGGCAACGAAAACTACCGCGAATTGTACGGCTCTTATGGTTTAACTACCCTGAACGATGAACACGTAGAAATTGAAGGCGGAACCGTAAAGTTTGGTTTTAAAGGGAAAAAAGGCGTTTATCACGATTTAAAATTAGAAAGTAAAAAGTTGGCCAAGCTGATTAAACAATGCCAGGATATTCCCGGCCAAGAGTTGTTTCAGTATTATGATGAAGACGGCAACCCGCAGGATATTAAAAGCGACGATGTAAACGCCTATTTAAAAGAAATTACGGGCGAGGATTTTACGGCGAAAGATTTTAGGACCTGGAGCGGAAGCGTACATGCTTTGTATGCGTTTAAAGCAGCAGGCGGGTTTGAAACGACCACGCAATGCAAAAAAAATATCAAAAGTGTTTTGGATGACGTGGCTTTTCATTTAGGCAACACGCGTACGGTCTGTAAAAAATATTACGTGCACCCAACCTTAATTAAGAGTTATGAAGAAGGCCGGATCGAGCGTTACTTAGAACAGATCACCGAAGACAAACCACTTTCTGAACCAGGTTTGAACCAGGCCGAAAAGGTTTTGCTGGAACTGATCGGCAAAGAAAAAATTGCAGAAGCTTTGTAAGAATTTATAGGGGTAAAAACAGTATCTGTATTATTTAAGCTGAAAATAGCTTAAATAATACTTGCTGTTCTTTTGATCTTTGGCCATAAAGGGTAATTCTGTGCTTTATTTCTGCCAAACACTTTCAAAATTTAACTACTGTTGCTAATAATAAAACAATAAATGCTTTTAAGCATAGATTTTTCTTTTTTATTAAAAAAATTGTAAAAATTTGATGGCAAATTCAATTTAAACATAACTTTGTTTTAGTTTTAACAAATTTTTAACATTTGTATTCTAAAACAAGTATGAAAAAACTTCTATTTTTTCTTTTATCGTTTACGGCTTCGCTAACTGTTTTTGCCCAAAACCGAACGATTACAGGTGTAATAACCGATGCAAAAGACGGTTCAGGTTTGCCTGGGGTTAGTGTTACCGTAAAAGAAATCCCAACGATAGGGACACAAACAGATGCAACTGGGAAGTACAGCATTTCTGTTCCTGCCAATGCCAAAACCCTCATTATAAATTATATTGGGTTTGGTACGCAACAATTACCCATTACCGGAAGTGTGCTTAATACAGCCATTCGCGAAAATGCACAGCAATTATCAGAAGTGGTGGTGGTGGGTTATGGCACGCAAACCCGGCAATCGGTAACCGGTTCGATAGCTGGCGTTACGGCAAAAGACATCGCCGAAACACCCGTGCCAAGTGTTGAACAGGCTATCCAGGGCAAAATCCCGGGTGTGGCCATCCAATCCAACAATGGTAAATTAGGGCAGGGGATACAAATACGGGTAAGGGGCACTTCCTCTTTATCTGCCAGCAACCAGCCTTTGTATGTTGTTGATGGTATCCCGATTACTTCTTCCAGCCAATCAGGCACAGATGCGCCAACCAACCCGATAGCCGACATTAATTTTAACGATGTTGAATCATTGGAAGTGTTAAAAGATGCTTCGGCATCTGCTATTTATGGTGCAAGGGCTTCCAACGGTGTTGTTTTGATCACCACAAAAAAAGGCAGGGCAGGCACGCCGCGCATCAATTTTACCGCACAATTTGGCGACAGCCAGCCTTCCAGACACCGCGATTTTTTAAACGCTTCGCAGTATGTGCAATTGGAAGAAAGGGCTGGGCTGGGGGCTGCTACACAGGATTTTAACGCCGGTTATTTTTCAACCTTGGCAGATGCACAAAGCTATTACAAATCCTACGTAGATCGTCGCCTTACGCGTTACGCCGCCGGAAGCACCAACTGGCAAACGTCAGCCGTAAACACAGATTGGGAAAAACTTGCTTTTCAAAAAGCGCCGCAATCGCAATATGATTTAAACCTGTCTGGCGGAACCGATAAAACAACTTATTACATCGGCGGCCAGTATTTGAACCAGGACGGTATTTTAATCGGCAATAATTTTAAAAGATATTCCGGCAGGATCAACCTGGACAGCAAGATGTACAAAAATTTTACGGTGGGCATGAACCTGAGCTTTACCAGGACGATCAACAACCGCGTATCTAACGATGATGCTTTTTCTACCCCGTTGCAAGATGTGGCTTTGTCGCCCATTACTCCGCAATTTGACCCGAGAACAGGCTTGTTAAGCGGTACTTTGCCAAACGGTGTTTCCAGTACTTCAACTTTGGGCGGCACGCTGGCCAGTACCTACCCGGTTTATTATAACCCATTGTTAAGCCTTGGCAATGCTTCTTTTATCACCAATGTTTATCACACTTTAGGCAATGTTTACGGCGATCTTAAAATTGCCAAAGGTTTTTCTTTCCGTACCGAGTTTGGGATTGATCAGATCAACCAAAACGAAGACAGCTATTACAACAGTTTGACTTTCAGGAATACCGGTACGGCCAATGGTTCCGGCTCAGATGGTTATAACCAGGTTTTAAACTATACCACCAACAATTACTTTACCTATAAAAACACTTTTGGCGATAACCACATTGTTGATTTTACAGGCGGCATGAGCTACCAGCTTTCGCAAACCAACTATAACCTGGCAACGGGCACACAGTTTCCTTCCGATGCTTACCGCACTATATCTTCGGCTGCGGTAACAACAGGCTCTTCCGGAAGTACAAATTATAGTTTTGTGGGCTACTTTTTGAGGGGAAATTATGCTTATAAAAACAAATATTTAGTTTCTGCAAGTATCCGCGAAGACGGTTCTTCCCGTTTTGGCAAAGGCAATAAATATGGTGTTTATCCGGCTGGGTCTATCGGCTGGGTTTTAACAGAAGAAGATTTTTTGAAACCGGTAACTGCTTTAAGCAATTTAAAAATCAGGTTGAGTTACGGGCTGACCGGCAATGCAGAAATTTCCAACTATGCAGCTTTAGGGTTGTTTACCGGTACGGCCAGTTACAACGGTGTTGCTGGCCAGGCAATCACACAAATAGCCAATCCGAATTTGAAATGGGAATCTACCGCACAGTTTGATGCCGGTTTAGATTTTGGTTTGTTCAATAACCGTTTGTCCGGTTCGTTTGATTTTTATCGCAAAAACACCTATGACCTTTTGTTTAATGTGAATGTTCCGGGTACTTCCGGTTTTTCTACCCAATATCAAAATGCAGGCAAATTGTACAACCAGGGTTTAGAGTTTGGCTTATCCACACAAAACTTAGTGGGCAAGTTTAAGTGGTCAACTTCTGCCAATATCGCTTACAACAAAAACGTGGTTACCGATGTAGGCGGGCAAATTTTGGGCACGAATGACCTGAACCGTGTACTTGAAGGGCAGCCAATCGGCGTTTTTTATGGAAGGGAATATGCCGGTGTTGACCCTGCAAACGGCGACGCGATTTATTATTTAAATACCACTAACCCCGACGGAACCCGTAACCGCAGCACAACCAACAATTATAATGCTGCCCAAAACGTAGTGTTAGGAAACCCAACGCCAAAGATTAATTACGGTTTTACCAATAATTTTGCTTTTGCAGGTTTTGACCTGGCCGTTACTTTTCAGGGTGTTTATGGCAACAAAATTTACAACAGCGGCGGCCAGTATATGAGCGCCAATGCCAGCAACGGTTTTGACAACCAGACAACTGACCAGATGAACTACTGGAACAAACCAGGCGATATCACCGATGTGCCTGAGCCGCGTCTGTTTCAGGGAAATGGGATTGCAGCTTCCAGCCGTTATTTGTCCAACGGATCTTATTTAAGGTGTAAAATTGTTTCTTTCGGTTATAACCTGCCTAAAGAATGGCTTAGCAAAATCAATGTGGCCAGGGCAAGGGTTTTTATGAATGCTTATAACCTGTTTTTAGTAACCAAGTATAAAGGCTGGGACCCGGAAGTTAATGCTGATTACCAGGCTTCAAACATCAACCTCGGTGTTGATTTTTATTCGGCACCACAACCGCGCACCATTACTTTCGGTTTAAATATTGGTTTGTAATCCCTCAACATAAACAATGATGAAAAAATTGAACATAAAATATACGGTTTGTGCAGGTTTAATGCTTCTTTTATCGGCTTGTAATAAGCAATTAGATTTAAAACCAACGCAAAGCATCGAGACTAGCCAGGCTTTGTTAACGGCGAAAGATGTACAAATTACATTGATTGGCGCTTACAGTAACTTGGCTACGCTTGATGCAAACGGTGTAGAACATTTGTATAGCGGCTCTGTATTTTTAATGCCAGACCTGTTAGGAACTGCCGGGCAAAACATCATAGAATGGGCAGGAACGTACCAACAATTAACGGAGATGGCCAACCAATCAATTACGGTTACCAATAGTTATGTAGCCAATACCTGGCTTACGGCTTATAACGATATCAACCAGCTAAACAATGTACTTTCCGCATTGAATAAAGTAACGGTTCAAGCCGATAAAGACCGGATAGAAGGGGAAGCCAAGTTTTTGCGTGGCATGATTTATTTTGATTTGGTAAGGCTGTATGGAAAAGCTTGGAACGATGGTGACCCGAATACCAACCTCGGCGTTCCGATAATTTTAACGCCGACTGCACAAATTGACGCTTCTTCTTATGTTGCCCGTTCTACCGTTGGCCAGGTTTATACACAAATACTTTCTGATTTGACAACGGCACAAACCAAATTACCGGCTTCTAACAGTTTTTATGCCAATAAATATTCGGCGGCAGCTTTACTTTCAAGGGTTTATATGCAGAAACTAGATTATGCCAATGCTGCAACCGCTGCAAATGTGGTTATCAGTTCGGGTGCTTTCGGTTTAATGCCGACTTACGCTGCCGAGTTTCCGTACAGTACAACCGGCCCGGCACATGCTGACAACACTTCCGAAGATATTTTTGCTGTCCAAATTACTTCGCAACAAGGTGTTAACGCTTTAAACGAATTTTATGGCGGACCAACTTATGGCGGCCGCGGCGATGCTGTCGTTTCACCTTCTTTTCCTGCCGAATTTGAGCCGGGAGATGCACGCGGTGCTTTCTTTTATAACGATGGCGGTTCTCTTTATTCCTCCAAATTTCAAAACCAATATGGCAACGTTAGGATAGTGCGTTTGGCCGAAATGTATTTAAACCGTGCCGAAGCCAATCTGCGTTCAAATACTGCCACCGGAGACACGCCTTTAAACGATGTCAACAAAATCCGTACACGTGCTGGTTTAGCCCCGCTTGCTTCCGTTTCTTTGGCACAGGTTTTAACAGAACGTAGGCACGAGTTAGCTTTTGAAGGCGGTTTCTTTTTGCACGATGCCAAACGGACGATGCAAAGTGTAGGCGCGCTTGAATGGAACTCGCCTAAACTGGTTTTCCCAATCCCGCAACGCGAAACCATTGCCAACCCCAATTTAAAACAAAACGCCGGTTATTGATTTCTGATGCTTCTTTTAGCAGGTAAAAATTGGCATCAAATTTATACCGATAAAAACAGTATGGCCGGAAAAATAGTTACCGGCCGTGCTTTTTTACCGGTAGAAAAACTTTTAAACCAAAGCATCGGTCTCAAAATTTAAACAGAATTTTTAAGCCGGTAAACGCAATTTGTAAGCCTACACAAAATATTAAAAAAGCAGAAATACGGTTTACAATATTTTCGCCGTTTTCGCCAAGAAAATTAATCAGCGTTTTGGTGTTGAAGTAGAAAATGTAAATCAGCGTACACATCACCAATACCGAAACCAGCAAAGCCAAGGTATTGATGAGATAACCGTTCGTGTTATTGGCCGCACTGTGCGCGCTCAAGGTAAAAAGTACCGAAATGGTACCTGGGCCGGTGGTAATCGGGAAAGCTATCGGGTAAAAAAGCTTGCTGGCCACTTGCTCATATCCGTCGTCGGTATTGTTCAATGCTGCATCCCTTGGCTGCACTTGTGTTGTTTTATCGGAAGACAAAAACCCCCAGCCAATTTTGCAGATCATAATGCCGCCAGCGAGTTGTATAATGGGTATGGAAATGCCGAAAAGCTTTAAAATCCATTGCCCGGCAAACAACGAAACCATGCAAATCAAAAAAGCATACAGACTTACATTTTGCACCACTTTGCGCTTGTCTTTTTTATTGAGGTTGAGAAAATACGGACTGACGATAAACGCTGAACCAATTGGGTTGATAACCGGGAACAGCGCAATGATACCGATAAAAACAAGGTTAATAAATGAATGGTAAAATTCGTCCATAAAAGAAGTACCGTTTTAACGTCAGGATGGATAAAGCTAATAGAACATTTTGGTTTTTAAACCTCTAATTATTTTTTCGTTATAAACCCAACTGGTCGGGATTTGCAAATCCCAGCTTTTAAGCTCAGGGTTTCCTAATCCTTTCTTGTGAATTGCCTAAAAAAAAAGAAGCATAACCAGGAGAAACTTCCCGGCCATGCTTCTTTTATGCCTATAATTTCATCAGCTTTCTTTTGGCGGCGTGCCCCGGAAAGCATCCAGTTTGTCAATGCGTTCTAATTGTACAGGTTTGCCGGTGCGGGCAGATTCATAAATGGCTTCCATAATTTTTTGGTCCTGCAAACCTTCTTCGCCGGGCGTATAAGGCGTTTTGTTTTCGATCACACATTCCGAAAAATGGTCAATCTCTAAAGCAAACTGGTTTTCTTCCGGCAACTTCGGGTTCGATTTGTTTTGAACTTTACCTTCTACATGTCCAACTTCTGGCATCAAACCTTTATAATCAAACGCCGGATCCATGCCAAACCAGCCGCCGTTATCAGCATAACAACGGTAATGTTTGGAGTTGTGCGCACCGTAACTGCAAGTATTATTGGCAATGGCGCCACTTGGAAAATACATCTGAAACATCACCGCTTCTTCCACTTCTTTAAAACGCGGGTCGTTGGGCGTGGTATAAGTGGTTGCGTTCACCATATAAGGTTCTTCGCCAAGCAAATAGCGGTTGGTGTTGATGTCGTACAAGCCAATATCAGGCAAAGAGCCGCCGCCCGATAGTGCTTTTTTCAAACGCCATTGGTTTGGGTCGCCGATGTTTTGCACATTAACGGAAGTAATCACTTTTACTTTTCCATATTTTTGCTGGCGGGTAAAATCCTTGATCTGCCGGTTGTTCGGTTCGTACTGGATGCGATAAGCAACCATCAGCTTTTTACCAGCTTTTTTGCAGGCATCAATCATCCTTTCTGCGGATTTGGAAGAAGTAGTCATCGGCTTTTCGCACAGCACATGTTTGCCTGCTTTGGCTGCCCGAACCACAAATTCTTCGTGCATCGCATTCGGCAAAACAATGTAAACGGCATCAATTTCCGGGTTGTTTTTGATGTTGTCGTAATTTTGGTAGTTGTAAATGTTTTTTGGGGAGATACCGTATTGTTGGGCCACTTTTTGCGCTTTTGCCGCATCGCCGCTTACCAAAGCTACCGGTTTCGAGTTTTTGCATGCACCAAAGGCTTCCATAATCTGGCCTAAAGTCAGTTCGCCCAAACCTACAATGGCATAGCCAACACGTTTTTCTTTTGGTAAGATCGAAGGCGCAGCGGGTTGCTCGCCTTCGCTTTTGGCGTGCTGGCTCGGCACTTCTACTTTTACCGCTGCCGACATTGGCCCCGGCCCACTGCCGATGTTTGTGCTTTGTGCGCTTGCCGTTCCGCTTGCTAGTAATTCGCCTGCAACGGTAGCGGCAATAATCCCTTTGCCTGCACTTTCTATAAATTGCCTTCTGTCATATGCTTTTTGGGTTGATGTTTCCGGCTTATGGTCTTTAAAATCTGTCATTTGTTTTGCTTTAGTTTTGATCAGTGTTGATTTCTGTTTCTCCATAAAAAACTCCCGGCCAATACTTTAGTTTACAATTAATTAAATTTTTACCGGTAAAAGAAGTATTGTTCTGTCGCTACAGGTTTTCGCACTAATTTTTTGCCGGTAAAAGAAGCATCAGTTAATTATTCGTGTACAAATCTTCAGCACAACTATTAACTTCGTGCAAATGGATTTGAGCTTTCTGCGTTTTTCTTTTTTTGATGTGCTGGATGTTATCCTCGTGGCTATTATTATTTACCAAATCTATAATTTGATCCGCGGCACCATTGCGGCCAATATTTTTATCGGTTTGGCCATTTTGTGTGCTTTGTATTTTGTGGTGAAAGCTTTGAACATGCGCTTGCTTACCGGCATTTTGGGCAATTTTATGAACGTTGGCATTTTAGCGCTCATCGTGGTTTTTCAGCAAGAAATCCGGCGGTTTTTGTTGCTGGTTGGCCGCAATGCTTCCCTTCAAAGAAATAAAGCCTGGTGGAAATATTTTTTTGGGCGGAAAGAGGAAGATAAAAACAACCTGGCACGTATCAAGCCGATTATTGACGCCTGCAAAACCATGAAAGACAGCCGAACCGGCGCATTGATTGTTTTTGCCAAATATTACGACGAAGAGTTTTTTCACAACAGTTGCGAATATTTGGACGCTAAAATTACCAAACGTTTGCTCGAAAGTATCTTTCAGAAAAACGGTCCGCTGCATGATGGCGCCGTCATTATCTCCGGAAACAAGATCAAATCGGCCAGTTGTATTTTGCCTCTGACCGATAATACAAACCTGCCGCCACAGTTTGGTTTGCGCCACCGCGCCGGCATTGGGATTTCGGAAGCAAGCGATGCTACGGCTTTGATCGTTTCTGAAGAAACCGGCGAAATTGCCTACGCCAAACAAGGAAAAGTGAAGATGGACATCAGTTTTAACGAACTGGAAAAACTGCTGAACAAAGATTTTGACTGATAAAAGAAGCATTTTTGTTTTTTGGTGATGCTTCTTTTACCGGCTTAAAATTGGTTTTTTACAACCGTGTTTTTTAAGTAATGCTTATTCTAAAATAGCTTGCGGCAGCGGTGCCAATGCATATTTTTTGATCAAAGCCAGCATTTGGTAAGGCTCAAATGGTTTTGAAATGAAATCTGTAAAACCGATCAGCATCAGTTCGGCCAGCATTTCCTGATCCATTAAAGATGCCGTAAATGCAATTACCGGTAAGTTCGGATATATTTTTTTCACCTCTTTGATGGCCGTAAAACCGTTCATCACCGGCATTTCCAAATCCATCAAAACCAAAGAATAATCTGCGTTTTGTTCTAAAATATCCAAAGCTTCCTGTCCGTTATAAGCACAAGTAACGGCAGCTTTGTAACCGGTTAAAATTTTCCTGGCAATCATCATGTTGATCTTGTTGTCTTCTGTAACCAGGATATTTAAGCCCAATAGGTCGTCTGTGTCCGGTTTGGCACTTAACAAAGGCGACTCCTTTTTATCGGCAAGTTTAAAATTGATGGTAAAGCTAAACTTGCTTCCCTGGCCTTTTTCGCTTTCTAATTTCAATGCGCTGTTCATCAATTCCAACAAACGGAGGCAAATAGAAAGCCCTAAGCCGGTGCCGGTGTATTTGCGGGTGCTTTCGTCATAAACCTGCCAAAAACTTTCAAATATTTTGCTTTGGTCTTCTTTTGCAATGCCTAAGCCTGTGTCTTGTACTATAAATTCTACCGAAAGCCCTGCACCCTCTTTTTGCCGGCAAAGCAAACTCAGCTTTACAAAACCTTTCTCGGTAAACTTTAATGCGTTTGACAGCAAATTGTTGAGGATTTGAATGATGCGTACATCATCGCCCCAAATCAGCACATCGGCCTCAGGCGCAATCTCCACCATCAGTTGCAGGTTTTTTTCTTCAAAACTGTTGTAAAACGGCAGGATTGCGTTGGTGATCAACTGCTTCAAATTGAACTCGACCAGGTGGACTTCCAGCTTGCCGGCCTCTATTTTGTTAAAGTCGAGTATATCGTTTACTAGGTTGAGCATGTGTTTAGAACAATACTTTAAAATTCGGTAATATTCGTTGTCTTCCGAAAGGTATTTTTCATCTTTTAACAAATTAACTGCGCCTAAAACACCATTGAGCGGCGTCCTCAGTTCGTGGCCCATGGTAGAAAGGAACCTGGTGCGGGAAGAAATGGTATTGTTTTTTTCTTCAATTAATTCTTCAAAGTTTAATTTTTGAGAACGGATGAACGCATAGGCAAGGCCAACCGTCATCACTACGGAGGAGAGGGCATTGCACATAAATATTACCGCGCCAATCCTGTGCGAGACTGGTTCTAACGGCTTAATATACAGCCCCAAAAAAATGCAGGTTAAAAAGGAAACCACGGTAATGGTAAAATTAAACAGCAAGGTGTTGTAGTTTGACTTTTCAAAATCTATCAGCACCGGCAAACAGATCAGCAGTGGGAAATAATAGAAGCATTGGCCAGACTGCGCCCCTTCTACCAATGTGCTGATTATCAAATGTGTGCTTACAATAAATAGAAATACGTATTCTGTTTTATTTAGAATGCCTGCCTTTTTTAAAAGCATTACAGATCCAAGGCAAAAGCAAAACAAGCTTGTTGATACACAGGAAAAGTTGAGGTGTAAACAAAAATAAACGATTGATAAAACGAAGCCGGAAATAAATGCCACAGAATAAACCAGGAAAAGCCTTTTAGAAAGATCCCTTAAATCAAATATTGACAGGAAAGAGTCTTTTGTGATGAAAGGCATACTTAATTTTTACGAACCGCTAATATTAATGTTTCAAAATCCCCTGCTATATTGCTGTCATTTAGGCAATTGCTTTTTGCTTTCGCATACACCAATTTTATAGGCATAAAAACAGTATGCGGGCTTTTAATTGATTTTTAAGGATTAAGTTTTGGCGCTTCCGTTTTTGGTTGAACAACCGGCGGCAAACGTTTAATTGGCATCGTGTAAATTACGGTTCCATCAGGTTTTACAATTGGCATATTCCAGTTGCCTTGGGGCGTGGCAATCGGCATGTTATCCAACGAAGCCGTTAAATTTTGGTTTGTTGAAGTGGATTTTTTTGGTTGAACACGAGGCGAAAACAATAAGTTCAAATCGTTTTGTTGCTGTTTAGAAAGCTTGTTTGATGGAACCGTATCGGAAAAACGATAAAGGCCAAGTACATCTTGAGGCGTACGGTTTGGCGTAATTGTATTTTGCTGGGCCTTCAGTGTAAGAACCGTTCCTGAAAACAAGATGAAGAAAATAGCTTTTTTCATAACCTCGGGATTTGATGTGTAATTTACAAATGTTTATCCAAAAACTTTGCAAATTAAATGCAAATAAAAAGAGCATCCAGATTTTTCCGAATGCTCTTTTTATGCCGGTAAAAACAGTATCTACTTAGCTGCTTTTATTTCATCAATGGCTTTGGCAATATAATCGGCCTGTGCATTTAACTGGCTTTTTAAATTTGCATCAGCGTTTTTGGCCTGGTTTTGTTTTTGGGTTTTCAGGTCGCCCAGCATGCCCATTACGTATTGGTCAACGCCGTATTGTTTGTATTGGATAGCCAGTTTTTTAAACGCATCAACCCGTGGGTTTACTTTTTGCGTGTCGTTCACTTTTCCCAGCATGGCAACATAACCTTGCATCACGTTGAATTTTGCCTGTACGCCAGCCTGGTCAAATGCTTTGCTCACAAAAGGCAATTCGGCTTCCGTTCCTTTTGTGGTGTAAAGCAGCACCATCGCTTGTGTAAGCGCGCCTTTGTTGTCTTTTTCAAAACCTTTTGCAATTTTTAAAGCTTCGTCCGGGTTTTGCGCTGCCAAAGCATTCAAAGCCGCACCTTGCACCGCGTACGACTGGCTGTTTAAAGCCGTCCTGAACAAAGGCAAATCAGTAGCGTTTTTAAGTTTGCCCAAAGCAATGATCGCTGCTGCTTTTACCGTATTGTTTTTATCGTTTTGGGCGATGTTGGTCAGTTCGGGCATGGCCGCTTGTTTAACTTCATCGCTGCTCAGGTTTACATTTCGGATAGCCAAAGTGCGCAGCCCGTAATAATTATCTTTTAATGCCGCCAATATTACTTTGCGCGCCCCGGCATCGCCTTGTTTGCCCGTTACGGCGTTCATCGCTTCCCAGCGGTCTAAATACAAAGGCGCGTTAAAGTACTGGAACACATATTCATCCGTAGTTTTATTGTCGGTTTTTTGGGCGAGCAAGGTTTTATCGCCATCCACATTTACCAAATTTGGTTTGGATGCAACTTTAAAACTCAGCGTGTCTGCTTTATCACGCATCCAAATCTGATGGCGTTCTTTCTTGCCACCAACATACAAATCAATGGCCATTGGCAAGGTAAAAGTCTGGCCTTCCTGCGTTTGCGTTAAATAAACAAACTGCGTTTTGCTGCCTTCGTCCCATTTATAATCAATCTTTAAATCCGGGTTGCCCGCGCCATAATACCATTGGTTAAAAAACCAGTTTAAATCCTGGCCGCTCACTTTTTCCAATGCCAAACGCAATTGTTGCGCTTCGCCGTTGCCCAAAGCATTTTGGCGGAGGTATAAATTTAGGCCGGCAAAAAAAGCATCCTCGCCTAAATAGTTGCGCAGCATATTTAAAATGCAGCCGCCTTTTTGGTACGTAACTACATCAAACATATCTTCTTTATCGGCATAATAAAAACGAACCAGGTTTTTTGTCCGCGCATCTTTAGAATTCAGGTAAGCCAGCATATTTTCGTTGATGTGCGCGCCGCCTTCGTCTTTTCCATAGCGGTGTTCGGCCCAAAGTGTTTCGCTGAAATCAGCAAAAGATTCGTTCACCGTCAAATTGCTCCAGCTTTCGCAGGTTACATAATCGCCAAACCATTGGTGGAAAAGTTCGTGCGCGATGGTGCTTTCGCCCTGGCTGTAGTTATCGTCCAGCATTTCGCGCGGCGTTTTTTGCACATATTCTCCATGTAAAGTTGCCGTAGTGTTTTCCATCGCGCCGCTTACATAATCGCGCACCACAATCTGGCTGTATTTGTTCCACGGAAAATCAACACCTAATTTCTGCGAATAAAAAGCGATCAGTTCCGGCGTAAAACCAAAAATTTGTTTGGCAAAAGGGGCAAAGGCAGGTTCTAAATAATAGCTTACTTCTTTGTCTTTCCATTTGTCTTTGTAGATTTTAAAATCGCCAACGGCCATCATAAACAGATATGGCGCATTGGGCTTGTCCATTTTCCAAGTGTCAGTCCGCAAACCAGTTCCGGCAGGTTTTTGGGAGATGAGTTTTCCGTTAGAAAGCGTAACGTATTTAGCAGGGACCGTCATGCTGATTTCTTCCAGCGTTTTCTGATCGGGCTTGTCAATCGTTGGAAACCAGGCGGAAGAACTTTCCGTTTCGCCCTGCGTCCAAATCTGGATCGGTTTGGTTTTGTCGGCGCCATCCGAATTGATAAAATACAAACCTTTGGCATCGCTGATGGCTGCGCTGCCTTTTACTTTTAATTCGTCAGGCTTTGCTGTATAACTTAAATACAGCGTGTAGTTTTCTGCGGAAGTATATTTTTTATCGAGTTTGATCTTCAATTGCAAACTATCATAAGTGTATTTCAACGGCATGTTTTTACCGTTTTTAACCACAGAAATATTGCTGATGTCCATTCCTTTGGCATCCAAAACCAAAGAATCGGTTGGGTAAAAATGCGGTTTCAGCGTAACCCATTCTTTGCCGTATAAATAGTGTTTGGCGTAATCAAAACGAACATCCAGTTTGGTGTTGACCAAATCGTTGATTTTTACCGGCGTGGCGCGGTAAATTTTTAAAGCCGGGTTATCATTGGTTGTTTGGGCAGATAAGGCTGAGGAAACCAAACAGGCTGCGCCGATTGCGACAAAGCGTTTAAAAAGGTTGATCATATTTTCAATAAAAATTACACAGGTTAAGAAACGTAAATTTACATTCATCCGGCTAATAACGCACAATTAGTTAATTTTGGATAAAACCAAACCATGGAAACTTCAGAAATCAAAAAAAAGCTGCACGATTACATTGAGTTTGTAGCAGAAGAAAAACTAAAAGCAATTTATATAGTTTTGGAAAGCGATATTGAAAGCGTTTACAACCATCAGAACGATCCAAGATTTGTTGCCGAAACGGAAAGCCGGACGAAAAAACCGGAAGCCGGAACTGAAAAGGAAAACACTTGGCAGGAAGCAAAAGCAAAGGCTATGAAAAGGATTGTTGAGGGTTGATAATTTCAGAATGCTTCTTTTACCGGCATAAATTAGGTGGAGTGGAAAGCAACTTCTTGTTTTTTAGAAACTTGCAGGGCCGCTTGTAAGGTATGCGCCCAGGAGCGTGGGGCTGAATGCCGCCCGGAGGCGATCCGGCATGCTTGATTTTTTGGTTCTTTTTTATCAAGAAAAAAGAACGGACAAAGAGAAAACAAATTTATACCGATAAAAACAGCATGTAAATAAACTTCCTGCACAAAAATTCAGGAAATAAAAAAATCCGGCAAAATCAAATTCGCCGGATTTTAATTTTATACCGATAAAAACAGTATTAGCAATATTGGTCGAAAGCACCAGCCAAATTATCGGCAATCATTTGTGCCGGGCGGCCTTCAATCTGGCGTCGTTCGATAATGTGCACCAATTTTCCGTCTTTAAACAAAGCCATCGCCGGCGATGACGGCGGATAAGGCAGCATATAATCACGCGCTGTATCTACGGCATCTGTTTCCATTCCCGCAAAAACAGTTACAAAACGGTCTGGCACTTTGCCGTTTTGCGTAGCCATTTTTGCAGCCGGGCGCGCATTGGCAGCCGCACAACCGCAAACCGAATTCACCATTACAAAAGTAGTTCCCGGCGATTCGATGGCACTTTTTACATCATCGGCCGTTTTTAATTCCTGAAAACCAACTCTGGTCAAATCTTCCCGCATCGGGGCAACTAAATATTCTGGGTACATTTTTTCTTTTCTTTTAATCTTCAACAAAGCTAATCAATCCAAATTGTTCGTGCCAAATGAAGTAAAATATTAACAAAACACTGACAACGATCATCATCCAAATTTCAAAATAAAACTTTTTTATACTTATTTTTGCACGATAAAAGAAGCATTATGGCATTAGTAGAAACCTACGTACCGTTTAAAGTAAAAGACATTAATTTGGCCGAGTGGGGCCGCAAAGAAATTGGCCTTGCCGAAGCAGAAATGCCTGGTTTGATGGCTTTACGTGCTGAATACGGCGCATCGAAACCGCTGAAAGGCGCGCGGATTGCAGGCTGTTTGCACATGACGATCCAAACCGCCGTTTTAATTGAAACGCTGATTGAACTGGGTGCCGAAGTTACCTGGTCGTCCTGCAATATTTTCTCCACTCAAGACCATGCCGCTGCGGCCATTGCTGCTGCCGGAATTTCGGTTTATGCCTGGAAAGGGATGAACGAAGAAGAATTTGAATGGTGCATTGAGCAAACTTTACATTTTGGCGAAAACCAGGAGCCGTTGAACATGATTTTGGATGATGGCGGCGATTTAACCAACCTGGTTTTTGATAAATATCCGGAACTGGTTGCCGGTATCAAAGGTTTATCCGAAGAAACAACCACTGGCGTGCACCGTTTGTACGAGCGCATGAAAAACGGTTCGTTGCCGATTCCTGCCATCAACGTAAATGATTCGGTTACCAAATCCAAGTTTGATAACAAATACGGTTGCCGCGAGTCTTTGGTTGATGCGATCCGCAGAGCAACTGATGTAATGATGGCCGGAAAAGTAGCCGTAGTTTGCGGTTATGGCGATGTTGGTAAAGGTTCTGCAGATTCTTTGCGCAACGCCGGTGTGCGTGTAATTGTAACCGAAATTGACCCGATTTGTGCGTTACAAGCTGCGATGGAAGGTTTTGAAGTAAAGAAACTTTCGACTGCCATTACCGAAGCCGACATTGTAGTTACCGCAACCGGAAATTGTGATATTGTAAAAGAACAACATTTCCGTGCTTTAAAAGATAAAGCCATTGTTTGCAACATTGGCCACTTTGACAATGAAATTGACATGGCTTGGCTGAACGAAAATTATGGCAATACCAAAATTGAAATCAAGCCACAAGTTGATAAATATACCATCAACGGTAAAGATGTAATTGTATTGGCAGAAGGCCGTTTGGTAAACTTGGGTTGTGCAACCGGACATCCAAGTTTCGTGATGAGTGCTTCTTTTACCAACCAAACTTTGGCACAATTGGAACTTTGGATGAATACCGACAAGTACGAAAACAAAGTTTATACTTTGCCAAAAACCTTGGATGAAAAAGTTGCAAGGTTGCATTTATCAAAAATTGGTGTGGAGTTGGAAGAATTAGAAAATTACCAGGCCGATTACATTGGTGTAAAAGTTGAAGGTCCGTTTAAACCGGATTATTATAGATATTAAGCTTTTAGGTGTGAGCAATCAGGTATCAGCTTTTGGGTATCGGAGAGCAAAACTTAAATAACAAGTATCGAGAAAATGGCTTCTAAATTTTGGAAGCCATTTTTGTTTTGCTATAAAAATTGTAACTTCAATTATGCAAAGAACATATCGTGTTTTATTAACGCCAGAAGCGGAAGGTGGATTTTCTGTTTCTGTTCCGGCTTTGCCTGGTTGTTTTACGCAAGGCGAAACTATTGAAGAAGCGATGGAAATGGCGAAAGAAGCTATTAGTTTGTATGTAGAAAGTTTGGAATTGGATGGTAAGTGTTAACCTTAAGCTAAAATAGCAACTACTGTTTTAAGAAAACAAAAATTACTTCTCAAATTCCTCATTCAAACTTTCGCGCAAATCATACAGCAACCACTGTTTTTGTGTTACATTTTTTTGTTCCAATTTCAGCAAACTGATAAAATCATTTACGCCAATTGGTTCATTGCCGTTGCCATGGATCAGCACGATACTTCCCGGCAAAGCTTTTTGTCCTTTTGCCAGCCAGGCATCGCTGCCGATCGGGATCAAACCAAAACCGGTAATCTCGTACAATAATTTCGCATCCGAAACCAATCCCGGGAACCGAAAAAACACCGACGGCAGCAACCCATTGCGCAACATCGCCTGCTCGGTTTCCAGCACTTCGTAGTTGATGTTGGTGCCAGGTTCCAGTAAAAAGTTCTCTTTCAGCGGCTTTTTCGGGTCAACGCGGTGGTTATAAGTATGGTTGATCCAGGTGATAAAAATATGGCCGTCCAGTTCCTGCTGTTTCAGCCAGTTCAAATCCGCTTCATGGTCCTTCATCCACAAACCCGAAACCGAAATGGCAACCGGCGGGTGCGGCTCCACTTTGTTAAATTCCGCAAAAACATCGTTAAAAATACGGCGGTCGAGTGTTTTATGAGACGGGCAAAGGTCAATCGTTAAACTAATCCCGGTTTCTTTCGGCATTCCCTGTACAATCCCTGCATCCTGGATGGTAGAAGACTGCTTCTCGGCAGCCGTTAAAGCATTGGTATAAGCCGTATTTTTGAAAGTTTGCCGCGCTGCTGCAAGCGTAGTTGGTTTCAGTTCATACAAATTGGCTTCGGCAACTTTGGTAGCCATTGTCCGCGGTTCTGCCATCAAAAGCCAGGTTTTCCCCGAACCCTCAAAACGGCGGATGGCCAGCCAGTTTTCGGTATTTCTTCTGGCCTCGGCATAATAAGTTTCATAATTGCGAATGTCTTTAAAAGCTGAAATTTGGGCGGATGCTTCTTTTACCGGTATAAAAATGGTGAGGAAAACGAGGAGTTTGAGTTTGAACGGCATTCGGTTTTTTAGCTAAAATGTTTTTAACGCAAGAGCAGGAGAAGTGGTTTTGGGATAATGAACGTCTTCTCTCTTTTTCTAATACAAGACAAATTTTATACCGGTAAAAGAAGCATTGGCATTATATCAGGAAAAATTTAAACAAGCCCGATGTGTTTGATTATTAAAAGATATTAAGTAACTTACGTACCTCCATTTACCTAAAAAATGAGCAGTCAAATTTTAAAATTCATAGCCGTATCTTTTATAAGTATGGTTTATGTTGAAACTTTAAAAGGGCAAAACCTGGTTCCGGATACTTCTTCCGGGCAACAAAAGATCAACAGCGTTATTCAAAATTTTACTACGGCCATCGGCGAAAATTCCAGGTTGTACAACGGGCCGGAATATGATCAGTATAATTTTTTTATTAAAGGAAATGCTTATTACGATGATGTAAATGTTTGGAAGTTTGGATCAGTAAAATACGATGATGTTACCTACAACAACGTGCCGATGATGTACGATGTTTACAAAGATTGCGTGGTGGTACTACATTACAATAAAGCTTTCAGTTACATTTTATTGAACGATAAATTGCATTATTTTAATTTAGCCGACCATCATTTTGTAGCTGTTAATGTGGATAGTTTGAACAATCCTGGCATCCGCAATGGTATTTACAACCAATTGTACAAAGGGAAAACAGAAGTTTTAACAAAAACATCAAAAACAATCCAGACCGGTACAACAGGAAATTTAGAAAGTTACTTTAGCCCAGGGAAAAAAGGAATTTACCTGAAAAAAGGGACGGAATATTATAACATCAACGGCCTATCTTCTATTTTGAAAGCTTTGCAAGATAAGAAAAAGCAAGTCCAGCTTTTTATCAGCGATAACCGTATTAAATATAAAGCAGACCCGGAACAGGCATTGGTAAAAATTGCTTCTTATTACGACCAATTATCAAACTAATATGAAAAAATGTTACTTGGTTTTTTTCCTGCTGATCCTTATAAAAGTTGCGTTTGCACAACAACCGCCAAAAACTTTTAGCGTCAATTTTCATGGAGCCAACATTGAACAGTTTGTTGCTGAATTGGAATTAAAAAGCGGCTATCATTTTTATTACAATCCAGTGCAATTTGACAGTTTGAAAATTACTTTGGAAGTTGTAAATGTGCCTTTGCAAACTATTTTAGATCGGTCTTTTCGCAATACAAATTTTCATTATGCCATCGTTGAGCAGCAAGTTTTCCTTACGAAAGGAAGGGAAATACAGACAACGCTTGCAGCCGGTTTTTTTAAAGGAAAGGCAGGAGATGTGCCGCATGAAACAATTCCAATAACAGATTATACCAACGATCAGGATAAAAAAATACCGGAAGCAACGACAGAAAACAAGCTTTACGAAATCGGGATAAAAACAAACGAAATCAAATCGGGAACGGCCACGCTTGCCGGTTATGTAAAAGACATTAAATCCGGCGAGGCGGTTATTGGTGCAAGTATCCGTGTGGTTGATTCTAAAATTGGAATTGCGACGGACCAGTTTGGTTACTATTCCCTCACTTTGCCGCGCGGCAGGCAAACATTAAGTATCCGGGGTTTGGGCATGCGTGATACCCGGCGGCAAATTATGTTGTACAGCAACGGGAAGTTGAATATTGAAATGCAGGAACAAATTACCTCGTTAAAAGAAGTACGGATTTCTGCGGAAAAAGTAGCCAATGTACGGAGCGGGGAATTGGGCGTAAACCGGCTGGATATAAAAGCGATCAAACAAGTGCCGGCAGTTTTTGGGGAAGCCGATGTGTTGCGGGTGATTTTGACACTGCCAGGCGTGCAATCTGTTGGGGAAGCGACTACGGGGTTTAATGTCCGTGGCGGCGCTGCCGATCAAAACCTGATCTTGTTGAACGATGCGACCATTTACAACCCGGCGCATTTTTTTGGTTTTTTCTCTGCTTTCAATCCTGATATTGTGAAGGATGTTCAGTTGTATAAAAGCAGTATCCCGGAGAAATACGGCGGCCGTTTGTCTTCTGTTTTGGATGTAACCGACCGCGAAGGAAACAAGAAGAAGTTTACCGGTTCGGCAGGTATTGGTTTGCTTACCAGCAGATTAAATATTGAAGGGCCGATTATCAAGGATAAAACTTCTTTTATTTTTGGCGGCCGCACCACTTATTCTGATTGGTTGCTGAAGTTGTTGCCCGAAGACTACAAACACAGCCAGGCTTCTTTTTATGATTTGAACCTGGATATCAGCCACCAAATCAACGACCGGAATAATATTTACATCACCAGTTACCTCAGCAACGATAAATTTAAGTTAAACAGCGATACGGCTTATGCTTACAGCAACAGCAATGTCAACATCAAATGGAAGCATAATTTTAGCAATAAGTTTTATAGTGTTTTTACGGCAGGAAATGATCATTACCAATACAATACTTCGAGTTCCGATAATCCTGTAAATGCTTATAAGCTGGGTTTTGATATCAACCAAACTAATTTTAAAGCAGATTTTACTTATTACGTCAACCCAAAAAATACGATTGATTTTGGGCTGGGCTCTATTTTGTACAAACTCAATCCCGGTGATTTTGAACCAAACGGAAGCAAATCTTTAGTAGTGCCAAATGTTGTACCGGCAGAACGGGCTTTAGAAAGCGCTTTGTATTTGGGCGATAAGTATGACATTACGCCTGATTTGTTAGTGAGTTTCGGCTTGCGTTATTCTTTGTATAATTATCTTGGCCCGCAAACGGTTAATTATTACGCGCCCAATTTGCCGAGGGAAAGTGTGAACCTGATTGACAGCACGACTTATAAAAAGAACCAGGTGATCAATACTTATCATGGCCCGGAGATCAGGGCTTCGGTAAGGTATAATCTGGGCGATAATTCTTCCATCAAAGCAGGTTACAATACGTTGAGGCAATACATTCATTTGCTTTCCAACACCACAGCTATTTCGCCTACCGATGTTTGGAAGTTAAGCGATCCGAACATCAAACCACAATACGGCGACCAGGTTTCTTTAGGTTTATACCACAATGCAAAAGCAAATACCATTGAGCTTTCTGTGGAAGTGTATTATAAAAGGTTGAAGGATTACTTGGATTATAAAAGCGGCGCAACCTTGGTATTGAACCATCATGTGGAAACAGATGTGGTCAACACACAAGGAAAGGCTTACGGCGCAGAATTTTTACTGCGCAAAACGGCAGGGAAACTTAATGGTTGGATGAGCTATACTTACTCACGTACTTTTTTAAAACAGGACGACCCGAATGCGGGAGATTTGATCAACAAAGGCAATTATTATCCGGCAAATTTTGATAAACCACACGATTTTAACTTTACCGGCAATTACCGTTTGTCGCACCGCTTCAGTTTTTCTTTAAATGCCACTTACAGTACCGGCCGGCCGATTACTTTGCCGATTGCCAAGTATAATTATGCAGGAGCTGAAAGGGTTTATTATTCGGACCGGAACCAATACCGTATCCCGGATTATTTCCGAATGGATTTTTCGATGAACATCGAAGGCAACCATAAAGTGCATCAGCGCACGCATAATTCCTGGACAATTGGCGTTTATAATTTAACAGGCCGGCAAAATGCCTATTCAACTTATTTTACCGAGCAGGGCGGCGCGATCAATGGCTACCAGCTGTCCATTTTTGCAAAGCCAATTCCTTTTGTAAACTATAACATCAGATTTTAAATTTATGAAAAGTAAGATGCTTCTTTTATGGCTGTTTATTCTAAGTTTAAATCTTAGTTGTAAAAAGCCTTATAATCCTCCTGCAGTAAATGCGCCCAATAGTTATCTGGTGGTAGAAGGTGTAATTAACGGCAATTCCGACTCCACCATTATCAAGCTTAGCCGCACGGTAAATCTCTCTCAAAATACAAAATCTTCTGCTGAAACCAAGGCAAAATTGAATGTTGAAGATATGTCGGGCAATAGTTATCCCTTAAATGAAGCAAGCAGCGGAAAGTACACTTGCGCCCCGTTAAACCTCGACAGCACGAAAAAATACCGGTTGCATATCCAAACTAATAATGGGAAAACTTACTTTTCGGACTACGTACAATTTACGTCCACACCTGCAATAGATAGTGTTGGTTATCATGTAACCTCAAACGGGTTGCAGATTTATGCCAACACCCACAATCCTAAAAACAATACCCGATATTACCGCTGGGATTTTGCAGAAACCTGGAAGTTTCATTCCAAGTATTATTCGGGCTACGTTACCAATGGTACTGCTATTGTTCAAAGAAGGGCAGACCAAATGTTTTATTATTGTTTCGGCAGCGATATATCAAGCAACATCATTTTAGGTTCTTCGGAGAAACTGCAACAGGATGTGATCTATCAAAACCCAATCACAACTATTCTTTCCACATCCGAAAAAATTGAAATGAAATACAGCATTTTGCTTAAACAATATGGCTTAACAAAAGACGCCTATTTGTATTGGCAAAACCTGCAAAAAA
Source organism: uncultured Mucilaginibacter sp. (assembly GCF_937859865.1). Lineage (GTDB taxonomy): Bacteria > Bacteroidota > Bacteroidia > Sphingobacteriales > Sphingobacteriaceae > Mucilaginibacter_A. Next base: position 39,233 of record NZ_CALMAT010000130.1, read on the forward strand.
ACACCGAACAGCTTGGAAGTATATTTGATGCACAACCTTCTACCAGTTCCGGAAATATCCACAATACTGCCGACCCTACGGAACCTGTTATCGGGTTTATCAGCGCTACAAATGTTAAAAGCAAAAGGGTGTTTATATCGAACGATGCTTTGCCACCGAGCTGGCAACCTGCATATCCTTATAATTGCGGCATGGATTCTATTAAAGTCAAAGATGTGGCAGCACTTCTTATTCCTATAGGCTCTACTTTTATCCCGATGAATCCATTCTCCTATCCTAAAAGTACTATGATAGATGGTTACATCAGTTCTAGCATTGAATGTACCGATTGTACAATTCGCGGAACAGTTAAACAGCCTGTATTCTGGAAATAAAGATAAGTAACAATGCTTCTTTTACCCATCAAATTTTGGTGTTTAAAAGTGATAAAAGTTTTAATGTTTTTTAGGTGATAAAAGAAGCATCAGCAACCAACTGAACAAAAGGAATTAGCGATAATAATTGAAAGATATGTTAAAAAATATTTTAGTCAGTTTTGTAATTGTGCTTTTGCTTTCGTTTGAAAGTAATGCACAAACCGCCACTACAATTCAAAACCGTTTTGAGGCTTATCAGCAAAACACTTTCCAGGAAAAGCTCTTTGTGCATACCGATAAAAGCACTTATTTAACCGGCGAAATATTGTGGTTTAAAATTTACAATGTTGATGCTGGGAACAATAAACCGATCAATATCAGCAAAGTAGCTTATGTAGAAGTGCTGGACGATAACCAAATCCCGGTGATACAAGCCAAAATTGCTTTAAAAGAAACCGGCAGCGGAAATGGTTCAGTTTACATTCCGGTTTCTGTAAACAGCGGCAATTATAAGTTGCGGGCTTACACCAATTGGATGAAAAATTTTAGCGCCGATAGTTATTTTGAAAAAAATATAACCATCATCAATCCTTTAAAATCTCCTGAAATAACTTTAAACAAAGCAAAGCCAACTTATGACATTCAGTTTTTCCCGGAAGGCGGAAATTTAGTTAACGGTTTAACCAGCAAAATTGCATTTAAAGTTTTGGGCGAGGATGGAAAAGGTGTAAACTTTAGAGGTGCAATTATAAACCAACACAACGATACCATTGCAAAATTTCGGCCTTTAAAGTTTGGTATCGGCAACTTTAGTTTCAAGCCCAATTTAAAAGATGTTTATAAAGCAGTTATTTATGTTGATGCAGAAAACAAACCAATTGTAAAAGAACTGCCTGCAATATTTGATCAGGGTTATGTGATGCAATTGGCAGACAATGCAAACCAATTAGCCGTAACGGTAAACAGCAATACCGAACATGGCGATGTGTATTTGTTTGCGCATACCAAAAGTACTTCTAAATCAATACAAAGTGCAGCTTTGGTAAACGGAACGGCCAAATTTTTAATTGACAAAGCTTTGTTGGGCGAAGGCATATCTCACTTAACGGTATTTAACAGCGACAGAAAACCAGTTTGCGAAAGGCTTTATTTTAAACGGCCAGCACAAAAAGTTGTAATCGCTTCTAACCCAAATCAGGAACAATATGGCGTAAGAAAAAAGGTTAACGTTGCTATTTCGGTTAAAGATTTGCGAGGCCAGCCTTTGGTTTCTGATTTGTCTATGTCGGTTTATCAAATAGATTCGCTTCAAACTACAGAACCAGGCGATCTAATTAATTATTTATGGCTCACTTCGGATTTAAAAGGCAACATCGAATCGCCGGATTATTATTTCAAAAATAAAGATGCAGAAGCAGACCAAGCCATTGATAATTTAATGCTTTCGCAAGGTTGGAGCAGGTTTAAATGGGAAGAAATATTAAAAAGTCTCCAGCCTTCATTTTCATTTCTTCCCGAATATACCGGGCATTTGGTTACGGCAAAATTAACCGGTATTTCCAACAACCAACCTGAAAAAAATATTACTGCTTATTTTGCCGTGCCGGGAAAACGTGTACAACTATATACTGCAAAAAGCGATTCGACAGGGAAATTGATCTTCAATACAAAAGATTTTTACGGTCCGGGAGAGATTGTGGTGCAAACCAATACAGAAAAAGACAGCACTTACCGCATTGATATTTTAAGCCCTTTTTCCGAAAAATATTCCAAAAGTACTTTGCCGGTTTTTACTTTAACCGGCCAAATGCAAAATGCACTTAAAGCGCGGAGTTTGGATATGCAAGTCCAAAACCTATATGCCGGGAATCAGTTGAAGCAGTTTTACAATCCGAAAATTGACAGCAGCTCTTTTTACGGCAAATCATTTTTCCCCTACAAATTGGATGACTATACCAGGTTTACCACAATGGAAGAAGTTTTGCGCGAATATATAAGATCATTGATTGTGGTAAAACAGCAAAAGCGGTTCCATATCAGGATTATCAGCGAAAAGGCAATGTTAAGCGGAGACCCGCTGGTGATGCTGGATGGCGTTCCGGTTTTTAACATGGATAAAGTAATGGCGATAGACCCGCTGAAAATACGAAAGCTGGAACTGGTTAAAAGCCCATATTTTTGGCAGTCAACGGAGTTTCAAGGAATAGTAAACCTAACGACTTACAAAGGCGATTTGGGCGGGTACGAATTTGACCCTCATGCGGTTATTGTGGATTACGAAGGCATGCAACTGGAGCGCGAATTTTATTCGCCCGTGTACGAAAGCAGCCAGCAAATGGCCAGCCGGCTTCCCGATTTTAGAAACGTGCTTTACTGGTCGCCATCCGTTTTTACCAATGCAAACGGAAAAACACAGATAAACTTTTATACTTCGGATAGAACCGGAAATTACATTGGCGTATTACAAGGCATCACCGCAGCAGGCGAAGCAGGAAGCCAGTATTTTAAATTTAGTGTGAAGCAGGATTACACGGCGGGGCTGAAATAAATTATAACTTGTCGTGATATTAGCAATATATATTGTATTTTATTTGATTTATGTTAAACAAAGAGCAGTTAATTCAAACTATTAAAGAATTGCCAGAAAGCTTTTCGTTTGATGATTTGTTAGATAGCCTTCTTCTGATTCAAAAAATAAAAACAGGACTTGAGCAGTCAGCAGCAGGCGAAACTTTAACAACGGAAGAAGCTAAACAAAAATTGAATAAGTGGTTGAAATAAGCTAAATCATACAAATTTTTACCCGATAAAAACAGCATTGCCCCAAACATCTTCCCCAATTCCCTACTTTTACCAGCATGACGCATCTTTCCGTAAACATCAATAAAATCGCAACCCTGCGCAATTCGCGCGGCGGCAATAACCCAGATTTGGTAAAAGTAGCTTTGGATTGCGAACGTTTTGGTGCCGAAGGAATTACCGTTCATCCCCGGCCTGATGAAAGGCATATCCGTTACCAGGATGTTTTCGATTTAAAAAAAGTTATTGCGACTGAATTTAACATCGAAGGCAACTGCCAGGAACAGAAATTTGTGGATTTGGTGCTGGCCAATAAACCGGCACAAGTTACTTTGGTTCCCGATGTTTTAGGGCAGATCACTTCCAACCACGGTTGGGACACGATCAAAAACCAGGATTATCTAAAACAAATTATTGCTGTTTTTAAGGCAGAAAATATCCGTGTTTCTATTTTTGTTGATCCTGTTGTAGAAATGGTAGAAGCGGCCGCAACCACCGGAACAGACAGAATCGAATTGTACACTGAAAGTTATGCTGCTAATTATCATCAAAACAAAGAACAAGCGATTGCACCTTACATAAAAGCTGCCGAAAAAGCAGTTGAATTAGGTTTAGGTTTAAACGCTGGCCACGATTTGGATTTGCACAATTTAAAATACTTCGCCCAAAATATTCCCGGTTTGCTGGAAGTTAGTATTGGCCATGCTTTAATTGCGGATGCTTTGTATTTGGGTTTGGAAAACACGATACAGATGTACAAGCGGTGTTTGGCGTAAAGCAATTTCCGTTGTTGATGCTTCTTTTATCGTGCAAAAATCACTGCAGCAGGTTTTCGCTTTTTTACCAATCTGAAAAAACAGTGCTAAAAGAAGCATTCCAAAACTTTATGTAAATCTCCTGTAACGATTGCACAAAACATTGACCGTCAAAACCCAAAGCCTTACCTTTGCGCCTTAAATTCATCCAGCAAACTACATGAAGTTAAATATCAATTACCAGGAAAAATTTCAACATCGTCATATCGCCCCGGATCAGCCAGAAACCGACGCAATGCTACATCAAATTGGTGTAGTATCGGTTGATGAACTGATCGATCAAACCGTTCCAGCCGCAATCAGACTTAAAAATCCGCTCAATTTGCCTCCTGCCAAAAGCGAATTTGATTATCTAAACAGCTTAAAAATTACGGCCTCAAAAAATAAAGTCTTTAAAAGTTTTATCGGAAAAGGTTATTACGATGTGATCGTTCCGGGCGTTATCCAACGTAACATTTTGGAAAACCCGGGCTGGTACACGCAATACACACCTTACCAGGCCGAGATTGCGCAAGGCCGTTTGCAGGCTTTGCTCAATTTCCAAACGATGGTGATTGATTTGACCGGAATGGAAATTGCCAATGCTTCTTTGTTGGATGAAGGCACGGCCGCTGCCGAAGCGATGTTTATGCAATACAGTTTGCGTAAAAATGCCAAAGCCAAAAAGTTTTTTGTTTCTGCGGAAGTTTTCCCGCAAACGATTGATATTTTAAAAACCCGTTCTCAACCTTTGGATTTGGAATTGGTGATCGGTAATCATGAAACTGCTGAGTTGGATGATAGCTTTTTTGGTGCGATCATTCAATATCCGGCCTCAAACGGTGAGGTTTACGATTACCGCAACTTTGCCGATTCCCTTCACCAAAAAAATATAAAACTAACTGTTGTTGCTGATTTGATGAGCTTGGTTTTGCTCACGCCTCCGGGCGAGTGGGGCGCAGATGTAGTGGTTGGCACAACGCAGCGTTTTGGTGTGCCGATGGGTTTTGGTGGCCCGCACGCTGCTTTTTTTGCCACAAAAGATGCCTATAAAAGAAGCATTCCCGGCCGTATCATCGGCGTAACGATTGATAATGCTGGCAATTATGCTTTGCGTATGGCTTTGCAAACCCGCGAGCAGCACATTCGTAGGGACAAAGCAACTTCCAATATTTGTACGGCGCAGGCTTTGTTAGCGATAATGGCCGGAATGTATGCCGCTTATCATGGTGCCGAAGGTTTAAAATTGATTGCAGAACGCATTCATGGTTTAACCGTTTTGCTGTCCGAATCGTTAAAAGCTTTAGGTTACCAACACCAAAATGAAGTTTATTTTGATACACTGACTTTTGAAACCGGGCAAATTGTTGATACAATTCATTCCGAAGCCTTGAACCAGGAAATGAACTTTTATTATCAAGGTTCGCTGGTTTCGATTGCTTTGGATGAAACGACTGCTGCGGAAGATATCCAAACCATCGTTAAAATCTTTGCCAAAGCCAAAGGAAAAACTTTGGCCGATACCAATTTTGATGCGATAAAAGAAGCATTGCAAACGCCGGTTCCAACGGAATTGCAGCGCACTTCTGAATTTTTAAACCATCCGGTTTTTAACACGCATCATTCTGAACACGAAATGCTGCGTTATATCAAATCGCTGGAAGCAAAAGATCTTTCTTTATGCAATTCGATGATTCCGTTGGGTTCGTGTACTATGAAGTTGAATGCAACTACAGAAATGGTTCCGGTTACTTGGCCGGAATTTAGCAAAATGCATCCGTTTGCACCAACTGACCAAGTGGGCGGTTACATGCAGATTTTTGATGAACTGAACCAATGGCTGAATGAAATCACCGGGTTTGCGGCGATGAGTTTGCAGCCAAATGCCGGTGCACAAGGCGAATATGCTGGTTTACTGGTGATTCGCGCCTACCATCATGCCAATGGCGACCACCATCGAAATATTGCATTGATCCCTTCTTCGGCACATGGAACCAATCCGGCTTCGGCAGCCATGGCCGGCATGAAAATCATCGTGGTAAAATGTGATGACAACGGAAACATTGACGTTGCAGATTTGAAAGCGAAAGCCGAACAATACCGCAATGAACTTTCTTGTTTGATGGTTACGTATCCTTCAACCCACGGCGTTTTTGAAGAATCTATCATCGAAATTTGCGATATTATCCATCAGCACGGCGGCCAGGTTTACATGGATGGTGCCAACATGAATGCACAAGTTGGTTTAACCAGTCCGGCCAATATTGGTGCCGATGTTTGCCACCTCAACCTGCATAAAACTTTTTGCATTCCGCATGGCGGCGGCGGCCCGGGCATGGGCCCGATTGGCGTAGCTAAACACTTGGTTCAGTTTTTACCGGGACATGCCATGGTTGATATCGAACAGGGAAAATCTATTCCGGCAGTTTCGGCAGCTCCTTGGGGTTCGGCTTCTATCTTGCTGATTTCTCATGCTTATATTGCCATGATGGGCAGCGAAGGTTTAACCAATGCTACCCGTTATGCTATTTTAAACGCCAATTATATTAAATCCCGTTTAGAAAAATATTATCCGGTTTTGTATGCCGGGGCAAACGGAAGATGCGCGCACGAAATGATTCTGGATTGTCGCGCTTTCAAAAATTTTGGTATCGAAGTAACGGATATTGCCAAACGGTTGATAGATTACGGTTTCCATGCGCCAACGGTTTCTTTCCCGGTTGCCGGAACGGTGATGGTGGAGCCGACAGAATCAGAACCTAAACACGAACTTGACCGGTTTTGTGATGCGATGGTTTCTATCCGGAACGAAATTGAAGATGTGGCAAACGGTATTTCTGATAAAGCAAATAACCCGCTAAAAAATGCCCCGCATACAGCTGCCGTTGTTACAGATAACGAGTGGGAGCATCCATACACACGGCAAAAAGCAGCTTTCCCGCTGCCTTATGTTGCTGCTTTTAAATTTTGGCCTTCTGTAGGTCGTGTAAACGATACACACGGCGACCGTACTTTAATTTGTGCATGCCCTCCTTTGGAAAGTTATGCTTTTGAAGAAAGTTTGACCGAATAAATGTATAATTGTAGTGTAAAAGTCATTTAGAATTACAAAAAAATCTGCTTTTCTAATTTCAGCGTAACAGTATTAATGTCTTTTATAGGATATTAAGCGCACGTTATTTCTCTATAGTCTAAAGAAAATCGTTTTGTGCCGCTTGAGATTGTAATTTTATTAAGGTGCTAAAAAATTTATTATGCATGTACCGAACTTTCATGCTTTTACTTTCGTACAAACTTATATGAATGTGAATCAGAAGCCTGTCAATATTATGCTGGTTGACGATGATGAGATAAATAATTTCATTACCGTTAAACTGATCAGGAAGGGATTTGCCGATGCAGAGATTTCAACTTACTTGAATGGCCGTCTGGCAATAAACCGGTTAAAGGATATATTTAATAACCATCCGGAGCAAGTTCCTGATTATATTTTGCTGGACATTAATATGCCGATTATGAATGGCTGGGAATTTCTGGAGGAATATAAATCCTCAAATTTAGACCCCGATAAAAGGATTACGATTTACATCTTGTCCTCGTCTGTTTTTAGTAATGATATTGAAAAAGCCAGGTCATTTAGTTCTGTAGCCAACTTTATATCCAAACCGCTCAACATAGAGTCTATAAAAGAAGTATTTGGTGGCGTAAAAGTACACGCCGGCTAACTGTCCAGCGTTTTTACCGAAAACCCGTTATTGTCTGTAACCTTGCCAATGGCAAGGTTTTTTGCATGGTAAAAACAGCATATCCAATTTTCTTCGGCGGCTTGTTTTCCAAAACGTTCGCGCAGTTCCATTGATTTTTTTCCGTCAAAATCATATTTTGCAGCAAACTTTCTGATCAATTGTTCTGGTTCCGGCAAAACATCGCCGCCAAAAAAATAAATTTCTCCCGCTGACTCGATTTTAAAAACCTGGTGAAACGGGCAATGGCCACCAGTCAGTTCGTAAGTAATTCCGTTCCTGAAATTGCCGCTACCTTCCACCAAAGTTACGTTAACTGATTGTTGCAGCACTTCAAAGATCGGTTGCCGGTAAGAAGATGATTTTCCGGAAAAAGCAAACTCCCATTCGCCGCGCTGGATGATGTGTTCGGCATCCGGAAAAGACGGCTCCATTCTTCCGTTTCGTTCTACCACCAGGCCACCGGTATGGTCGTAATGCAGGTGCGACATTAAAATCAGCGTAACATCTTCCGGTTCAAAACCAGCGTTTCTGATGTTATCATGTAGCATCAGTTCGCCGTTCGGGTTTTTGAAACCTAAACCGGCATCCATCAAAATTAAATCGTGTTCGGTTTTGAGTAAAAACGGCTGAACGTGGATGAAAATAGAGCCTTTTCGGTCTGTAGGGCTATCGGTAAGCGGGTTAAAAGGGACAAACTTTTTGGTAGAATCAACAGAAAAAGAACCTTCGCCCAACGCATAAATATTCATAGCAATGCTAAAATCAGTTTAAACTTATTTAATGATAAGTCAATAACTATCTTTACTGTTTAAACTTTTTTAAAGATATGCAAAAGCGATGGGTTTTGGAGCAGGAGGGAAACCGCGAACAGGTTTTGGCTTTGGCAGAGGCTTTGCAAATTGACGAAGTGCTGAGCAACCTGCTGGTGCAGCGCGGCGTTACTACTTTTGAAGAAGCCAGATACTTTTTCAGGCCGGATTTAGGCCATTTGCACGATCCGTTTTTAATGCAGGATATGGAAAAAGCCGTGCTTCGGATTGAAAAAGCTATCAGCAACAACGAAAAAATATTGATTTATGGTGATTACGATGTGGACGGAACCACGGCCGTTTCTGTTGTGTATCAGTTTTTTAAGAAGCGTTACAAAAACATTTTCTTTTATATTCCGAACCGATACACGGAAGGTTACGGCATTTCTACCGCCGGGATTGATTTTGCTGCCGAGCATAATTTCAGTTTGATTATTGCTTTGGATTGCGGTATCAAATCCGTAGAAAAAGTAATTTATGCCGGTAAAAGAAGCATTGACTTTATCATCTGCGACCACCATTTGCCAGGCGAAGAACTGCCGCAAGCCGTTGCCGTTTTAGATCCGAAAAGAAGCGATTGCGGTTATCCTTACAAAGAGCTTTCTGGCTGCGGTATTGGTTTTAAACTGATTCAGGCTTATGCCGAAAAAAATGATACTCCGTTTGAAGAAGTCAATTGTTACTTGGATTTGGTTGCCGTCAGTATTGCTTGTGATCTCGTCCACATTAACGGCGAAAACCGCACGCTTACGGCTTTTGGCCTCGAAAAAATCAACACCAATCCTTCCATTGGTTTAAAAGCTTTGATGAATGTTGCCGGAAAAGCGGAAAATTATACTGTTTCTGATCTCGTTTTTACCATCGGCCCGCGCATCAATGCCGCCGGGCGGATTGATGATGCCAAACACGCGGTTAACTTGTTGATTGCGGATTGTTCGGTTTCGGCTTCTGATTTCGGCGAATCCATCAACCTGAAAAATACCGAACGAAAAGAGCATGACCTGAGCATTACCGGCCAGGCTTTGAATATGATTGATCAAAACCCGCTGCTCATCAACCGCCGTTCTACCGTGGTTTTTCAGGAAAACTGGCACAAAGGCGTGATTGGAATTGTGGCTTCGCGCTTAACCGAAAAATATTACCGGCCAACCGTTGTATTGACCAAAAGCAATGGCCACGTTACCGGTTCTGCGCGTTCTGTTTACGGTTTTGATTTGTACGAAGCTTTGTGCGGCTGCAGCGATTTACTGTTGCAGTTTGGCGGACATAAATATGCCGCCGGTTTAACTTTGCTGCCCGAAAACGTAACAGCGTTTAGCGAACGTTTTGAGGAAATTGTAGCTTCGGTAATTACAGAAGAACAATTGGTGCAACGGATCAGGATTGATGCTGAAATCAAATTAAACCACATTACACCGCGTTTTCTACGGATTTTAAAGCAGTTTGCGCCTTTCGGCCCGGAAAATATGACGCCTGTTTTCGTAACTAAAAATGTGTATGTTAGCGGCAATATAAACCTGGTGGGCGAAAAACACCTTAAACTTTGCGTAGTGCAGGAGGGTTCTGCAATTTTTAACTGTATTGGTTTTGGTATGGGCGACTATATTTATGCCATTAAAAACAGTATGCCGTTTGATATTTGTTATACCATCGAAGAAAACGTTTGGCGCGAACAGAAAACTTTGCAATTGAATGTAAAAGGGATTCGGTTTGAAGATACAACATCAGCATAAAAAATGATTTTAAGGGCAGAAAATTTAATTAAAAAATACAAGCAGCGCACCGTTGTAAACGATGTTACTTTTGATGTGCAGCAAGGCGAAATTGTAGGTTTGCTTGGCCCAAACGGTGCCGGAAAAACCACTTCTTTTTATATGATTGTTGGTTTGATCAAACCAAACGAAGGAAAGATTTTTCTGGAAGACGAAGACATAACCGATGCGCCGATGTACCGACGCGCACAAAAAGGCATTGGTTATCTGGCGCAGGAAGCTTCTGTTTTTCGCAAACTTTCGGTAGAAGACAACATCAAAGCCGTGTTGGAAATGGGCAAAATGAACCAAGCCGAACAAAAAGACAAGCTGGAAGAACTGATTGACGAATTTAGTTTGCAAAAAGTGCGTAAAAACCGCGGCGATTTGCTTTCGGGCGGAGAACGCCGCCGGACTGAGATTGCCCGCGCTTTGGCTGCCGAACCTAAGTTTATTTTGCTGGACGAACCTTTTGCCGGCGTTGATCCGATTGCGGTGGAAGAAATTCAATTTATGGTAGCCAAATTACGAACGCGCAACATCGGGATTTTGATTACCGACCACAACGTGCAGGAAACTTTATCCATTACAGACCGCGCTTACCTGCTTTTTGAAGGCAAGATTTTGCGTTATGGCGAACCGGAAGTGTTGGCAGAAGACCCGATTGTACGCAAATTATATCTGGGTTCTAACTTCGTTTTAAAAAGAAAAACTTTCGCCTAAAGCCCTATGACTTTCATCAATTCATTAGTTACCTGGATCATGAAAAAGCGGATGCACCAGATCGAGCTTTTTATCAAATATCCAAATGAGGTGCAGGAAGAATGGTTTGAAAACTTAATTACCAGCGCAGAAAATACCGAATGGGGCAAAAAGTACGGTTATAAAAGTATCGAAAATGCAAATGATTTCCGGCAGCGTTTCCCGATTCAAACTTATGATACTTTAAAACCTTACATCGAGCGGATGATGAAAGGCGAGCAAAATGTGCTTTGGCCTTCGGAAATTAAATGGTTTGCCAAGTCATCCGGCACCACAAGTGATCGCAGCAAATTTATTCCGGTAAGTGAAGAAGCGATGGAAGAATGCCATTTTAAAGGTGGCAAAGACATGATCACGCTGTATTGCAACAACCGCCCGGAAGCCAAATTATTTACTGGTAAAACATTAGTTTTAGGCGGAAGCCATCAAATTAACCAATTAAATACGGACTCTTTTTATGGCGATCTTTCTGCCGTTCTCCTAAAAAATTTACCGCTTTGGGCTGAGTTTTACCGAACGCCGGAATTGGCCATTACGCTGATTGAGAACTATGAAGAGAAGATTGAAAAGATTGCTAACATCACCAAATTGGTTAATGTTACAGCAATCAGCGGCGTGCCAACTTGGAACATTGTGCTGGCAAAACGTTTGTTGGAACTGACCGGGAAAGACAACTTGTTGGAAATCTGGCCAAACCTTGAACTATACGTTCATGGTGCCGTTTCTTTTACGCCTTACCGCGATCATTTTAAAAAGCTGGTTCCAAGCGATGCAATGTATTACATGGAAACGTACAACGCTTCGGAAGGGTTTTTTGGGATTCAGGACCAGTCGGATTCGGAAGAAATGCTGCTGATGCTGGATTATGGCGTGTTTTACGAATTTTTGCCAATTGAAAATTTGTTTGATGATGACCCGAAAACGCTGCTGTTGCATGAGGTTGAAACCGGTAAAAACTATGCTTTGATCATTTCTACCAATTCCGGTTTGTGGCGGTACATGATTGGCGATACGGTTCAGTTTACGTCGCTTTCGCCTTTTCGCATCCGCATCACCGGCCGCACCAAACACTTTATCAATGCTTTTGGCGAAGAAGTGATTATTGATAACAGCGAAAGGGCTTTAAAAGAAGCATGTACGCAAACCGGTGCCATCATCCGCGAGTACACCGCAGCACCACTTTATTTTGACGGAAACAAGGCCGGCGGGCACGAATGGATCATCGAGTTTGAAAAGCAGCCGGACGAATTTGAGCGTTTTGTGGATCTGCTGGACGAAACCCTGCGCAAAGTAAACTCGGATTATGACGCCAAACGGTTTAAAGATATGGCTTTAAAAAGGCCGCTTGTCCATATTGCTGCCGACGGTACATTTTACAAATGGCTCAAACAAAAAGGCAAACTGGGCGGCCAGCACAAAGTGCCGCGCCTGGCCAATAACCGCGAATATGTAGATTCTATTTTATCAATTATGAATATTCAGGTAACAATTTGATTTCTGTTACCGTAAGAAAGGAGGTAGAAGACACTAAGCTTAACAAATTTATTAATGAAGTATATCAAGGAGTTGGACAGTCTGAGAGCACTGGCTATATCCACTGTTATTGTAACGCATTGGTTCCCTAAAAATTCTTTATTGCAATCTGTTGCTTCAGGCTTTGATGCACCTACTATATTCTTTGTTATCAGCGGCTTTTTAATCACAAGTATTTTATTAAAGGATAGGAAACGTGCAGAAGTTCTTAACATTAATAAGATTACACTTTTCAAGAACTTCTTTTTTAAGCGCGCTATTCGGGTTTTTCCAGGTTATTTTTTAGTAATTGCAATTTGGTATTTTACTCAACCCTCTAACGATCCTATTAATTACAACTATTTCTTAATGTTTATTTCTAATATTTACATCTATAAAATAAAGGAATGGCCTGCACTTACACATTTATGGACTATGTCTGTAGAAGAGCAGTTTTATTTTTTATGGCCGTTGCTTGTATTATATATTAACAAGAAATTTTTGCCGCATTTAATTTTGCTGTGTGTGGGTATTAGCATTATTAGCCAATGTATTACTGCACCGTTGAACGAGTTTTCTATGGTTTTAACGACCAATTGCTTTGGCTTCCTTGCAATAGGTGCCCTGCTTTCCTGGATAACCATTATAAAGCCAAAAAAGCTTCCTGCTTTTTATAAAATTGTTTGTTATGTTGCTATTTTAAGCTTTACGATCATCTTAGCTCAGATTATCTTTCACCTGTCAAATTATATTAAAAGTCCAATTGTAAGGGCATTAATGACAATGTGTAAAAGCAGAATTTTAATTTCCTTTATAACTGTGTGGGTTATTACCTTCTTTGTTGTAAGAAAAGATGAAAAATGGTATTTATTTGCGTTTTTGCTGGAGAACAAAATTCTGATGCGTGTTGGTAAAATTAGTTACGGAATTTACCTTTACCATTTGATCATTCCTTATTACACCTATCATCCTACTAACATTATCTTATACAAGTTTTTACATATATCGCTAAGTGCCGGAGTTTATAACTATGTAATGATTGCTGAAAATTTTATTTCATTAATGCTTATTTCAATATTTTCTTACAAGTTTTTTGAATTGCCGCTTTTACAACTTAAAAAGCATTTTAATACATCAAAATTAAAAGTGGCACCCGGAACAATAGATATTGTTTTAGACGCATAAGACAACCCGTATTTTAATTTATTGGAATACTTGATAAAAGTTCGTACCTTTTAAATAATTCAAATACTATATGTAAAACTTGCCATACTTCTTTTACCACCTATTTTTTACGCTCGGTCGTGAAACGTACCAGTTGCTCCAAACCAGTCCGAAATTCATTTGGAGGGAAAGTGTTTAAAATCGCAAAAGCTTCTTCCTGGTATTTTGCCATTTGGGTTGAAGCATAAGCCAAACCGCCGGAACCTTTTACAAAATCAATAATTTCGGCTACTTTTTTGGGTTCTTCGTTGTGGTTTTTAACAAGGTTGATGATGTTTCGCCGATCGGTTTTTGATGCTTTGTTTAAGGCATAAATCAACGGAAGCGTAATCTTTTTCTCCTTGATATCAATGCCCAAAGGTTTGCCTACATCGTCCAAACCGAAATCAAACATATCGTCCTTGATCTGGAAAGCAATGCCAATCTTCTCCCCAAAAAGCCGCATCCGTTCAACCGTTTCTGCATCTGCACCGGCCGAAGCTGCGCCGCAGGCACAGCACGAAGCAATTAAAGAAGCTGTTTTCTGGCGGATCACTTCGTAATAAATCGGTTCGCCCACATCCATTTTCCGCACTTTCTCGATCTGCAACAGTTCGCCTTCGCTCATTTGTTTTACCGCTTCGGATACTATTTTTAGCAGTGAAAAATCATTGTTGTCCAGCGAAAGCAGCAAGCCTTTTGATAACAGATAATCGCCAACCAAAACCGCAATTTTGTTTTTCCACAAAGCATTGATGGAAAAGAAACCGCGCCGCTGATAGGAATTGTCAACCACATCATCATGCACCAGAGTGGCCGTGTGCAGCAGTTCAACCAAGGCTGCACCGCGATGCGTGGATTCATTGATCCCGCCGCACAAACCGGCACTAAAAAACACAAACATCGGCCTGATTTGCTTGCCTTTTCTTTTGACAATATAATGGGTGATGCGGTCGAGCAGCGGAACCGAACTGTGCATTGAAGCTTTGAACTTGTCTTCAAAAACATCAATTTCGGCAGCTATCGGTTTTTTAATCTCGTCTATGCTTGGCATTTACCGGTTTGGTGGGGTTAATATCGAAATAAGTAAAACCAGCATAGCAAGGTAAATTCTGTTCGGGTTTGTGCTCAAAGATACAAATCGGAAACAAAAAAACGCAACAAGCCACATTGTGGCCAATTGCGTTTTTAGCTAAAACCTGTTTAAACTTATTCTTTTGTATTTTGCACAATGCTTCTTTTACCCTACAAAAATTGGTATGCCCTGGTTTCTGGTTTGTTCAGGCTGAATGTATGCACCAATTTTTATAGGGTAAAAGAAGCATCAACTTAAAAAAAGTTTAAACATCTTTTGAATCAGAAAAAAAACGGGTTTATTCTTCTCCGCCTACTTTTGCCTGGTCTGGCTCTTCGCGGTAACCGGCGCCTTCCGTTTCAGGTTGTAAAGTTGCAGCGTCTTCTTCTGGTGTATTGGTTGATGGCGAAGGCACTTCTTCCAGTTGTTCTTCGGTTAGGTTTGTGCTTCCGCTAATGTTTTCCCAAGGCTTTTCGCCTTCTTGTTCTATCGTCATGGCTTTTGGTATTTGGTGTCCTTCTTCATGTTCAACAACTACATTGCCGCTTTCTGTGTCCTGCTCTTCGTCGCCCAAAAAACCGGCGTCAAAATGGCTGCGGTTGTTATCATCTTCCCTGCCCTGGTCGTCCAGGTCGCGGAAAACTTCGTCTTTAGGATCTATCATTTTTTGCTGGTTTAAGTTTAAAATTTATTGCCATAAAAGAAGCATCGAAACCGCAGATTGTTTGCGTTGAGGTTATAAAATGGGTTTTTTGAAAACCACCTCTGCCATACCGATAAACAACATGCCTTTGCCTCCTTTCAGTATCTTTGTTGATGGATTCATTTGTGGTGATAACAATACTGGTTGTTGTAAGCGCTGTTTTTTCGTTTGTTAACGCCCGCTTTTTTAAATTGCCCGGCGCAATCGGTGTCATCAGTATTGCCGTTGCGGTTTCTGTGATTGCTATTTTTATCGGCAAAGTTTTTCCGGGTATGTTCAAAACCATCACCGGGTTTAACAACAAAATTAATTTTTCGCAAACGCTTTTATACACCATGCTCGGCTTTCTGCTTTTTGCCGGTTCGCTCCGTTTTAACTGGAACGACCTGAAAAAGCAAATGCGGCCAGTGTTTATTTTAAGCACTTTGGGCGTGGTGCTTTCTACTTTTGTTTTCGGGATATTGTTTAACTGGTTTACAATTTTGATTAAAGTTGAAATCCCTTTAAGCTATTGCCTGCTTTTTGGCGCGCTCATTTCGCCAACAGACCCGGTGGCCGTTTCTGCGATATTGAGGACATCTAAAATACCGAAAAATTTAGAAACAATCATCACCGGCGAATCCTTGTTTAACGATGGCATCGGCCCGATACTTTTTATCAGTATTTTAGAATATATTACGCAGTCTGGCCAAGTCCACTCCACCGGAATTGCAGTTTTATTTGTCAGGGAAGTTTTTGGCGGGATTTTATTGGGCGGTTCCCTGGCTTTTATTGCCTATAAATTAATGCGCAAAGTGGATGATTTTCAAACGCTGGTGATTGTTTCGCTTGCTTTGGTGATGGGCATTTCTGTTCTGGCCAACAAATTTCATTTTTCTATTCCCCTGGCCGAAATAGCGGCTGGTTTGCTGGTGGGCAATTTAAGTTTTGGCAAAGACCCTTCGGGGAGGATGAACGAATTTTTAGAAAGGTTTTGGACGCTGATAGACGAGTTGTTGAACACAGTTTTATTTGTGATGATTGGTTTACAAATCGTGATGATGCCGTTTTTAAGTGCTTACTGGCTGGTTTGTATGGCCGCGATCCTGGTTATTACCATCGCCAGAATCCTGAGTGTTTTTGTGCCGATCGTTTTTCTGCGGAGAACTTTGGACATCAATTACAACAACATCGGAATATTGACTTGGGCTGGCGTTCGTGGCGGAATATCAATTGCATTGGCACTTTCCATCCCAAACAATAAATGCAAAGAAATCGTCGTGGCAAGCTGCTACTTTATCGTTATTTTTTCGATTGTAGTTCAAGGGCTTACTTTAAATAAAGTCGCCAATTATTTTGTAAAAGAAGCACCGTTGCCTATGCCAAACCCAGCTTAGTTACATCGTTTCCAGCATCCGTTTTAAAACCGCTTGTGCCGCCCATTCGCGGTTGGCTGCTTCTTTTATCACGATAGAATTTGGCCCGTTCAGTATTTCTGCAGACAGTTCCAGGTCGCGGCGGACGGGCAAACAGTGCATCACTTTGGCGTTATTGGTGTTTTTGAGCTTTTCATTCGTCATCATCCAATCTTCATTTCCCGGGATCACTTTGCCATAAGGCTCAAAAGCCGACCAGTTTTTGACGTAGATAAAATCCGCATCCTGCAAAGCCTCGTTTTGGTTGTGGGTGATCGTTGCGCCTTTTGTAAATTCCGCAGAAAGCTCTAAACCAGCCGGATGCGTGATGGTAAAATCAACATCTGCTTTGCACATCCATTCCGAAAACGAATTCGGAACAGCTTGCGGCAATGCTTTTACGTGCGGTGCCCAGGTTAAAACTACTTTTGGGCGAGGCTTGGTTTTCAGTTCTTCAATCGTAACTAAATCAGCCAGGCTTTGCAACGGATGCCGCGTTGCCGATTCCAAACTCACTACCGGGACTCCGCATAATTCTACAAACTTGTTAAAAATAACCTCGCTGTAATCTTCTTCCCGGTCTTTCAATCCTGGGAAAGAACGCAAACCGAGAATATCAACATATTGTCCCATCACCGCTGCCGCTTCACGAATATGTTCTACCGTTGTGCCGTCCATTTTTACGCCATCGCGCAACTCCAAGGCCCAGCCTTCTTTATCAATGTTCAAAACCATTACGTTCATGCCCAAATTCATGGCCGCTTTTTGCGTGCTCATGCGTGTGCGCAAACTTGGGTTGAGGAAAACCAAACCCAGCGTTTTGTTCTTCCCCAAATGCTGCAAAGCGAACGGATCTTTTTTCAAATCCAATGCTTCTTTTACCAGTGCATTTATATTGGCAACATCGTTTACAGAGGAGAAGAGTTTCATGGAAGTTGTATTGAAAGGCTTTTTATTTGGGTTGAATTATGCGTTCTGTCATTCCGACGATAGGAGGAATCTTCTTTGAAGCGTTAGTTATTTTAAGGTGATAAAAGAAGCATACTTTCTGCTTTGAAGAAGATTTCTCCCGTTGGTCGAAATGACAAGATGCTTCTTTTACCGGTGTTTTTTTAGAATTTTTTACATGGAAGGATTAAAAACCGCAACCGGTGCATTTTTCATTGCCAAACTAAAAGCTTCCAAAAAACGGTCAGCATGAGCTTTAGTCAAATTTAAAGCAGGCAGCAAACGGATCACGTTTGGTTTGGCTTCTCCTGTAAAAATATGGTATTTAAATAAAAGTTCCGCTTTAACATGTGCCAACGTATCCGGCAAATCAATCCCGATCATCAAACCACGGCCGCGTACTTCTTTTACCTGCTCAAATTTGCGGAGTTCTTCGATTAAATAACTGCCAACTTCGGCTGCATTTTGCATCAGGTTATCCTGTTCCATTACTTCTAAAACCGCTAAACCGGCAGCGCAAGCCAAATGGTTTCCGCCAAAAGTTGTTCCGAGCATGTAATAAACCGGTTTTATTTTGGGCGAAATCGAAATGCCGCCAATCGGGAAACCATTGCCCATGCCTTTGGCCATCGTATAAATATCGGCATCAACGCCAGCAAAATCATGCGAGTAAAATTTACCGGTACGGCCGTAACCGCACTGTACAGAATCGGCAATAAAAACAGCACTATAATGATTGCAAAGCGAACGGATTTTTTGCAGAAAACTTTCCGCAGCAACTTGGATTCCACCAACGCCTTGGATGCCTTCAATAATCACCGAAGAAATTTCATTTTCTGCAAAAGCCTGTTCTAAAGCAGCTTCATCATTCCAAGGCAAAAAAATAACGTTATCCGTTTCATTTACCGGCGCAACAATTTTAGGATTATCGGTAACCGAAACCGCCAGAGAAGTACGGCCATGAAAGGCTTTCCTAAATGCAATTACTTTCTTCCTGCCATTGTAAAAGGAAGCCAGTTTCAACGCGTTTTCGTTTGCTTCTGCACCAGAATTGCATAGAAACAATTGGTAATCTTCCCGACCGGAAACTTTTCCTAATTTTTCTGCAAACTCTTTTTGGATAGGAATTTCGATGGAATTACTATAAAAACCCAACTGGTGCAACTGGTTTTCCAATCGCTCCACATAATGCGGATGCGTGTGGCCGATAGAAATTACCGCGTGGCCGCCGTATAAATCCAAGTATTCCTGGCCTTGATCGTCCCAAACTAAACTGCCTTGTCCGCGAACAATATTTATGTGGTTGATTGGGTAAACGTCAAATGGTTTCATGTTTTAAAGGTAAAAGGTATTGAGGTAAAAGGATAAAGGTGAAAAGCAAATTTGCTAATTGGCGCGTAAATATTTGATAAAAGAAATCAGCATTGCTTTCACTTCATTTACTGATTTATTGATTGCATCATGAAGGGCAGGTAAAATATATGAAAGATCAAAGATTAACAGGCAAGTATATTCAACTTCGTTTGCAGAACCTAAAGCAATATCTAAATAATGAACAAAATCTTTATTGGTATTTTTGCCGCAACCTTCAGCAATATTTAAAGGTATAGAATAAGTAGAACGGCGTAGTTGACTGGTCAAAGCAAACTTTTCTTCGACAGGCATTTTGGGCAAAACTTCTTTATAAATAAACAATGTAAGTTGATGGCCTTTCGACCATACATCTAATTTTTTGTAATCTCTCATACTGTTTTTATCACCTGTTTTTGTGTGAAGTTGATTTCTGCCTTTTACCTTTCAACCCTTCGCCTTTCACCTTAAAACGCATTGGCCTTCAATTTTAGCCCTGCGGTTTCTTCCAAACCAAACATCAAATTCATGTTTTGTACTGCTTGTCCGGATGCGCCTTTTAGCAGGTTGTCCATAATGCTGATAACGAAAATTTTGTTGCCGTGTTTTTTGATTTGGATAAAGCATTTGTTGGTGTTTACCACCTGCTTTAAATCAATATCGCGAATTGTAACATGCGTAAAAGGATGTTCGGCATAATAATCCGAGTATAACTTTAGTGCTTCCTCTTCGGTTAAATTACATTCGGTATAAATGGAAGCTAAAATGCCGCGTGTAAAATCGCCGCGGTAAGGGATAAAATTAAGCCGGTTTTCATCGCCGGGATAAACCGGAAAATCGGATTGCAACTGGTTTAACGACTGGCTGATCTCTTTTAAATGCTGGTGGTTAAAAGCTTTGTAAACTGATAAATTATCATTGCGCCACGTAAAATGCGAAGTAGGTGAAAGGCTTTGCCCAGCTCCGGTTGAGCCGGTTGTTGCCGAAATATGTACTTCTTTTACCAGCATATTTTTTGCCGCTAAAGGAAGCAAGCCCAACTGGATGCAAGTTGCAAAACAACCGGGATTGGCAATGTTGAATGCTTCTTTTATGGCACTTTTATTGAGTTCGGGAAGACCGTAGACGAAGGAGCGGGGAGCGGAATTTGAGGTGTGCGTTTTTCCTTCCAACCTTTCACCTTTTACCTCAAAACCTTTCGCTTCCTTCAACCTAAAATCCTGACTTAAATCAATAACTTTTATATGTTCTGCAATTGGATTTGCTTCCAGAAATTTCTGTGCATCACCATGCCCAACGCATAAAAACAAAACATCTATTTCATCCGATAATTCGCTGCTAAATTTCAATTCTGTATCGCCAAAAAGATCCGTATGAACTTCGTACAAAAAGTTTCCGGCGTTACTTTTACTGTTTACAAAAGCGATTTCTACGTTTGGATGATTGAGTAAAATGCGCAACATTTCGCTGCCAGTATAACCTGCGCCGCCAATAATTCCGGCTTTGATTTTTTGTTCTGTCGAAGCCATCTGCTTAGTTTTCTTTCGCTCCGTTTACTTTATGATAAATCACCGTTTGGTTGCCAAATATTTTGGAAAATCCTTTCACATCGTCGCCGGTCCAGGTGTTGTTCATTTCGCCGTAACTGCCAAACTTGTTTGACATTAAATCATATGCCGATTCAATTCCTAAAACCTGAAAACGGTAAGGATACAATTGTACAAACACTTTTCCCGAAACGTTTTGCTGTGTATCAGTCAGAAAAGATTCAATATTGCGCATAACCGGATCGTGAAACTGGCCTTCGTGCAGCCAATTTCCGTAGAAAGACGAAAGCTGGTCTTTCCAGCTCAATTGCCATTTGGTAAGTGTATGTTTTTCTAAAGTATGATGCGCTTTGATGATAACCATCGGCGCAGCAGCTTCAAAACCAACGCGGCCTTTGATGCCAATAATGGTATCGCCAACATGAATATCGCGGCCAATGGCATAAGGCGAAGCCAGCTCCTGCAAGTGTTGGATGGCTTTGGTTGGATGATCGAAAGTTTCATCGTTAATGGCAATTAGTTCACCTTGTTTAAATTCAAGCGTTACTTTTTCCGAGCCTTCTTTCGTGAGTTGTGTTGGCCAGGCATCGTCCGGCAAACCTTCGTGCGAAGTCAGCGTTTCTTTTCCGCCAACAGAAGTTCCCCAAATACCTTTGTTGATGGAGTATTTGGCTTTCTCGAAATTCATTTCCACACCGTGCTCTTTCAGGTATTTAATTTCTGCTTCACGGCTCAATTTTAAATCGCGGATTGGCGTGAGGATTTTTACTTCCGGGATCAGGATATTAAAAATCATATCAAACCGAACCTGGTCATTACCCGCGCCGGTGCTTCCGTGGGCCACATAATCGGCACCTATTTTTTTTGCGTACAAAGCAATTGCCGTAGCCTGGCTCACACGTTCAGCACTTACAGAAAGCGGATAAGTATTGTTTTTCAACACGTTTCCGTAAATCAAATAGCGGACGCAGGTGTTGTAAAAGTTTTCTGTTTCATCAACAACCGCGTGCGAAACAACGCCCATTTTATAAGCACGGCGTTCAATATCGGCCAATTCTTCGGCACCAAAACCGCCGGTGTTTACAATCACGGAATGAACTTCCAAATTCAAATCCTGCGACAAATAAATGCTGCAAAACGAAGTATCCAAACCTCCGCTAAAAGCTAAAACTACTTTTTCTTTCATGGTTAAATATCAGTTAGTTTGGTAATGCCCAAACCTAAAGTTTCAATTGTTTTGGTAGATTTTTTCAGCGCATTTTCGATACGTTCCAGCAGCGTTGCTTTGTGGCTTAGCTTTTTCATTTTATCTTCAATCTCTTTTGCCTTTTCTGCCGGATCAAAAAGCATGGCCGTACACATGCAGTTTTTGCGTTCTTTGCTCATCAAAATATCGTAGTTAACGCAGCTTTTGCAGCCTTGCCAAAACGCTTCATCTTGCGTTAATTCTGAGTAGGTAACGGGTTCGTAACCTAATTCAGAGTTGATTTTCATCACAGCTAAACCAGTAGTTAAACCGAAGATTTTGGCATCAGGATATTTTTTGCGGGACAATTTAAAAACTTCTTCTTTAATGGCTTTTGCCAACCCGACTTTCCTAAACATCGGATTCACAATCAAACCGGAATTGGCCACAAACTGCCCGTGGCTCCAGGTTTCGATGTAACAAAAACCTGCCCAGGTGCCGTCTTTGTGCAGCGCTATGACTGCTTTGCCTTCCAGCATTTTATTGGCTACATATTCAGGCGAACGTTTGGCAATGCCGGTTCCGCGTGCTTTGGCAGATTCGGCCATTTCATCACAAATCTGCGGGGCATAATCTGCGTGTTCGCCTGTGGCTACCTGTATTTTAAAATCTTGAATGGTCATGGAGAAATACAAATATTTTCCGTTAAAATAAAAATGCTTTTAACGCCGGAAGTTAATTTTAAGGCAATTGCACAAGCCTTTTTTCCGACAGGTGAATGTGTATTTGCAGGAAACGGTTTAAATCCGGGAAATGTAAATCCGTCGTCGTTTTAACGAAAAGAGGCGGGTAGAAACCAAAACTAACGCAGTTGCAACCGGAGCAAAAACCGCTCTGACAGTAGGCAAAATATAGCGTTGTTGATTCATTATTTGTCTAATTTAAAATGCTGCAATTATCGCGTTAATTTTTTGATTATACTACGTGCATTTTCAAAAGTTACATTAAAGACAAATTCTTTGCCGCGAAGTTTAAAACCTGTTTAAAATTTACTTATTCAGGTTTACATACTTCTTTTACCCTATAAAAATTGGTGTAATTGGTTTGTGCTTTGTTAAGTTGGCGCAGGCACCAATTTTTATAGGGTAAAAGAAGCATCGCCGTTTTTACTTGGATCTGTTTAAACAGTTTCCTTAACTGCAAATGTTGATAAGTTTGTTGATAAAATGTGGAAAAGTAGCAATATTAAAAGCTAAAATTATTGGTAATTATGTGAATGGAAACATTCAAACTAAACCCATTTGCCAAGTTAGTTAGCCAGGACTACCTGCTTGTTATCACACCAAGCGAAGAAGTTGTTTCGGAAGTGCGAAAATTGAAAGACTTCGCGAAAAAGCTGATCGGCTATTATCACTCCTTTAATAGTAAAGCGCATATCACGGTTAACCATTATTACGACGGTAAAGCTTTGTTTTTTGATGAACGCGTGCCAACTTGCAAAAGCATGACGGGCCGGATAGATGTTTTCGAGATCAAAATTTGCGGTTTTGATTTTTTTGAACACCAAGGCAATTACACCATTTATGCCAAAGTGGAATTAAGCCAAAACATCAAAGCAGCTTTTTCCAGGTTTAAAAAAGTTTTTGGTGCTGATGTTCCGCAAACGCCGCACATTACCATTGCCAGGTCTTTGTCTTACAATCAATATAAATTATTGTGGTATTATTTTAAAAAGCAAAGCTTTGAATGCTCTTTTTATGCCGATGAAATTGTGGTGCTGAAAACACCAACACGCAGGTTTTACAAGTTGCCGATGGAAGTTGAAACAGGGTTTAAGCTGAGAAACGTAGTTTAGTTAAATGTGTTAGGTAATGCCGCCGCACATTACAATTGCAAAAAATATTTCTAAAGAAAAAGCCGATTGGTTATGGCAGTATTTTGCAGGCCTGAAATTTGAATACTCTTTTTATGCCGATAAAATCAGTGTGCTGGAAACACCCACGCGCAAGTTTTTCAACCTGCCGATGCGTGTAAAAGCAGAGATCGGATTGGCGGCCGCATCATAAAAAAAATAAGGATTGTTATTTTGATGCGCTTGTTTTAATAATTTTTCTACTTTTGTGGCGGGTAAGTCTTCTACGACCAGCTCCTCTTGAACTCCCTCAGGGTGGGAACGCAGCAAGGGTAGAGAGTTGTAGCGGTGCGATAGGAGTAGCTTACCCATTTTTTATTTTTCAAACAACCTTTCCCTTTTTTAAATTATATCGTAGCCGGAGTTTTTTCCGGCTTTTGTTTTTTAATGATTTTTTACCGGTAAAAGAAGCATCAGGAATTTGTTAAAACCGATGATGCTTTTTTTATCACACTAAAATTTATGTTGGATTTATTGATTATCGGCGGCGGGCCAATTGGTTTGGCCTGCGCACTCGAAGCAAAAACTAAAGGTTTAACTTACCTGATTGTAGAAAAAGGCACGCTGGTTAACTCCTTATATAATTACCCTGCGGGGATGACTTTTTTTTCCACTTCGGATAAATTGGAGATTGGCGGCGTTCCGTTTGTTTCCAACAGCATCAAACCAACGCGTGCCGAATCGCTGGAATATTACCGGCGCGTAACCACTTCCAATCAATTAAATATCCATTTGTTTGAAGCCGTTTTAAGCAATCAACTTAAAAACAATCATTACGAAATCACCACAACCAAAGCAGTTTATCAGGCTAAAAACATCATTATTGCCACCGGTTTTTACGATGTCCCGGTGAAGATGAATATTCCGGGAGAGGATTTGCCAAAGGTTAGGCACTATTATAAAGACCCGAACTTTTACACCTTTCAAAAAGTTTTGGTAGTTGGCGCCAGTAATTCTTCGGTTGATGCCGCGCTGGAAACTTTTCGAAAAGGCGCAGAAGTAACGATGGTTGTCCGCGGCGATGACATCAGCGAACGTGTAAAATATTGGGTTAGGCCGGATATCATCAACCGGATTAAAGAAGGAACGATCAAAGCATATTATCATTCTAACTTGGTTGCAATCCAGGAAAACGAAGTGGATATCCAAACGCCAGAAGGATTTATTACGATTCAGAATGATTTTGTGCTGGCTTTAACCGGTTATCAGCCTGATTTTTCTTTCCTTCAAAAAATGGGCATTGCGCTTTCTGCGGATGAAAAACGGCTGCCCGAATACGATCCCGGAACGATGGAAACCAACCAAAAAGGCATTTATCTGGCTGGCGTGGTTTGCGGCGGAATGGACACGCATTCGTGGTTTATCGAAAATTCGAGGGTCCATGCCGAGCAGATTATCTCTAACATTGTAAAGCAAAATGTTCCGGTTTCAGCCCAAATTTAAAAGCTTCTTTAATGCTATTTTTATGCGATAAAAGAAGCATTTGGGTAAATTCAACAAATTTTATATATTTATCAGGTTCTAATAAGCCAACAATACATTCATTACCATAGCTCAGACTTTTGACATTTACCGATTTTAACTTCGATCCAAAACTACAGGAAGGATTGGACAGCATGGGTTTCCGAAAACCTACGCCGATACAGGAACAAGCCATCCCAATTATTTTAAAAAAGCACGATTTGATTGCCTGTGCGCAAACCGGCACGCGCAAAACGGCCGCTTACTTATTGCCGATCATGCACCAGATATGTGTTGCCGAGGAAAAAAGCTTGGTTAATACGTTGATTTTGGCGCCAACACGCGAACTGGTTCAGCAAATTGACCAGCAAACAGAAGGGCTGGCCTATTTTGCAGGCATCAGTTCCATTGCCGTTTATGGCGGCGGCGATGGCATCAGTTACGAGCAGCAGCGCCGGTCGTTGAATGAAGGCGTAGATATTATTATTGCCACACCGGGCCGTTTAATTGCGCATTTAACTTCGGGCGTGGTAAAATTGGGCCAGTTGCAGCATTTGATTTTGGACGAAGCCGACCGGATGCTGGACATGGGTTTTCATGATGATATTGTCCGCATTATTAGTTATCTTCCTCAAAAACGACAAACGCTGCTTTTCTCGGCAACGATGCCTGGAAAAATCCGGGCACTTTCCAACAAAATTCTAAATCAGCCGGAGCAAATTAACATTGCCCTTTCGCAGCCCGCAGTTGGCATTTTGCAGCAGGTTTACATGACTTTCGATCACCAGAAGTTAGCGTTGATCAAATCTATTTTGAAAGAAGGCAATTACGCAAGCACCATCGTTTTTGTATCTACCAAAGAAAAAGTAAAGCAATTGCACCAAGCTTTGCAACGGTCGGGTTTAAAGGTCGAAGCTTTTCATTCGGATCTGGAGCAGGAGCAGCGTGAAAATATTTTGCGTGCATTTAAAAGTCGGCAGTTGCCTATTATCATTGGCACAGATGTTTTGTCGCGTGGAATTGATGTGGAAGGGATTAGTTTGGTGATCAATTATGATGTGCCGCACGATCCGGAAGATTATATTCACCGCATTGGGCGCACTGCGCGCGCCGAAACTACCGGTACAGCGATTACTTTTATAAACGAACGCGACCAGCGGAAATTTAGCGATATTGAAGCATTGATTGGGAAACCAATTAAACGAATGCCTTTGCCGCCAGAATTGGGCGAAAGTCCAATTTATCAACCGGAAGTTAAAAGGGCATCGGGCGGTTTTAAAAAGCCCTGGCGCAAAAAGAAAAGTTAAATGCTTCTTTTACCACCTAAAAATTGATGTTGGCCTGCATACCAAAACGGTTTTCTGTCTTAAATTTAGTCCTAAACTAAATATTGTCTGCTTAATTAGTCAATCCTGCACTACGTTTCTTAATCGTTTGATTAGTTTTTTGTCATCCTTAACTAACTTTTCGCTTTTAAAAGTCAAACACTTAGCTATGGCAAAGCATATTTAACATTATAACTTCAGCTTTTGGCTCATTTTTTAATGAAAGTGTTGTGTTGCAAGTACAAATTTTAAATCGACCATTTGTACGAAGCAGCATAAGAAGTTTAAATAATAACAATTGAAAATGAAACTAAAAGTTACAAAATTAGCCCTCACGCTATCTGTAGTTGGGCTAACAACAGCAGCATTTGCCCAAGACGGAAATTCGGACACAACAAAACGTTTTGACAAAAAAAGTTTTCGCACTTGGTCCATCGGGCTTAATGGTGGTATGCTAACCCACTTTACACCTTTTAACAATGCTTTAAACGGCGATTTTCGTACGCCCGAAGAAACATGGGGCTATGGTGGCTACATCAAAAAGCAAATTTTGCCAGGTTTTGGTATCCAGGCAGATTTCTTAGGCGGTAAAGTAAGGGGTTATCAGGCCAATTATCTTCCTTCCCCAAGTGCAGCACAAAACAACAGCAGTTTTACTACTAATATTGACTGGTCTGCAGCAGTAAGTGCCAACCTTACTATTGCAAATTTAAGCCTTAACCATAAAAGGAGTGCTTTGTCCCCTTATGTAACTGGTGGTGCAGGTTATATGTCTTCCAGTGCAAACGTTCAGGGCCTTCCTACTTCAATCGTTGAAGCTGGAACTTATCACAGAAATTGGTTTGTACCGATTGGCGCAGGTTTAAAATTTGGTTTGTCCAAAACCATCAACATTGATTTAGGCTACACCGTTTCCTTTATGAAAACACCTATTTTTGATGGTGTTCGTGGCGGTTCAAATGATAGGTTTTCTTATGCACACGCAGGTTTAGAATTCTCTTTAGGCAGAAAAAAATCTTCCCAATTAGCCAATTACAGTCCAATTGCAGCACTTAGAGAAGAAAGCGCAGCCGAAAGTGCAGAGTTAAAAGGTTTACTTTCAACATCTGAGCAAAAACGATTGGCAGATGAGCAGGCACAACAACAATTGCAACAGCAATATGCCAAAGATTTGGGCGATGACGATGCCGATGGCGTTGCCAACAAATTTGACAAATGCCCTGGAACACCTGCCGGTACTGCAGTTGATGGTTCTGGTTGTGCTTTGCCAATGAACAAACCTGATGTTAAAGTTTTTGTAACCGAAGAAGACAAACAAGTAGTGAGAGAGGCGATTGCCAACTTGGAATTTGATTTGGGCAAAGCTACTATCCGCCAACACTCTTTTGCCAGCTTAGATAAAGTTGCCAATCTGCTGGTTACCAAAAACTTTACTTTAAAACTTGCCGGACATACAGATAACACGGGTTCTCCAGCGCTTAATTTAAGCCTTTCTAAAGACCGTGCAGAATCTGTAAAACAGTATCTGGTAAGCAAAGGTGCAAACCCATCACGAATTGAAGCAACCGGTTATGGCCAAACCCAACCTATTGCAAGCAATAAAACTGCTGCCGGACGTCAGAAAAACCGTCGTGTAGAGTTTACTATTTTCTAAGGTTAAGAATTAATAACCATTGAAAAAGGTGTGCAGATAATAATCTGCACACCTTTTTTGTGCGTTGGTTTTTGTTGTCAGGAATTAAGGTTTAGGTTTTCGGATACCTTAGCAAACTAAATTAAAATAAAATTTTTTTTAATAGTAAAATATAAATTTAATATAAGTATGTTTGAAATAGATATACAATCAAATTAAAAAACAATAATGAACATTTTTGTAGGAAGCCTTCCATTTTCTTTGGAAGAAACCAAGTTAAAAGAAGTTTTTGAAGCTTATGGTGAAGTGTCATCAGTCAAAATTATCATCGACAAGTTTTCAGGAAGAAGTAAAGGGTTTGGGTTTGTTGAAATGCCGGACGATGCCATGGCGCAGAAAGCAATTGACGAACTAAACGGATCTACAGTTGAAGGCCGTTCTATCGTAGTCAACAAGTCTGAAGACAAAAGGGACGACTCTAGAAAAAGCAGTTTTGGCGGCGGAAACAGTGGTGGCGGCGGCTACAAAGGTGGAAACAGCGGCGGCGGTGGCTATGGCGGTGGCAACAGCAGAGGCGGAAGTGGCGGCTATGGCGGCGGCGGTGGCAGAAGTGGTGGCGGTGGCTACGATAAAGGTGGTTACAAAAGCGGCGGCGGTGGCGGTTACAATAAAGGTGGTGGCCGTAAAGACGAATATTAAACACAATAAGTTTTGCCCGACATTTTAATAAATGTATCCGGCTTTATTGTTTATTTGTACATACTTCTTTTATCTTAAATAAAGGTAAAAGTGAATCTGGATATCATTTTTGCAGTGATAAAAACAGTATAGGTTTATACTGTTTTTATCACTGCAAAAATGATATTTCCTATATTAATGCAATTTTTATAGCTATTGTATTGCCGGTCAATACAGGATTTATATCTTTGCCGAACAATTAGCAAAAAGTGATTTAAAGGTTTAACTACTTGCTAAATGAAGCCAAATACAAATTGGCCCGTTCGTCTAGGGGTTAGGACGTTAGATTTTCATTCTAGAAACAGGGGTTCGATTCCCCTACGGGCTACCCGATGGGACAAGCGTAAACCATTACGGCTTGTCCCTTCTTTTTTTAAAGCCTAAAGCGTTAGAAATCATTACAAATAATCAAATTCACATCCCTGCCGAGAAAACTCTTTACACAAAATCGGGAATGCCCCCGGTTACAATTGATGTGATCTATAAAAGGTTTACTACACAATTATAGTATCTGTAGGAATAGGTAGATTTGTGTTTAAAGGATACCAATACTTTTCCAGGTACTTACAAGTTAGATATATCGAAATTACCGCAATCTGTAGCGACAGAAAATCGGCCCATAGTATTAGTTATAAGTTAAGTACCTGCCAACAGCAAAACTTTTTTCTCCATTAAAATTTTAAAGTATTTAGTTCCTATTATACATTTGAAATACCAAATGCCCTCCACGTACAAGTTGCCGGTGGTTAATCGAGTTCTTTGTATAAGGTTTGTTGTTCCAACTGATAGACCGTACATATTTGTTTTGGACAGAAAGGTTTTTTGCCTCAATTACCAGTGGCTTGCCGCCTGGTAACGCGATTGTTATTTTTTTAAATTGAGGAGCGCCAAACACGTAATCACCGCCAACTGGGTTTACCGGATAAAATCCCATAGCAGTGAAAATATACCATGCAGACATTTGGCCACAATCATCATTGCCGGAGAGTCCGTCTGGTTTATTGAGATAAAACTTTTCGTTGATTTGCCTAACCAGCTCCTGTGTTCTTTGAGGTCGTCCAAACAAGGTAAACAAATAGGCAACATGATGGCTTGGCTCATTACCATGAGCATATTGTCCTATCAAACCCGTAACATCACCAATAAACCCATTTCCTTCTTGCACCTCTTTAAGTTTAAATAATGAATCCAGCTTGGCCCCGGCTTTCTGCTGCCCACCCATTAAACGAATAAGACCGTCAACATCTTGCTGTACAGACCATGTATATTGCCAGGCATTGCCTTCTGTATAATCACCACCGGCATCTCCAGCATGCGCCAACTGCAAAACATTAAAAGGGGTGCGCCATTTGCCAGATGAATCTTTGCCTCTCATTAGGGTAGATGTTGGGTCCAGCAAATTCTTGTAAAAAGAAGCCCTTTTTTCAAAATAAACTTCATCGCTATGCAATCCGAGTTGGCCGGCTAATTTGGCCGCAGCATAATCATCCAATCCAAACTCCAGTGTTCGTGATACCGATTCCTCTTTAACCAAGTCAAAAGGGAGATACCCATATTTGTTATAGATATCCCATGATGATTTAAAATGATTAATGGTGAGGGAGTTTTTAATAGCTTTAAAAGCTTTATCTACATCATATCCTCTGAAACCTTTAAGATAAGCGTCAACAATGATCGGAACAGCATGGTTACCAATCATACAATAATTTTCTTTGCCCCAAAGCGTCCAGATTGGCAAATAACCGCGCTTTTCGCTATGCAGTAACATCGTGTTCACAAAATCGTTCACCTTTTCCGGAGTTAGTAAAGTATAAAGCGGATGTGCTGCCCGATAGGTGTCCCAAAGGGAAAATGTAGAATAATAATTTTTTGTTTTACTTTGGTAAACCTGGTTGTCCGGCCCTCGGTATTTTCCATCTACATCTGCAATGTTGTTTGGTTGGATGAGCAAATGGTAAAAAGAAGTATAAAAACTTGTCTTTTGGTTTGTAGTACCTTCCACGTTAACGCGCGACAGATATTTTGACCAAGCTTTTCTTGCAATATAATGGATTTGATCAAAATCCCATCCTTGTGATTCAGCTTGCAAATTTTTCCGGGCACCATCAATGCTTACGGCAGATATTCCTATTTTAACTTTTAAAAGTTCGCCCGGTTTCAAATTAAAATCAAAAATATAACGGGGAGCTTTTTCACCTCCGGCAATAGGAATAAGGGTTTTCTGGCTAAAAGGCTTGTTAAAAAGAATTACATAATAATAATTCCTGTCAACCCATTGTTTTACCCTGCTGTAGCCTTCAATCGTATGTTGATCAGGAAAGTTGGTACTATTCTCTAAAACATGCTCCTTCAATTGCTGTGCGGATGATACTAACCCCGATTGCAGATCAACCAGCAAATGAGCAATTTTACCATTTGCTGGAAATGTATATTGATGAAAAGCGGTATGCGCGGTTGCTGTCATTTCAGCCTTAACCCCAAAATCGCTAAGTACAACGGTATAGTACCCTGGGCTCGCCTTTTCGGTACGTTTGTCAAAATTACTTTGAAAGTTACCTCTATCCGCACTTCCAGTAAATGGTTGCAGTAAAATATCGCCCAAATCAGGAATCCCTGTTCCGCTTAAATGCGTTTGCGCAAAACCCCATATTTTCTTGTCTTCATAACGGTATCCCGAACAATAATTCCATCCACCGTTACCTGTTTCCGGGCTGGCTTGTACCATGCCAAAAGGTACCGTTGCACCCGGAAAAGTGTGGCCATTATCTGCAGCGCCAATAAAGGTGTTCACATATTTTAGGTTAGTGGTTACCTGAGCCTTGGCTGCTTGATAAGTAAATAGGACTGCCGCAGCAAATAACAGGGTTTGTTTGATTGAGATTTTTGTCACTATTTTAAGTTCAATAAGTAGTATTATTCTCTATATAAAAATTTATTGGGCAAGATTGCATTATGTATTTAGCAATAGCCAAATTAATACATTTTTGCTTTCATGTTTATTAAGCGCCTGTTTAAAAATTAAATGAAAGAAATATTACAGGTTTAGATAAACCAGTTAGGCTGTTCTTTTTGTGGTGGCGAAACCTTAAAAAGATGTACCCGACCAATCTATCAGAAACCCCGTGGCAATTTATAAAGAAAACCTTACAGTTAAGGGAAAGAAAAAGGAAGCATAGTTTACGTTCTGTTTGGAACGGCTAACTTTTGCTTAGCGAAAACAGGAAGTTTGAACGGCTATGACGGGAACAAAAAAGAGTAAAAGGCATCAAGCGGCGCGAAGACCATTACCGAGAGCAAAAAGATAAAACGCTGAAAAAGCCAGGCCGGTAAGAAGGTTACTTTGTTGGTCAATTTCCAATGCTTCTTTTACCGCATAAAAATTGGTGGGTTTTATAGCTATTGCAATCATGAAATTTTAGTGCTAAAAGAAGTATCGTTATTAAAAATGATTTTTAAATTTTCCTTTTGAGGATAAAAACCAACATAAATAAAGTATTGGATTAATTATTTTGATGATTTGCTTTTTTCAAAAGCATCATATTTTCTTAACACAGATTTAACTTAGAATCCACATAAACTGTTGTAATTTGAGCCTTATTGTTTAAAAGCCAAATTGCTTTTTGTTGTACACTGAGCATAGTTTTTTTAAATCTCTATCATTCAAATTATGCTCCTGGTGTTAAACGCAATCAACTTTCCTTTTGTCGGTGCAATCGGTTTAAGCGGTTTTATACTGGTTGTGTTCTTCATCTGTTTTTTTGCTGTATTGGCCTTTGAGTTTGTCAACGGTTTCCACGATACGGCCAATGCAGTGGCAACGGTCATTTACACTAAAACGCTTAAACCTTATCCGGCAATTGTGTGGTCGGGTTTGTGGAATTTTCTGGGTGTTTTTGTAATCGGCACAGCAGTAGCCATGAGCCTGCTCAAGTTAGTGCCTTTAGAAAAGCTGATAACTTTGCCGGTGCAGGTAGGCGCCTGTTTGGTTATTGCCATTCTTTTAAGTTCCATCATCTGGAATTTAGGCACTTGGTATTTGGGCATTCCCTTATCCAGTTCTCATACTTTGATTGGCGCAATGGTAGGGGCAAGTATCGGCTTTACTTATTATTACGGCGGAAGCGGCGTTAACTGGGGCAAGGCCAAAGAAATAGCCTTGTCCTTATTCATTTCCCCGGTTATTGGTTTTGCAGGTTCGGCTTTGCTGATGTATTTGGAAAAGAATTTTATCAGATCGAAAAGGTGGTTCCACGCACCCAAAAGCGATGAAGATAAACCACCTTTTGCAATCCGGGCATTATTGGTTGCCACCTGCACTTTAGTAAGCTTTTTTCATGGCAGTAATGACGGGCAAAAGGGCGTTGGTTTGATGATGCTGGTTTTGATAGCCTTTTTACCTGCTTCGTTTGCATTGAACAAAACGGTCTCCAACGAAAAAATACTTGTCCTGCTTAACAATACAGAAGAAACTTTGCACAAAATACCTTTAGAAACCAGTAAACAAAAAGCCGTCGTTTTTAAATTGAAAACGCAAATAGAACAAGCCAAATTCCAATTATCGAAGTTAAATTCAGACAACATCAAGCAAAAGTTTGGATTCCGTAAACAATTGCAAACCATAACAAGCGCTATAAAAACAGTGGCCGCCGATAAAGAAACCAGGTTACCAGATCAATTAAAAAAACTGTTGGAGGCCGATGAAAAAGGTTTAGAAAAAGCTACCGATTTTGCACCGCTGTGGGTACTTGCCGCTATTTCTTTGTCTTTAGGTTTAGGCACGATGATTGGCTGGAAACGCATCGTTGTAACCATTGGCGAAAAGATAGGGAACGAAAATCTGAACTACGCGCAAGGCGCCACTGCCGAAATTGTGACTGCCGCAACCATCGGGTTAAGCACCGGGCTTGGCTTGCCGGTAAGTACAACCCATGTACTTTCAAGCGGGGTTGCTGGTGCCATGGCTGCTTCAAAAGGTACAAAAAGTTTAAACTTTAAAACACTTCGCAGCATTGGTATTGCCTGGCTGCTTACTTTGCCTGCTGCTATTGTTTTATCTTTGCTTTTGTTTATGTTCTTCCACCTTTTTGTTTGATTGTTTGCGCGTAAGTGTATTTCTTGACAAGAAAAAGTAACCATAAAACCGTTAGCCAGAATTTTTTTCAAAACATTTATTAAAGTTGTTTAAGCTTTTTTCCGGGCCCTCTTTTTTGGGTTGATGCTTCTTTTAGCACCTAAAAATCATTGGCTCATTGTTTTTGTGCCGATGCAACAGTAAACACCAAATTTACCGGCATAAAAGAAGCATTGTGATTTTTTACGATATAGGCTTAAACAGGCCCTTAATGCATTGCATTCTTTTTTTTTGATAAGTATACCTATATTAGGTTCCCAAACTTTTGTCGGCAGGATGCCCTAAAGTTTAATTATCAACCTAAAATGTATAAACCGGCTACCATTAAAGATATTGCGCTTGCATTGCACCTGTCCTCATCAACTGTTTCAAGGGGCTTAAGCGATAGCTACGGGGTCAGCGAGAAAACGAAAAAGATTATTACAGAATATGCCAAAAAGGTTAATTACCAGTCAAACCCGATCGCTTTGGGCCTTAAAAAGAGGCGTAGCTATTCGATAGGCATCGTAGTCCCCGAATTGGCCAACAGTTTTTTTTCGCAGGCCATAGCCGGCGTTGAATCAATTGCCTACGAGAATGGCTACCATATCATCATTACCCAAACACATGATTCGTCTGAAAGGGAACTGATCAACGTAAACCACCTGGCGCAACGATCGGTTGACGGCTTGTTGATATCCATGTCGTCCGGCACTTCCGATTACAGTTTTTTAAAAAAATTGCATGACAACGGGCTGCCTATCGTTTTATTTGATCGGATCATCAACGAGATTGAAACTTTTAAAGTTACTTCCGACAACTTTAGCGGTGCTTTTGATGCAACTGTATCTTTGATCCGTTCGGGGCATAAAAAGATTGCACTTTTGGCAAATGCGCCGCAACTGTCTATTACGAATGAACGTTTTTCTGGCTATAAAAAAGCTTTGGCCGATCATCAAATCCCTTTCAGGCCGGAGTTGGTAAAAAACTGCTGCAAAGGCGGAAGCGATTATCAGGAGGTGGAAGATGCGGTTAAGGAATTACTGGCCCTGACCGACAAACCAAATGCGATATTTATCAGCAGCGACCGGATTAGTATCTCGTGTATCAGGGCGTTAAAAAAAATAAAATTTGATCCTCAGAAAATAATGATTGTTGGTTTTTCAAATTCCGACATCGTTGATCTTTTACAGCCCTCTATTTCTTATGTCAGGCAAAAAGCTTTTGAGATGGGCCGGACCGCTGTTGAAATGCTGTTAAAACTTATTAACAGCAAGTACCCCATTACTGAATTTGAGACAAAGATATTGGATACAGAATTACACTGGAAAAATGACGCCCCGAAAAATATATGATGCTTCTTTTATGCCTGTAAATTTTAAATCGGTAATTATAATCCTGTTTAAGTTTTTGTCATAAAAAATTACAATGCTTCTTTTATGCCGGTAAATTTTGTTTTGTAAGATGCTATTCCGGTGCGGAAAGTGCCATGAGCCAATGATTTTTAGGTGCTAAAAGAAGCATGAAAACTAAGCTGAACTATAAAAAAAGCCGCTCCATTTTTTGATGAAAGCGGCTTTTTTTAAAAGAAAGGTTAGATCAATACCCCGGGTTTTGAACTAATTTAGGGTTTTTAGCAATATCTGATTGTGGGATTGGCATCCAGTTCATATAATCCCTGAATATATTATTGTAGATGTTAACGGTTGTGTATGTAGGGACACCCGCAGTATAAACTATTTTAATGCCATATTCCGGGTTAGTCAATACACCTTTAGGGCCTGTTGTAATCAGCCAACGCCTGATATCGTACCAGCGTTTTTCTTCAAAAGAAAGTTCGATCCTGCGCTCCCTCCTGATATTGGCACGCATATCACTTTGCGACAAACCTGCCGGAAAATTTGGTAACCCGGCCCTTTGCCTTACCAGTGCCAAGGCGGCATATACGGATGCATCCGGACCGACAGCCTCATTTTGTGCCTCGGCATAGTTCAGCAATACTTCTCCGTAGCGGAAAATTACCCAATTAGACGAACTTGGTGAAGTGGCGAGGCTTGTTTGGCCTTGTATGCTTTCGTCCAGCAGTTTGCGCCCGTAATAGCCGCTGGTGGTAATATCCCCGCCACCTGCCCGTTGGTTATTGCCACCAACACGGGTGGTAATAATATCCCCCTGCCACGGTGCGCCATCATAAATAATGGACTGATAAAAGCGCGGTTCACGGTTTACGTATGGGTTTTGAGGATTGTAACCTGAAAGGGGATCAGTAATAGGCAAACCATTTTTCATGGCATAATCATCAACTAAGCTTTGTGTAGGCTGAAAATTTCCCCAACATTGCACAGTCCCTTTTACTACTACCGGGCCTTCCTGGCCTTCAGCTTTGCTTCCTTTAGAAGGTGGGGCATATTGTTTGGCAAAGATAGTTTCGCTATTATAATTATTTGGAGCCAGAAATTGAGCAGCATAATCGTTAAACAAGGAATAAACTTTTAAATCCATCACCTGTTTATTGGTTGCAGCAGCTTTTGCCCATAAGGTTCCATCATTGGTGGTATTGACCAAAGGGCTGGCTGCAAAAAGCTCTACCCATCCTTTAAGCGTTAATGCGGCACCTTGGGTTGCGCGTCCGCTTTTATCAATAGTGGTAGGCAAGTTAGCAGCCGCAGCATCACAGTCAGCTTCAATAAAAGCGAGTGTTTGCGGGATTGTAGCCCGGGCATAAAAAATATTTGTTCCGTCGGTATTATCCAAAGGAGTGGTAATAATCGGCACACCGCCATAATTGGTAAATAACAGCGAGTAAAAGTATGCCCTTAAAAAAGTAACCTCGGCAGTGCGTTGTTTTAGCCAAGCTGCTGAAAAATTAGATTTGTTTAAACTTGTTTGTTGGAAAAAGGTATTACATTTTCTGATGTAGGCATAAGTATTATCCCAGTTCCACAAACCACTTGGTCCGGTAGGAACGTTAGCTGGGGAGATAGAACCATTTCTTACCGTATTTGCACCGGTATGGGTTTGTTTTGTCCAACTGTTATCGGCGTATGAATCTGTATGGTTATAATCATTTTTTTCATCAGCTAACGAATTGTAAATATCGTTTACAAATAAATCAGCATTAGTTTCTGTGCTAAATGTTAGTTCATTTGTTAACTTTCCTTTTGGTGGCACTGTTAAAGAATCATCATTTTTACAAGAGCCAACGGTTAATAAGAGCAGACCAAGCATGATCATAACCTTGTTATATTCATGTGTGAATTTTTTCAATTTCATATTTTAATAATTAAAATGATGCATTAATACCTACAGAAAGTACACGTTGCTGGTAATAATTCTGATCGCTGCCACTATTTTCGGGGTCTACAATTTCCCTCATATAAGGTGTCCAAGTGAATATATTTTGCCCGGCAACATAAATTCTTAATGAACTGATCGTATTATGAAGCATTTTATTAGTGAATGTATAACCAAGTTCTGCACTCTTTAAACGTATATACGAGTCATTCCTGACATACCAGGAAGATGTTTGCGTATTGTTTGTAGTTGGCGAATTTGAAAGGCGCGGATAAAGTGCATCTGTCTTGTCAGGTTGCCAGTGTTCACTAAAGCTCAATTCTGATGCAGAACCGGACATTACAAAAGGCCAAACTATGAAGTTGTTCAACTGAATAGTAGAGTTTGCACTGCCTTGAAATAACAAATCCAAATCAAAGTGCTTAAAACTTAAACGAGGTTCTAATCCATAAATAATACCAGGAGTTTGTGTTTTACCGATAACTGTTTGGTCATTAATGTCAATTCTTCCGTCAGGAACGCCATTAGGGCCGGAAAGATCGGCATATTTAATGTCGCCGGGACGAACAATGCCGAAAGTAGGCACGGGTATTCCTGGTTTAAGGACTGGTTGTGCGATATTAGGGTTAACAAAATCATTTGCTGAAAAATAACCCAATGCCTGGTACCCAAACTGAGTTCCGTATGGTCGCCCTGTTTGCCGCCTGTTAGGGTTATTATAGGTAGAAGCGTTTTCAATAAAATTTAATAATTTATTTTTAGCATAAGTGAATGTTCCGGTAATATCAAACCTTAAATCATTGGAAAACGTATGCCCGCTTCGCACGGTGAGGTCAATACCATGGTTGCTCATTACACCGGCGTTTACCAAACCTGTGCCAATACCATATTCACCGGGCAAAGCCGCAGTATTACCTATCAGCATATCCGACCTTTTTTCATAAAAATAATCAGCTTCTATGCTAAGCGCACCTTTCCATAAGGTAGTTTCAATACCGATATCTGATTTGTTTGCCCTTTCCCAGGTAATATTCGGATTTCCCTGAAGGCCCTCACTAATACCTTGGGTAGGGGCACCGTTGAGAACTGCTGAATTGGTATTTAAATTATACGGGCTTAAATACTGATAAGTCAAAATATTACCGCCTGATCTTGGATAAGCACCTGATTGACCGAACGAACCCCTTATTTTTAAATTGTCAATCCACTTAATGTTTTTCATAAAGTTTTCCTGGGAAATAACCCAGCCCGCAGAAAACGCCGGGAAAAACCCATAACGCTTGCCTGGTGCAAATAAATAACTGCCGTCATACCGGCCGGATGCCTGGAACAAGTATTTTTTTGCATAGGCATAATCTACACGGTAAACGTACCCGATTTGTTTTTGGCCGGTAGAAAAACCGCCGTTTGTTAAATCGGTTGTGGCCGGGCCACCATAATCCAGTTCATCAATCCCTAAATTATAGTTTATCCTTGAAGCGGTAAACTGTTGATATTTTACTATTCGCTCTTCTGCAACACCGGTAAAGCCAATATCACTATTACCAAAGGAACGTTGAAAATTTAAAATCCCCTGGTAGGTGAAAGAGTGGTTTTGATAATACTCTTCCCTGAAACTTGGTTTACTGCTTCCCTGGAAACCAAGTACATAAGTATAAGGCTTTGTATTTTTGTTAACGGTATAAAAAGGGATAGGCGTAGTATAGTTCCTTGTTGTCCCGTTTCGGCTGCCAAACAATACATCAGGCGCCGCATCATAGCTTGCAACGCCCTTTATGCTTAGCCCCTTTAACGGTAACTGCTGGGTTATGCTAAATTGGGACTGCGTTCCGGGATTTTCGTTAAATCCGTAACCGCTGTTGTAAATTTCCCCCCAAACCGATTGGGCGATATAACCTGCACTTAAACCGTTACTATAACGCACCGGAAAATCCGGAGTTTCCCTTTGTGCCTGGTTAATAATTGAACCCGATCCAACGGAAGGAAAATGCTGGTCTTCTACCCAGCTATTAACTGTGAAATTAACTGTTGTGGTTTTGGTAGGGTTTGAGGTAAGGTTTAATGTAGCATTGTACTTATCCAGGTAAGTAGGGTCCCACATCCCATCTTGATGGGTATAGCCCAATGAGGTAAAATACTTAAAATTATCTGAACCGCCCGAAAGCGAAAGGTTATGATTGGTCAACAATCGGTTAAGTTTAATTATTTCCTGTAATGGGTGTGCATCGCCATGTACATCAGGGTCAGAGTGGTCCAGGAATTTTTGCAGATCATCCGCAGTATAAGGCACACCAGATTGAAAATCATTGATGTTGGCCTCATTTTTCATTAATGCGTATTGATACCCAGTTACAAAAGTAGGCACCCGGGTAGGGTTTTGAATACCTACATAGCCATTGTAGGACAACACAGGCTTGCCCGAATTGCCTTGCTTGGTGGTAACTAAAATTACCCCATTGGCACCTGCCACACCATACGGGGCCACGGCCGCTGCATCTTTTAGTACGGTTAAAGTGGCAATGGTGTTGGGGTCTAGCCGGCTGAAATCACGCGGCACGCCATCAACAATCAACAAAGCCGCAGACCCGCCGATTGATCCTACGCCCCGGATCTGGATGCCCGAGCCATCAAAGCCAGGCTCTCCGCTTCCCTGTGTACTGATCAAACCGGAAACCCTTCCAACCAGGGAATTTGTTAAATTTACAACTGGTTTTTGTGCAATGTCAGCAGTTTTTAAAGTAGATACCGCTGCCGTTACCGATGTCTTTTTTTGTGTGCCATAGCCAACTACAACTACTTCATTCAGGTTGTTGGTAGCCGCCTTTAACCTGATGTTTAAACTTGCCCTTCCGCCTACAGCCGTTTCATACGGGCTGTAGCCGATGTAAGAAAAAACCAGTGTTGCATTGTCCGGCACTTGCAGGGTAAAATTTCCGTTCAAATCGGTAACGGTCCCGATGGTTGTTCCTTTAACCTTTACAGAAACGCCGGGCAAAGATTCGCCCGTTGAACTATCGGTAACTTTTCCTTTTACAGTTGCCGCATTTTGCCTGGCACTATGGGCGGCAGCATAAATTGCTTTAGGCAAAACACCATCCGGGCTTTTGGCATAGCTGAAACCGGAGATACATAAAAGGACAATACCACTCAGGTAAAACTGAGGCTTTTTGACAGGAATAAATTTCTTAAGTAAAGTCTTTTTCATAATTGTATTTTAATTGAACATGTTAAAGGAATAATTTTGAATGTTGGGTAACGATGGTAGTTTCTTTTTACTTTCATTGGCTTTTTTTAGAATTATATAATTGTTTAATTGTTACTTATTTATTAGCAAGTTGGTTGATGAAAATCATTTTTCTAATTAAAACTAAAGTTCATTGTTGTTGCAATTTTCAGTATCGTTAAAAACAAAACCACTAAAAATTATGGTTCAGGCTTTATAAAAACGGTTTACAATTTAGGCTCAATTCAAATTAATACAAGCAAAATTATTCATGCTTCTTTTACCCTATAAAAATTGGTATACGCATCAATCTTTATAAATCAAAAACTAAATACTTACCATTTTTTAGGTGATAAAAGAAGCATAGAAACCTTGTTAAGCAAATTTTAAAAAAAGCTTAAGTACACATTTTATATTGGTTGTAACATTGGGCCTGTATTTAATTGTGCCCAAAGTACTTGACAAATTTTCTGTTGCAAATAACCTGATTGTTATACATCAGGCTTAGTTATAATTGGTTTATTTAACTGGCAGCTATATTAGTATTTTATGGTTGTATAACCATGCGTTTTTCAATTAAAATTTATGCAATCGTTACCGAAAATTGTTTTGGCTCATTCTTTTGGGTTACATTAAATTGGTATTGCCGTACCCTTCTTGCTGCCCAAAAGTTAATAGCCGTGAAGAGGTTTTAATTTTGAAATGAATATCAAGTTGGCTTCCTTAAATTGGATGTTTCATTATACCAAACATATAAGAAAGAAAACACAGATAAACAGCTTTACTTAGAAAGATATTTTTATTTTAGCCTTAAAGTATCGGCAATCAAAATCTTCAGCTTGTATTAAAACCATAAATAATTGTATGTTGCAACACCCAGAAACAGTAATCCAAATTAAGAAGGTATATGGCAAATAAATGGTTAACCCGAGTGGCCAAATTTGGGCAATAAAGGAAGCATCCAAAAAGTGGGGTTTTGTTAAAGGCCGATGTTAAAATTGCAATGATTCTTTTATACCGGTAAATTTTGCAGGTACAAACAACGGTACAAGAAGTACAATTATACACTAATTTTTATACGGTAAAAGAAGTATTGGCGATAAGGGTGAAATTTATTTGTCCTATCAGCACCGTTACAAGCAGCAATAAATAGACGATAAAGCGGTTTCGGTAACGATTGCAAAGTTTTAGTTGGTTATATTCTTTTTTTGTTGATTAGTAGTGATTAATCTTGTCTGCTTGATCAAAAGTTGTCATTGTGCAAATATTGCCGGGCTCCGGCAATGAAAAAACTGCTATTATTGATGAGCCTAATAAACCAACCAAGCCTAATAAATAACCGGTTATGAAAAAAATATTGCTGCAATTATTGTTCACGGTGCTTTGCTTTAGCGCGTTTTCGCAAGGAACCATTACAAAGTACCTGTCCGGTACAGATAAAGACCATACCTTGCAATGGGATTTTTATTGTACCGGTGGAAGGCAAAGCGGCAAATGGACTAAAATTGCAGTGCCATCAAACTGGGAACTGCAAGGTTTTGGCACGTACAACTACGGGCATGATAAAGTGAAAGCCAATGAACAAGGGCTTTACAAGCACGAATTTTTTGCCGAAAGCTGGAAAGGTAAAAGGGTTTTTATCGTTTTTGAAGGGGCGATGACGGATACCAAAGTTACGATCAACGGCAAACAGGCAGGCCCAATACATCAGGGCGGTTTTTACCGCTTTAAATACGATATAACAGATTTGCTTAAACTGAATGCCCAAAACCTGCTGGAGGTTACGGTAGATAAAACATCAGCAAACACTTCTGTAAACAATGCCGAACGCAAGAACAGCGATTTTTGGGTATTTGGCGGTATTTTTCGGCCTGTTTACCTGGAAATTGTTCCCGAAACTTTTATTGACCGGATGGCCGTAAACGCAAAAGCCGACGGCTCTTTCCAAGTAGATGTATATCCGCAAAATTTAGAAAATGGAGAAACGGTTGAAGCCCAGGTACAAAAACTAAACGGAGAAAACGTAGGCAAAGCTTTTTCTGTTTCCACTAATACCACAGCAGATCATTTGGAACTAAAAAGTAGCTTTAACAAGCCTTTGTTATGGAGTGCAGAATTTCCTAACCTGTATCAGGTTGTTGTGGCTATAAAAAATAAACAAGGCGTTATCCACCAGGTTAAACAAAAGTTTGGTTTCCGTACGGTAGAGTTACGAACTAACGATGGGTTTTATGTAAATGGTGCTAAAACAGTATTAAAGGGAACCTGTCGCCACAGCTTTTGGCCCGAAACCGGGCGTACGCTTAGCCATCCTGTACAATTACTGGACGTGAAGATGATGAAGGAAATGAACAACAATGCAGTGCGCATGTCTCACTATCCCCCTGACCAAGATTTTTTAAATGTATGCGATTCATTAGGCTTATATGTACTGGATGAGTTAACCGGTTGGCAGGCGAAATATGATACCATTGTTGGCCGTAAGCTGGTTAAAGAAATGGTGGTGCGTGATGTAAACCATCCATCCATTATATTCTGGGACAATGGCAATGAGGGTGGCTGGAATACCGGATTAGATAATGACTATGCATTATACGACCCACAAAAGCGTACGGTTTTGCATCCCTGGTCGGATTTCAACGGTGCCGATAACCATCATTACCCTGACTATAATTATATCCTAAAAACAGTAGCTACAGGAAAAGATGTTTTTTTCCCTACCGAGTTTATGCACGGCTTGTATGATGGCGGTGCAGGGGCAGGGCTGGAAGATTTTTGGAACCAGATGACGATATATCCGCACAACGCAGGCGGTTTTATTTGGGCTTTTTTGGATGAATCTGTTATACGTACTGATAAAGGCAATATTTATGATGGTGATGGCAATCATGCACCGGATGGAATTGTAGGCCCGCACCGCGAAAAGGAAGCCAGCTTTTATACCATCAAAGAGATTTGGTCGCCGGTATATATAGACCCGCAACCGATTGATAAAACATTTAATGGGAAAATAGCAGTTGAGAACAGATACTCTTTTACCAACCTCAACCAATGCACCTTTAAGTGGAAATTAGTTAAATTTCCATCGGCACAAGAAAAAACCACAGCGGCAAATGTAAAAGCAACAGGTTCGCCCAAAGCACTTGATTTAAAACCGGGCGAAAAAGGTATGCTGAACTTAGCTTTACCTGTGTCTTGGTCGCAAAACGACGCATTATACCTTACTGCATTTGGGCCAGATAAAAAAGAAATATTTACCTGGGGCTGGGCGATTCATGCTCCGGCAGTTATTGCAAAAAGTATGGTTTCAACGCCAGCTAAATCTGCAATAAAAGCAGAAGAAACAGATAAGCTGCTTCGTGTAAAATGTAATGGTATCAACTATGAGTTTGATAAAACCACCGGGTATATCCAAAAAGTGGTTAAACCTACAGCTACGATCTCTTTATCAGGCGGACCGGTTTTAGCGGGGGTAAATACTGAGCTAAAACAGTTTACACATAAATCCATTAATGGCCAATACATCATAGAAGCCGATTACCAAGGTGCAGGCTCATTGCATGTCAAGTGGATTTTCGTGCCTGGGCATCCCGTTAAACTGGAATATCAGCACGCCCAGCAGGGAGACGCTGATTTTATGGGGATTACCTTCAATTATCCCGAAGAAAAAATTACCGGTATGAAATGGCTTGGCCAGGGTCCGTACCGTGTTTGGAAAAACAGGCTGAAAGGGCAGCAGTTTGGTGTGTGGCACAAGGCATACAACAATACAATTACGGGCGAAACCTGGGGATACCCGGAATTTAAAGGTTACCATGCCGACGTTAACTGGGTAACGATCGAGAATAAAGAATCGCCATTTACTGTTTATACAACCGATAAAAACATGTACTTCCAAATGCTGCACCCGGCCAGGGAAATGGACGCGCCAAAAAATAACAATGTTGAACCGGCTTTCCCCGAAGGCAGCATTGGTTTTTTAAATGCTATCAGTGCTATTGGCACAAAGTTTCAGGCAGCAAAAGCGATGGGGCCGCAAAGTCAGATAAACCATGCCAACGGCGAACAGATCAGTGGAACGCTTTGGTTTGATTTTAGCCATTAATGATAAATGAAGAGTTTGTTTATATTTATACGATTTATCTTCAATGCTTTTTTTATCGCATAAAAAACATTGCAACTTTCTATAATTGATCGTTCACAACCAGTTTGGG
Source organism: uncultured Mucilaginibacter sp. (assembly GCF_937859865.1). Taxonomy (GTDB): domain Bacteria; phylum Bacteroidota; class Bacteroidia; order Sphingobacteriales; family Sphingobacteriaceae; genus Mucilaginibacter_A. The sequence goes on from NZ_CALMAT010000130.1 coordinate 84,078, forward strand.
TTTCTATCAAAAATTTAATAATGCTTCTTTTATGCATATAAATTTTGTGTTTATATTTTTTATACAATATGAAAAGCAAGATAATTTTTAGGTGGTAAAAGAAGTATAGATGATAAATCGAACACCATTCAAAAAAGTTTTATCAAACTAAAAAACTTTATCAATAAAAGAAGTTATCCTTTTTAAAACGGCGCTTATAACTAGTGATGTACAAATATTGCCACATTATGTACTGTGGGTAAAGAAAAATGTACGATCAATACTGATATAAGGTAATTAAATTGGGTTATTTGTTAAAACCAAAATGTGATTGCTATATAGTTCGTCAAGAATTAATAGCATTAACCAATTAGATTAGGACAATACCTTATCGTTAATATATGTTATTATGAAGACCAGTTTTTTTTACTTCCGAACAACCCTGGCAATCTTTATGATGCATATTTTCACTGTTTCGGCTAAAGATTACCCGGCATCTTTTTTTGCCGTCAGCCCTGGCGATAATTTTCTTAACACCCGTTCTATTCAATTTGGTATAGATTATATCAGCCAAAACGGAGGAGGAAGGTTGGTTTTTGCTGCGGGAAAGTATTTTACCGGTTGTATCCACCTTAAATCAAACGTAACCCTGCAATTAGATGAAGGTGCAATTTTACTGGGTTCTGTAAACCCGTTTGATTACGACCGGCAAAACACACCTTTTGACCATAACTTTAATACATCCCTTGCCCTTATATTGGGGCTTAACCAGCATAACATTGGCATAACCGGCAAAGGCACTATTGATGGCCAGGGAAAAGAACTTGCTGCCAATGTAGGCGAATTAGTGAAAAAGGGATTGGAAAAAGGTGGTTCGGTAAGCCGCCCGGACGAGGACAGGCGGCCCATGATCATTAATCTTTTTGGTTGCGAAAATGTAACGGTTAAAAACATCACCCTAAAAAATTCGGCTTGCTGGACAGAGTGTTACAACCAATGTAAAAACGTAATTGTTGATAGCATACGCGTAGATAGCCGGACGTTTTGGAACAACGATGGGATAGATATTGTTGATTGCAACGGTTTTAAAGTAAGCAATTCGTATTTTAACGCCAGTGATGACGGCATTTGCCTAAAATCGTTAGGGCCTGATGTTGTCAACCAAAATATTTTGATCCAAAACAACAGCATGACTACAGAGGCCAGTGGTATTAAATTTGGCACTGCATCGCTGGGCGGTTTTAAAAACATCCGTATATTGAACAACAAAGTGTTTGATACCAACCGCTCGGCCATTGCGCTAGAGGCAGTAGATGGCGCGGTGATTGAAAATATTGAGGTTGATGGCATAAAAGGAGTTAATATTGGCAATGGTATATTTTTACGTGCCGGCGCACGCAAAGGCACCCGTAAAGGCAGGATTGAAAATGTATCTATCCAAAATGTTGATGTTGAGGTACGCACTGAAAAAAACCCGCTTAAAGCCATGCCCGGCGTAGTAATTGCCGGTATGCCAGATCAAATCATATCCAACATTAAGCTTAAAAATATTGTGATGAAATTTCCGGGGGGAGCGGAGAAAGCGTTGGCAAAAATATCTATTGATAACCTTAAAGATATACCTGAAAAGGCAAACAGCTATCCTGAGTATTCGATGTTTGGAGAATTGCCTGCATGGGGCGTTTTTATCCGCCATGCCCGCAATGTTGAGTTTACAGGGCTATCTATAACTGCTGCTAAAGCCGATTACAGGACGGCTATTGTTTTAGATGATGTTCATCAAGCGGCGTTTAAAAAACTAAGGGTTAAAGAACCTGAACATAAAAAAACCAGTTACATCAATAACGCTACTGATATTACCTTTCGGTAGAAAAAACCAACTAAAAACAGCAATTATATTAGGCACAAAATATACGAAAGTAACAACAAAAACTACTTTTAACACGATTTACAAACTATAAACTAACCATAAACCATGAATTTGATTAACAAATCTACAGCATGTTTCGTCCTGTTTTTAGCATTGGCCATTCAAACCTTTGCTCAAAATAAACCAATTGATCTGATGTCGCCCAACGGACAGTTAAAAGTATCTGTTACTTTGGGAGACAAAATATACTACTCAATAGCAGCTAATAGCCAGGAGCTGTTAACAAAGAACCATTTGGCACTTACGTTAAGCGATGGCACACTTGGCGAAAACCCTAAATTGATATCAGCGAAGAAGACTAAGGGTGAAGAAACGATAAAGCCCTACATCCCAATAAAATTCTCTACCGTTAAAAATAATTACAATGATTTGTTAATGACATTTAAAGGAAATTATATAGTAGAGTTTCGCGCTTTTGATGATGGCATTGCCTATCGTTTTATCACCAGCAAAAAAGGTAGTGTAGAGGTAATGAACGAGGATTTTGCTATTAATTTTCCTAATAACTATTTATTGCATTTGCAGCAGAATAACGGGTTTAAAAGCGCTTATGAAGAACTTTACCAACACGTAGAATCAGACAACTGGAAGCAAACGGATAAAATGGCCAACTTGCCGGCGCTAATTGATACCAAAAAACAGTATAAAATATTGATTAGTGAGTCTGACCTTTCTGATTATCCCGGCATGTTTTTGAAAGGCACCGGAAACGGTGCTGAGGGCGCTTTCCCAAAAACGCCGCTCGAATTTGGCCCGGATGGGGACCGTAGCCAGAAAATTTTAAAATCTGCAGAGTACATTGCCAAAACAACCGGAACCAGGAATTTTCCGTGGCGCTATTTTGTGATCACCAAAGACGACAAGCAATTATTACAAAATACCATGACCTTAAAACTTGCAGCAAAAAGCGTAATTGCCGACCCATCATGGATTAAACCCGGACAAGCAAGCTGGGAATGGTGGAACGATGCCGCACCTTATGGGCCTGATGTAAATTTTGTATCAGGCTATAACCTGGATACCTATAAATATTACATAGATTTTGCTGCAAAATATGGCATTAAATACATTGTTATGGATGAAGGCTGGGCCAAAAGCACAACCGACCCTTATACACCAAACCCAAAAGTTGATGTGAAAGAGTTGATCCGTTATGGTAAAACCAAAAACGTTGACATTATCCTTTGGCTAACCTGGCTAACGGTACATAAAAACATGGATGTATTTAAGACTTTTCATGAATGGGGCATAAAAGGCGTTAAGATAGATTTTATGGAGCGCAGCGACCAATGGATGGTTAACTATTATGAAAATGTAGTAAAAGAGGCTGCCAAATACCAGATATTTGTTGATTTTCATGGCGCGTTTAAGCCTGCGGGTTTAGAGTATAAATATCCAAACCTGATTTCGTACGAAGGTGTAAGGGGACTGGAGCAAATGGGCGGCTGCTATCCGGACAATAGCATTTATCTTCCGTTTATGCGTAACGCCGTTGGCCCTATGGATTTTACCCCTGGCGCAATGATTAACATGCAACCCGAAGTTTACAATGCATCACGGCCAAACGCGGCAGCAAAAGGCACCCGGGTTAACCAGCTTGCTTTATATGTTGTTTTTGAGAGCGGCATACAAATGCTATGCGACAACCCGTCCCTTTATTACCGTAACCCGGATTGTACCGAATTTATTACCAGCGTACCAACTACCTGGGATGAAACCAGGCCACTTGTAGCTACGGTTGGCGAGGTAGATGTAGTTGCCAAACGTAAAGGCGAAAAATGGTTTATCGGAGGTATTACAAACGGGAAAGAAAAGACAAGAGAAATGGAACTGAACTTTGATTTCTTACCAAAAGGCAGAACTTATACCATGACTTACTTTGAAGATGGCATAAACGCCGGCAGGCAGGCTATGGATTACCGCCGTAAAACGAAACAGGTTAAATCGGGTGATAAAATGACGATTACGATGGTGCGCAATGGTGGTTGGGCAGCAGCGCTTAAATAGGCATTTGATTGTAGTATATGCGCAGCCCTAAATTTTAAGTTACTAATCCCGTCGTTTTTATAGGAATAGAACCAAATAGTTTTTAAGTGAAAATATAAGAGCCTGTTTAAAATTTTTCCAATCAATGTATTTTATATGCTTCTTTTACCACATAAAAATTATTGTCTCACAGGTACTGTTTTAACCATGGCAGAATTTACAGGCATAAAAGAAGCATTATAAATTTTTATGATAGAATTTTAAACAGGCTCTAAACAAATTTTAAAAAAGCACAAGCAATTTTTATAGAAAGCCAAGCCATCTGATAAAAAGCAGTTTTAAATCTGTGCCAGTATTACATTAACAGATCACTAAAGAATTAATCTGTTAATGATGAAGACCATAAAAACGGCTTTCTTTTTGCCTTGTTCTTAACCGTTTTATCAAATTTGCTTATATCGTAAAAGGCAACTAACATTAAGGGCAAATCAAAACAAGTACTTCTGCAACACCTTGTATGGATGTACTTAAACTTTTTACGGCCGCTAACGTGCTTTTGCTTCTTTTACCACATAAAAATCATTAGTTTGTAGTACTTTTTGCACCTATATAACACAGAATTTATAGGCATAAAAGAAGCACTATAAATTTTTATGACAGAAATTTAAACAAGCTCTTATTTTTCTTATGATTGGCAAATTATCATTACAAATCATTATTCACACTTAGGTCATGAATAAATTTATACCAAAACTTTGTACTGCATTTTTGTTTTTTCTTTCGGTTCGATCCTATTGCCAGTCGCTTGATATCACGAAATTTGGGGCTAAAGAAGGAAACGACGTAAACAACGCTGTAGCTATCCAAAAAGCGATAGACAAATGCACCATTAAAGGTGGGGTAGTATTGATACCGCCTGGAAAATTTTACACCGGGACCATTCTTTTGAAAAGCAATGTAACCCTATCGCTAATGAAAGGGGCAGAACTGATAGGGACGCCTATTCTAAAGGATTATCCGGAAAATACCATATCCGTTAAAACCAGGCCGCCCCACCGCCCACAATGGCCGTCTATGCCCAGCCGCGCATTAATTTATGCCGATGCCGCTGAACACATCAGCATCATTGGCGAAGGCACGATCAACGGCAACGGAAAAGCCAAGGAGTTTAAGACCCAAGATGATGACCCAAGGCGGCCAAAACTGCTGATGTTTGTTGGTTGTAAAGATGTGAATATACAGGATATCCATCTGATAAATTCTGCATTTTGGATGCAGCACTATTTTGCCTGCGACGGTGTGAAAATCAGGGGGATTTCTGTTTACAACCATGGCAATTTAAATAACGACGGAATTGATATTGATAGCCGCAACGTTACTGTATCAGACTGTATATTTGATTGCGACGATGACGGCATATGTTTAAAAAGCGATGGTTTTGACCTGGTCGAAAATGTAAGCATTACCAATTGTGTAGTGGGTTCCAACTGTAATTTAATTAAAACCGGCACCGCCAGCTATGCCGGGTTTAAAAATATCGCCATCAGCAATTGTGTGTTGAAAAAGGCTTCCGTTTCTGTTATGGGAAAAAAGAACAGGCGAAACAATAGCGTTGCCGACAGTATTTCAGGGGAGGCAGGAATAGCTTTGGAAGCAGTTGATGGCGGTCTGTTAGACCAGATCGTTATCAGCAATATCAGCATGACAGGCATACAAACCCCAATATTCATCAAACTTGGGAACCGGAAATACCAGCCAAAGCCTGTTGGCCATATCATTATCAGTAATGTTACAGCTACGTCAAACAGCTTGTTGCCAAGTTCAATTACTGGCATACCCGGTTATGATGTAGAAAATGTTATGTTAAGGGATGTTATGCTAATCAGTACAGGCGGTGGTAAACGTACAGAAACGACTGATGTGAATGTGCCAGAGAATGCAGGGGGTTACCCCGGAAACACCATGTTTGGCAATCAGCTTCCTGCTTATGGGCTTTTTTTAAGGCATGTAAAAAACATTGACCTGCATAATGTAAAATTTTATCTTCTTTCTCCCGACGAAAGGCCTGATATCTATAAAATGGACGTGAAAAATTTTAAGTCTGATTGACTGATCGAGAAGTAATTCGAGGCTTATTTGCAATAACGGTGTTTTGCATATTCCATACAATGAACCTTTACTAATCCGCTTGTTAATTGTTAAATCATACCAATTTCTTGACTTAAAGTACATTTATGCAATTAGATAGCTCAAACAGCCTAAAATAATCTAATTTCGGGTTTCGATAATATCTTACTTTATCATTAAAATTATAATGCTTCTTTTATCCCTATAAAATTTGTTTTTGCAAATTATACTGGCAGGAAAGCTTAATAGTTTTAAAATTTTAGGTGATAAAAGAAGCATCGAAAGTAAACCAGACAAAATCTAAACAGGTCTTAAATATTTTTAATTGTTGAACCAAACATGAATACATTCTATTTGCGTATCGTATTACTGCTGCTTTCCTTTTCAAACATAGCTAATGCTTTTGCCCAGGCATCTGGCATAACCTCCGGGGCGGTTTATACTTTGAAATCAGAAGGAAATAACAAATTGTTAGAGGTAAAAAATTCTTCCATGGACAATGGTGCCAATGTTGATTACTGGACAGACACCAAATCGGATGCCCAAAGATGGAAAGTTACAGCTGTTGGAAAAAATGTATATACATTAACAAACGTGGCAAGCGAAAAACTTTTGCATATCGCAGGAACGCCAACGGATACTTTAAAGGCAGATCAATATGATAATACCAACAACAACGATGTTAGATGGAATATTAGGAAAGCCGGGAATGGATATTATTTAAACCCTGCCGCTAACTCAAAATTTTCAGTTAAATCACCGGCAGGCGATATTGCCGATGGTACAAATGTTAGTTTAAGCCGTTTTTCTGCCAAAGACTCACAAAAATGGCTATTTCAGAAAGAAACACAGCAACAGGATGCTGTGCCTACTGCAGCTTCAGCTGATAAAGTATTTGACGCCTGGTACACCCAGTATCAAGTAGAAACAAGCAAAGGCTTTTGGGACCGGGCAGAGATGATGGAAATCCTGTTGGATGCTTATGAAGTTACTAAAGATGTTAAATACATCAACCGGTTTAAAACCATGTACGACAATTTTATTACAGATAATAAAACCGATTGGATGTACAACAAATACAACGACGACATTACCTGGGCCGTACTTTTTTGCGTGCGTGGCTATCGGCTTACCGGCAACAAAACTTACTTGGAAAAAGGCAAAGAGCAGTTTGATAAAATGTATGCACGTGCAGCTACTGATACTTACGGCGGTGGGCTAAACTGGTACGAAACAAAAACCTCTAAAAACGCCTGCATCAACGGGCCTGCCATGGTGGCGTGCTGCTATTTGGCCCAGGCTACCGGCGATAATACTTATTACGATAAAGCCATTGCCTTATACACTTGGTCTAAAACCTATTTGTTAAATACCGCTACCGGTAAAGTAAACGACAACGTTGATACCGATAAAAAAACAGGGACACTTAAAATCAGTACATGGAGTTCATCCTACAACCAGGGAACTTATTTGGGTGCCGCGGTTATGCTTTACAATTATACCAAAAAGGACAGCTATTTGGCAGATGCAGAAAAAATTGCCCAATACACGCGGGACAGTATGTACAACTCCAAGGTAATGAACAATGAAGACGGAGGCAATGATTTGCCGGGTTTTAAAGGGATTTTTGCACGATATGCACGTACTTATACTATGGAAGGCAATAGAAAAGATTTGGTGAAATGGCTTCAGCTAAATGCTAAAGTAGCGTACAACAACCGCAATTCGAACAATATCACCAGTACAAAATGGGGAACCAAAACAAGTGAGGTAAACCCGAAATCAAGTTTTGGGGCCTCGACTGCGGTATCGCTCTTAATGAATACGTTTCCATTGAAATGAAGTTGTTCAAACCGATTCTTTTGTACTTTACACCATGCTTCTTTTACCCTATAAAAATTGGTATGTGCCTGGTTTTTGGTTTGTTCGGGCCGATGTCAATTTTTATAGGGTAAAAGAAGTATTGGCCTAAAAAAAGATGCCGGAAAAAGTTTAGGCATTGCTGTTTCTTTTTAAAGACTGCATAAACTCTGATGGCGACTTTCCGAACTCTTTTTTAAACACGCGCGAAAAATAAGCATGGCTTTGAAGCCCGATCCTGAACGCTACTTCATTAAAAGCTACATCTTCATGGGTCATGATCTGTATGGCTTTTTTCAACCGTATGGTTTTGATAAAATCCCCAATAGACTGGTCTGAAATACTTTTGATTTTTTGATAAAGCTTGGTGCGGCTAATGTTCAGTTGGTTGCATAAAAAGTCAACATCAAGGTCAGGGTTTTGGATATTGTCTTCAATAATTTTGAGGAGTTTGTTCATAAAATCCTTGTCTTTTTCCGAGTGTACTAATTCGGTTGCGTCGGCAAGGTAGTCCTTTGTGTATTTAAGTTTAAGTTTCTCGCCTTGCTGTAGGATGTTGTGAATGGTCAACAGCAACAAGTCAATACTCAATGGTTTTGCAAAATAATAGTCCGCCCCGGATTCCATTCCTTCAAGCTTCGTGTCTAAGGCGTCTTTTGCAGATAGTATAACGAATGGAATGTGGCTTGTTTCAAATTTTTCTTTAAGCAGTTTGCATAGTTCGATACCATTCATTCCGGGCATCATTACATCACTGATAATCAAATCCGGTATTTTGCTGGTCGCTATTGCCAAAGCGGATTCCCCGTTTTCGGCTTCCTCAACATAATAAAACTTTTCTAATGATTGCCTTAAAAAGATACGCAACTCCTGGTTATCGTCTACTAATAATATATGTTTGGAAATTTTCTCCGGCACAGGCTGCCTGTCTTCCGCTTTGTATGTGGCCGGGGATATGATCGCAATATCGGATAGTTCAAGTTGTGAGGCATTTGGTTCGCTTTCCGGTGTCAGGATCTCGTTAGCCGCATAGTTTTCTTCTCCCCAGGGAAGTGCAACAAGAAATTCTGTCCCTTTATTTCGTTCGCTGTAAACCGAAATATTCCCTTTGTGCAATTGGGTAAGGCTTTTTACCAGTGCAAGGCCTACGCCAGAGCCTAAATGGTTTTTGCCAATTTGGTAATAACGGTTAAATATGCTGCTGATGGAATCTTTTGAAATGCCGATGCCTGTATCAGAAACCAGGAAGTAAATGTATTTATCGGCAGAGAATTGTTCATTCGGCAAATAAAACTCATTGCTAAAAGACGGTTTAAAATAATTGGGGTCAAAAAACAACTCCAGTTTTACCTGTCCGCCTGCATTGGTATATTTTAAGGCATTGTTCAGCAAGTTAAACAATATCTTTTCAAGTATTTGGGCATCGAAAAAGTTTGACACCGGTTGACTGCTTTCCGTTTGGGTATGGTCAGTAAACTGAAGTTCAATATTTTTGCCTAAGGCAAAGTTTTGAAATTCCTGGTAAATGTTTTTACAGAATACACTTATCGCCAACTGCTGAACCTGTAGTTTAATTGCACTATCGGCAACTTTCTTAAAATTCATCAGTTCATTTATCAGGTTGATCAGTCTTTTAACATTCCGAAACATTAACTGATAAGAATTATCCAATACAGGGTTTTTATTGTCGTTTATCAGGCTTTCAAGCGGACTAAGAATTAGCGTAAGCGGCGTGCGGAACTCATGGGAGATATTGGTGAAAAACGTTAATTGCTGCTGATAAAGCTCCTCGCGGTGCTTATGCATTTCCTCACGCTTTTTTTCGTTGACTTCGCGCACTTCCATTTCCCTTTTAAGTCGGTGCCACCTTGCCTGGTACAAATAGATCAACAACAGGCCTGAAATAAACAATAAACAATAAATTACTTTAGCAAGATTAGATTTCCACCAGGGAGCGGTAATTATAATGGATGTTTGAGCCCTGCTTTTGCTCCATATCCCATCATTGTTTGTGGCCTCAACCACTAATTTATAGCTATTGTAGTCCAAGTTACTATAAGCGGCACTTGGGTTTTTTCCATCGGTAAGCTTCCAGTCTTTATCAAAACCCATAAGTTTGTAGCGGTACTTGCATTTTAATGGATTGGCAAAGTGCATGGCAGAGAAAAAAACTACAAAATTATTTTGCAAATAACTGAGCTTTATATGTTTACTATAGCTGATCGCTTCATCAATAACATTTTCTGACGAATCCTGGCTTCTGTAATTGGGTTTTAAATTATCAATCAAAATATCGGTCAGGATAGGGCGGGCATCAATACTGTTGGCTTTTATCTGGTCGGGATAAAAATAATTCAGCCCGTTTATCCCTCCAAAATACAACCTTCCGCCAGCCCCCTTGTACGATGCGCCCACCTTAAAACTGTTGCCTTGCAAGCCATCGTTTTTGTCGTACTTAATTAGCTTTTCTGTTTTTGGGTTAAAGCATTCCAACCCGTTTCCGCCTATCCATATGTTTCCTGCATTATCAATTTCCATACTTTCCACATCATTAAAAACCCCATAACTGCCTGTATAAGATTTGATGCTGTAGGAATTATCTTTTGGCCGCAAGATAAGGCGGTTTAAACCGCCGCCAATAGTCCCAACCCAGTAAGTACTGTCATTTTGCTTACAGATTGGGTAAGTATAATTGGAACTTAAAGAATTGGGTTTTGAAGATGCTTTATAATAGAAAGTCTGGGTAATGTTTCCTTGCGCGTCAATAATTGCCCGTTTTAACCCATGTGTGCTGGAAATAAACAATTGTGGTTTGGTTTTATCAGCCAAAATGAAATAGCCTTCACCATAATACTTTACATGATAATAATTTAGTTTATCCTTCCAAATCACGCCAAACCTATCAGTATGGTTGCCAAACCAGATATTTCCAAAACAATCTTTTACAAATGTGTCTATTGTGTAGGTTGGAAACTGGCTATAACCAGGTGGCTTCCATAATTCCTTTCTGTTTGGCTTTAATATCTCGATTCCAGCACTGCTCCCTATCCATAAATTATGGTCATTATCAAGCGTTAATGAACTAATGGCATCATTTTTTAATTTTAAAGCAGAACTGTAGGTATTGTAGTAGGTAAATTTTTGTGTTTTTAAATTGTATAAGTTCAGCCCGTTCGCAGTAGTGCCGATCCATAGGTTTTCACCGTCTTCCAAAACGGAACGGATATGGTTGCCGGCCAATGAATTTGAAATTTCAGGATTATGCCGAAGCGTATAAAACAATTTTTGGTTTAAATCGCAATAATTAACGCCTCCGCCAAATGTACAAATCCACAGACAGGCTGAACGGTCAATAAAAATTTTGGACAAGGAATATGAATTTAAACTGCCTTGCGAACTTTTATTGTTTACTGTTTGGATAAAATTCAGGTTGCTGTCCAGTCTCAGCAGGCTCGAACCTGTGTTAATCCAATAATCAGACTTGTTGTTAGCAGCAATATCTTTTATCGGGTTATAACCATTTGCAACAAACCGTTTATCAACAATTAAATTTTGGCTTGCACCTGAAATTTTTGTCAATTGCTTTTTATTGACCAAAAACAATGTGTTTCCTGCTGCTGTCAACAAATTATTTCGATTGTCAAAATATACAAGGGACAGATTTTGATCAGTTATATTTGATATAGCAATAGGTTTGAATTTTCTGTTTTGATCAATGGTCCAAAGCCCCTTATTGCTTGATAAATAAAGCATGCCATTTTGGTTAGGTGCCATGTCTGAAAACTGAACACCCGGCGGTACTTCTAATTTTTGCTCTTCAACAAAATTCCCCTGGACAGAATATAATCTTATCTGGCTACCTGAAAGCCCATATAGTAAGTTTCCGGTTGGCTTAAATAGTTTTCTAAAAACAACGTTCCCCTCTTTATTTGGGTTTTTAAAATCAATGTACTTTTCTAATTTAGAATTAAAGTATTGTAATCCATCTTCAGTTCCAAGCCATACATTGCCCGTTCCGTCAGGATAAATACACATGATACGGTTTTTGAAGGCATTATTAACCGGTACATTATTATTATAATACTTTTTAATCGAATAACCGTCATATCTGTCTAATCCAAAAAAGGTTGCAATCCAGATAAAACCTTGTTTGTCTTGTGCAATATCATTTGCATCCGTATGCGACAAGCCTTCGTCAACTGTCAAGTAATTAAATTTGTAAGGGAATGACTGACAATTAGCAGTATTGCTTACGATAAAAATAAACAGTACACAAAAAACAAAATTTTTAAAAAAGTTTGATCCGCTCAAACCCTTATCCTGGTACATAAAACCTGTTTGCAATTGAATTGATTAATAATTGATTTAAAGACAAAGAACACAAAAATCCGCCAAATTATCCGAAAGATAAAGCACAGAAACCTTAGGGCCGGTTTAAATGCTGTTTAAATGCTTGCCATGCTTCTTTTACCGTATAAAAATCATTGTCTTTCTATACCGATATACCATTTATACCATTTATACCATTTCAAGGCAAAATTTATGGGCATAAAAGAAGCATGACAAAAATTTAAATAGGTTCTTACTAAAAAACGGCTGCTAAATATGGTTAGTATAAAACAAACGCGTTAGAACTTATTCTTTGTCGAAATAAGACAATTTACAATGACCATCAAATCATTTCCCTAACCCATTAAAAGGGGCAATCCTGTTGCCCACCTTTATAAAGTTTAAAAATTCGGAAAGAAAACAGCTTCTCTGCATAAATATGCCCTATTGTACAAGAAATATGTATGATTTTACAAACAGTTCTACAGAGTAATTAAGGTTATTTGTCTTAACCAATTATTTCGTTTTAAACCTGATTACACCAATTATGCCCTGTAAAGGTACTTTTGTAGCACTTCTTTTACATAGACCGCCTTTTTGTCTATATATTTCTATGCCATTTGGGCAAAAAGAAATCCATTGACCTGAAATATAAACACCTATAATAATTCGATTAAAATAAATTAACCCATTAACCTTAATGATAAACCAATAAACCCAAAAAAAGAAAATGCTAACCCCTAATCAAACCAAAAGTCCATCATGTTTAATTAATACCCAATTATGAAAAAGATTTTACCTGAAAAATTTCTTCTTGTTAAAAAGCCCCCGTTTTATCTGGGGTGTATCATCCTTTTATTTATTTCCAGTTTTGGCTTTGCCAAAGGTTCAAATGGCGTTTTAGCTAAAAACGTTTATGTTACGGGTGAAAATGCAAAGAAAATTGCTGTACCTATTAAAGGAAAAGTAACCGAACTTCTAACTAATCAAGCTTTGCCCGGTGTTTCCGTAAGAGTTAAAGGAACAAGCATTGGCGTTGTTACAGACATAAACGGAAATTTTACCATTGATGCCCCAGCCAAGTCAACATTAGTGTTTACTTATATTGGGTTTGAAACAGTTGAAACACCTGTTGACGGGAGGGGAAATTACAACATCCAATTAAAGGCATCTTCCAGTAACTTAAATGAAGTGGTCGTAGTTGGTTACGGTACGCAGAAAAAAACTTCAGTTACTGCATCGGTGTCAACGATTAATACGGCAGAAATTGCTCAGAAACCTGTAGTAAATTTAACTAATTCCTTGGTTGGACGGGCTTCAGGGCTTATTGCAACACAAGGAAGCGGTGAACCGGGTAATGATGGTTCTGGCCTTTTGATAAGGGGCCCTGCAACCCCTGGCCGTACCGCCCCGTTAACCGTTGTTGACGGTGTACCGCGTGATTTTAGCCGCCTTGATCCAAATACAATCGAAACCCTTACGGTATTAAAAGATGCGGCCGCAGTTGCGCCCTATGGTGTGGCAGGTGCAAACGGTGTAATATTAATTACTACAAAAGCAGGTAAATCCGGCAAACCAACCCTAACTTATAATGCTTATTATGGCATTCAGAATCCTACAAGTGTTCCAAAATTTGTTAATTCTTATCAATATGCTATGTTAAGGAATGAAGCAATAGTAAATGATTTTACGTACAAGGGTATAGGTAGCATTGTTAATGGCAGTCTTGCAGGACTTTACACTGCAACAGATCTTGCACTGTTTCAAAATCACCAGGATCCGGACGGCCATGCTGATGGCCACCCATTAGATGACATTATTAAGAAAAACCGGCCAATCCAATATCATAACCTTTCCCTTTCAGGCGGTACGGATGATATTAAATATTTTGCGTCTCTTGGCTTTAACCGTCAGGATGGAATGTGGGACCCAACCTATCTTAATAAATTCAACGGTTCATTAAGTGTAACTGCAAATGCCACAAAAACAACAACGGTAAACTTAAGGGTAAACAGTTATGAGGAAGACCAACATTATCCTGGATATAGTGCCGGAAATATCATAGGCTTGGCACAACGCCAAAACCCGACCTACCCTCTTCGGTACACGAATGGATTAGAATCCGGCTATATAGGCGCATCGTTATATGGAGAAGTTTATAATAGCGGCTATGTAGTAAATAAAAATACAGACTTGTTTACGCAGTTATCAATTGATCAGAAACTGCCGATTAAAGGATTAAGTATAAAAGGGGTAGTAACTTATGAAAGTGGGCCTGATCCTTTAGGATTTAGTGGTAATCAAACATCTTTCAGCCGTGCTTATATTTTGCCTGTTCCTTTTACCAATCCCCGTCTTCCTGCAGGTGTTCTGACCCCTGGGCCTGGGGTAAATTACGTTTATACGATTGGCTACCAAGGTTTTCAAAAACCTACTTTCCAAGAAAATTTCGGTGTGAATAAAATGTTTACGTACCAGGGATTGTTAAATTACGCCCGTACATTTGGTAAGAGTGATATAACTGCTGTAGCAGTAGCTGAATACCGTATAGTGAATTATCAGAATTTTTTTGCCAGGAGTATAAATTATAATTTAAGCATAGATGAGTTGAATTATGGTGGCCCTCTTCCCACTGATGCAACTGTTGGCGGAAGTTCAGGCGGACAAAAGCAGCTTGGATATGTTTACAGGGTAGGGTACGCCTATGATGGTAAATACCTGTTTGAAGCTGCCGGAAGGTATGATGGAAGCTATGTATTTGCACCGGGACATAGGTTCGGGTTCTTTCCCGCGTTTTCTGCTGGATGGCGGCTTTCCGAAGAGAAATTTATAAAAGATAATTTTACATGGGTTGATAACCTGAAACTGCGTGCATCGTATGGACAGTCAGGTAATTATCCAAACGGAGGCCAATATCAATATCTAAGCCAGTTTGGTGCTTATTCAAATTCTGCTGTAATTGGGCCCAGCGCTACACAAGGTATTAGCGAAAACCTTCAAGGAAACCCAAATATTACCTGGGAAAGATCCAAAAAAACGGATGTAGGTTTTGAAGGAAGTTTTTGGAAAGGGGCGTTTGGCATTGAAGCGGATTATTTTTACGAAAAGCGGTCTAATTTCTTGGTTGGGATTGGTGCAGTTTTACCCGCAGAATATGGTGTTAACGTAGGCCAGGTTAATGGGGGTATTTTATCAAATCATGGAGTTGAATTAACACTTACCACCTTCAAAAACTTTTCAAAAGATTTACGATTAGATGTAAAAGGTACTTTTACCTTTGCTAAAAACAAGATATTACAAATTTTTGAAAATACCTCGACCTTTAATAACCCTAACCGACGCCAGACCGGCAGGGCTCTGGGCGAGCAATTTGGGCTTAAGGCTTTGGGTTATTATACGCCTAATGATTTTATAAATCCGACTTCTAAAAATCCAACATTAAAGCCAGGAATACCTACTCCGATTATCCCTCAGGTTTATCCTGGTGATATAAAATATGCTGATTTAAGCGGCCCTAATAATGTACCGGATGGAAAAATTGATGCAAACGATATTACTGATATAGGCCCTCCGCAAACTCCGCAAATTATTTACGGTATTGAACCAAGGTTGACCTATAAAAACTTTGATCTGGACCTTCTATTTCAAGGTTCTGGGTTGAGCAGCATCGGATTGAGCAGTTATTATGTATTCCCTTTTGTAGATTCAGGTTCGGCTACAGAACTGGTTTATCAGAATCATTGGACACCAAATAACCCAAATGCACGATATCCCGTAATAAGTGGTACTCCCTCTCCAAATAATACACAATACTCCAGTTGGTTTTTGAGAAATGACTCTTATATCCGGTTAAAAAGTGCTGAACTGGGCTATACTTTCTCTAATAAATTACTTGGCCATACCATACGATCGTTGAGAGTATATGCTGCCGGACAAAACATATTTTTCTGGACTCCTGCAATGAAAGAAACAATTGACCCAGAAAATAGCGGAAGTAACCAGAATTATTATCAGCAACGGGTATTATCATTAGGACTTAATGTAACCTTTTAACTTTTAAAAGATAAAACATGAAATTTAAAAATATTAAACACACGCATATCTTTTTATTTGCTTTGCTTATTATAAGTATTGGCTCATGTAAAAAAGATGACTTTTTAAGCGTAGCCCCTAAAGGTGTATTAACAAGTCTTTCTACTTTTAATTCACAACCTAACACTGAACTTTTTGTAAATGACATTTATAACAATTTGCCTGACCCAAATGGGGCTGAAGGGGAACGTATACTTGATTCCTGGACTGATAACAGTAATGCCACGGCTGCAGGCCATGAGGGACAGGCAAAAATACGGTCTAATGCATTAAGTGCTGGTAACGCAACCGGTGGCCCGGGAGGTACTTTGGATTGGGGCGGCAATTATGGTAAAATAAGAAAATGTAATGTGTTTCTTCAAGGTGCTGCTGCCAATAAGAATGTATATGATCCAAACTGGTACAAACAGCGGGTAGCAGAAGTAAGGTTTCTTCGTGCCTTCTTTTATGCAGTTTTATTTAAAAATTACGGCGGTGTCCCATTGATTACGATACCTTTAAATAACCTCAACGGGAGTGATATATTTACACCAAGAAGCACATCTGATCAAACGCTTGCCTTTATAGAAGCTGAATGCGACTCGGCAGCCGCAGTGTTACCTTTAAAACAGGGAATGGCAGACCTTGGCAGGCCTACAAAGGGAGCAGCATTAACCTTAAAAGGGGATGTTGAGCTTTTTGCTGCGAGCCCGTTGGTTAATACGACTAATGATGCTACTAAATGGGCAAAAGCAGCCGCAACTGAACTGGCTGTAATGAATTTGGGTGTTTACAGTTTATTTACCACATCATCAGCTACGCCTATTATTTCCACCACAGGTTCCGGTACAACCAATACCGCATATAGGGACCAGTTTTTAGCAAAAAACAACTGGAACTCGGAAACTATATTTGCACACCCGTATGCTTTGCCAAACAAGGGTAGTAAAAGGGAAGGCCTTTTAGGGCCCGTTATTGTAGGCGGGTCAGAGCAGGCTTGGGGCGGTATTTCTCCTACCCAAAACCTGGTAGATGATTATGAAATGGACAACGGCAAACCAATAACGGATCCAACATCAGGCTATGATCCCCAACATCCTTATATGCACAGGGAATCAAGATTTGAACAATCTATTGTATATGATGGTTCTTATTGGCAGGGAGAAGTGTTTATGTCAAGGATAGGTGGTGCTAATCAAATAGATCTTGGCTCAAGTAGTGATATTTCAAACACAGGATATAACGCCCGTAAAACATTGGATGAATCTATTAACGGTCAGTTGAGCCTTAGTCAGACCCCTAATACTGCTAATTACCAGTATTACCGTTACGCAGAAACATTACTGAGCTATGCTGAAGCTCAAAATGAGGCAGTTGGTCCTGATCAGAGCGTTTACAATGCAGTTAACCAAGTTCGAGCAAGAGTTTTATTGCCAGCGCTTCCTCCAGGGTTAAGCCAGGTCGACATGCGGACAAACATTCGCCGTGAACGCCGGGTAGAATTGGCATTTGAAGACAAACGATGGTATGATATTAGGCGATGGGATATTACCGTTAAAGGTCCTGCCGTTTTAAACACACCAGAGTATGGTATGTACATCACTGCAACTGGCGGCATCTTAAAATATACACCTGTCATTGTGTTTCAGAACAAATACTCAGAGTATATGAACTTTCTACCCCTATCGCAAGGTGTTTTAAGTCAAAATACAAAACTTACGCAAAACCCCGGATATTAAAATTAATCTGGTTAGCAATCACAGTTCTATAATTTAGGGCTGTGATTTTTTATTTAACTACTTTGACAAATGACCCCACCTATTGTACCAAAATGAAAACATTATTGTCCTGCTCTTTGCTGTTTTTATCCATAGTTGTTTTTGCTCAAAAGAGGGTGCGTCCGGTTGACCCAATTGATCAAAAAGTAAAAGCCTTATTAGCAAAAATGACTTTAGAAGAGAAGGTTGGGCAACTCAATCAGTATTCAGGAACGCGAGATGTGACCGGCCCCGCAGGCGATAAAACCACAAATAAATTAGAAGATATCAAACAGGGGAAAGTTGGCGCCATGCTGAACATACGCGGAGTTAAAGAAATTCGCGCTGTTCAGGAAGTGGCTATGCAATCAAGGCTCAAGATACCCCTGATATTCGGTTTAGATGTTATTCACGGATTTCGTGTTACCTTTCCTGTGCCATTGGGAGAAACAGCCAGTTGGGATTTAAATGCTATAGAATTATCCGCAAGATATACCGGAACGCAAGCTGCTGCAGCCGGTGTTAACTGGACATTTGCGCCAATGGTTGATATTGCCCGTGATCCCCGTTGGGGACGGGTTATGGAGGGTGCAGGTGAAGATACCTATCTTGGCTCCCTGGTTGCTAAAGCGAGGGTCAGAGGTTTGCAGGGGAAAGGCTTGGGTAACTTGGATGCCATTATGGCTTGTGCCAAACACTTTGCTGCTTATGGTGCTGGTTTGGCAGGCCGCGAATATGCTGCTGCTGATATAAGCGACCAGACATTATTGAATGTGTACTTGCCTCCGTTTAAAGCAGCAGTTGACGCCGGTGTAGCTACGTTAATGAATTCTTTCAACACGGTCAACGGTGTGCCTGCAACCGGAAATAGTTATTTACAGCGGGATATTTTGAAAGGCCAATGGCAGTTCAAAGGTTTTGTAGTTAGTGATTTTGGTTCTATCGGAGAGCTGGTTGCACATGGTTATGCCGAAAACCAGGAAGATGCCGCACGACTGGCAATTACGGCAGGCAGCGATATGGATATGGAGAGCAGAAGTTATATCTTAAATCTTACTCGGTTAGTAAAAGAAAGGAAAATACCGGTAAGTGTTATAGATGATGCTGCTGGTCGGATTTTGCGCAAGAAATTTGAATTAGGCTTGTTTGATGATCCATACCGGTTTTGTAACGAGGAACGGGAAAAGCAAGTGTTGGGTGACTTGAATGAAAGTCTTGAAGCTGCCCGTAAAGTCGGAGCAAAAAGTATTGTACTGTTGAAAAATGAAAACCAAGTATTACCCCTTTCAAAAAAACTGAAATCAATTGCGGTGATCGGACCGTTAGCGAAATCAAATGACCTAAAAGGCGGCTGGTCTCAAGGGTGGAAGAACGACCAGATAGTATCGCTTTACGAAGGCTTGGAGGCTAAAGTGGGAAACGGAACGAAATTGCTTTATGCGCGTGGATGCAATTTTAATGATACCCTGCGTACCGGTTTTGCGGAAGCTGTTGAAACCGCAAAAAATGCAGATGTTATTATTGCGGCTATCGGAGAATCATCCGGCATGACCGGTGAAGCCACGAGCCGTACAGATATTTCTATTCCCGGGGTTCAGGAAGATTTAATTAAAGCGTTAGTGGCAACGGGCAAACCTTTGGTGGTATTGATTATGAGCGGGCGGCCGCTAACCTTTAACTACACTGCAGACCATGCCAATTCCATTCTTTACACCTGGTGGCTGGGAAGTCAGTCCGGTAATTCCATGGCAGATGTACTTTTTGGGGATTATAATCCCTCCGGTAAATTACCTATTACGTTTCCAAGAGTACTTGGTCAAATCCCTATTTACTATAATGAATTAAGTACGGGCAGGCCGTTGCTAAACCCTAAAGACAGGGCTTGGAAATCAGTGTATATGGACCAGCCAAACACACCAAAGTTCGCTTTTGGCTATGGGTTAAGTTACACAACGTTCGAATATCAGAATTTAAAACTGGATAAGACCAAAATGAAAGGCACTGAAAAGCTAACGGTTACTATGGACTTGACAAATACAGGGAAATACGCTGGTGAAGAAGTGGTACAGTTATATTTACAGGATAAATTTGCGAGTATCGCCCGTCCGGTCAAGGAGCTTAAAGATTTTCAAAAGGTGATGCTGAAACCAGGCGAAACAAAAAAGCTCAGCTTTGTGATTGATAAGCAGAAGCTTTCATTTTTTAATCAGAAGCTGAAATGGGTTGCCGAGCCGGGCGAGTTTAAGCTGATGATCGGAACCGCTTCTGACAACATCAAATTGAAAAGTAACTTTGAGTTGATTAATTAAGCATCGGGGAAGTTGGACGGATGCTAAACATCGTAGAGTACGGGTGGACAATAGTTTCCTGTGAAACGCCTAATTCAATAGATTTTATTTAATTTTAATGCTTCTTTTATCCTATAAAAAACATTGAACTTTCACAAATTACAGTTTACTGCATTATCGTTAAACATAAATTTATAGGGATAAAAGAAGCATTATTAATCTTATAGTTTTACAAAGAGTTTCCTGATATAATTTTAACAGGTCCTATCAATATATTTATGTTCAATGCTTTTTTTGATTTTTTGGCCAAAGCAAATAGTCGTTCAATCCAAAAATTATTAACGCTTTTATATTTAGTATTAATAATGACATCTATTTATGGATGTCATGGTTCCGGCACGAATGAAAAAAATATAGGCCAGAACAACGAAAAAACACTGTTCAAGCTACTTCCTCCCGAACAAACGCATATTGACTTTGCCAATACTTTAACCGAAGGATTAAACACCAATGTATTAGTTTACCAATACTTTTATAATGGTGGCGGCGTGGCAACAGGTGATTTGAACGGCGACGGTTTACAGGATATTTACTTCACCGGCAACATGACCGATAATAAATTGTATTTGAACCAGGGGCATATGCAGTTTAAAGACATTACAGCAATTGCAGGTGTGGCGGGACGACCGGGACCTTGGAAAACCGGCGTAACCCTGGTTGACATAAACGGTGATGGCAAACTGGATATTTATATTTGCTATTCTGGGAAACTGCGCGATGAAAAAAGGATAAACCAGTTGTTTATCAATCAGGGAAACGATGCCAGCGGTACGCCTCAATTTAAGGAAATGACGGCAGATTATGGCCTCGATTTTCCTTCGTACAGTACCCAGGCTTATTTTTTTGATTATGACCGGGACGGCGACCTCGACCTGTTGCTGGTAAACCACAACATACAACGCCTGAATATTTTGGATGATATTTCTGTTAAACAGTTATTGAACCAGCGCGATAACCAGTCCGGGATACGGTTATTAAGGAACGACAATGGCCACTTTAAGGACGTTTCGACAGAGGCTGGCATCGTAAACACTTCATTATCTTATGGTTTGGCTGCTGGTATTGCAGATGTAAACGGAGACGGATGGCCTGATATTTACATTTCCAACGATTACAGCGTGCCAGACAGGTTATACATCAACAATGGTAAAGGAAAATTTACGGATAAGCTGACAAGCCAGATCGGGCATACTTCCTTTTATTCTATGGGCAATGATATTGCCGACATTAACAATGATGGCGCGCCTGATATTTACACGCTGGACATGCTCCCGGAGGATAATAAGCGCCAGAAATTATTGTTCGGGGCGGATAATTATGAATCGTTTGATCTGAATGTAAAGGTTGGCTTTTATTACCAATACATGCGTAATATGTTGCATGTTAACAATGGCAACAATACTTTTAGCGAGGTTGGGCAACTGGCAAACATCTCAAATACCGATTGGAGCTGGTCGCCTTTATTTGCCGATTATGACAACGACGGCTGGAAAGATCTTTTTGTAAGCAACGGTTATACCCGTGATTATACCAATATGGATTTTCTAAAATTTATGGGCGATAATTTACGGAACAGGAACATAATGCGGCAGGATCTGCTGAATATTGTAAACAAAATGGAGTCATCGCAGGTGAAAGGCTATTTTTTCAAAAATAACGCCAATGCTACCTTTACGAATACCAGCGAAGATTGGGGCATAAACCGGCCTTCAAACAGTAACGGTGCAGCTTATGCAGATTTGGATAATGACGGCGACCTTGACCTGGTGGTTAACAATACCAACCTGCCAGCCTTTGTTTACGAGAACCAAGCCAGCAAACAAAATGGCAACCAAAGTTTAACGGTCAATTTAAAAGGAGCTGATGCAAATACCCAAGGGATAGGCGCGAAGGTGGTTATCTATTCGGACAATAAAAAGCAATACCTGGAACAAATGCCTACCCGCGGTTTTCAATCCAGTGTTTCCCCGCTTTTGCATTTTGGGTTGGGAAAAGACAGACAGGTAGATTCATTGCGCATTACCTGGCAGCGCGGCAAATCGCAATTGTTGCAAAATATTAAGGCAGGCCAGCAAATCACTTTAAATGAAAAGGATGCAACTGCCATCTACACTAAAAAACAATCGGTAAAAACAGTATTCAAAGAAGTGCAGTCGCCGGTTGCATTTAAACAAAATGATAATACCACCAATGATTTTAAACGGCAGCCATTAATGGTTAACCCGATTTCCTTTTCCGGTTCGTGCCTAGCAAAAGGCGATGTAAACGGCGACGGGTTGGAGGATGTTTATGTCGGCGGACATGACGGCAAACCGGGCACATTGTACCTGCAGCAAAAGAATTTAAAGTTTGTCAATAAACCGCTTCCTTGTTTTTATGCCGATAAAAACAGTACTGATGCGGCGGCTGTTTTTTTTGATGCCAACGGCGATGGCAAGCCTGATCTTTATGTTTGTTCGGGAGGTTATGCTGATTATAAACCGGACGACGCGCTTTTGCAGGACAGGTTGTATTTGAATGATGGCAAGGGAAATTTTAGTAAATCAACAAACGCGTTGCCAAAAATGATCAGCAGCAAAAGCTGTGTAAAAGTAGCTGATCTAAACGGGGACGGGTTTCCTGACTTGTTTGTTGGCGGCAGGGTAGTTCCCGGAAGGTATCCCGAAACACCAGAAAGCTATATCCTGATCAATGACGGCAAAGGGCATTTTACCGATGAAACAACAAAATATAATGCTTCCTTAAAAAACATCGGTATGGTAACGGATGCTGCGTGGGTTGATATGAACGGCGACAAGAAGTTAGATTTGGTGGTTGTAGGCGAATGGATGCCAATCACTGTATTTGAAAATACCGGCGGAAAACTAACAGAAGCAACTTCTAAATATTTTGATGAAAAATATGCAGGCTGGTGGAATTGCCTGCAGGTGAGCGATATTAACCATGATGGTCGCCCTGATTTAATTGCAGGTAACTTGGGACTTAACACCCAATGCAAGGCAACAGACCAGGAGCCGGCAGAAATGTACTACAAAGATTTTGATGACAACGGTTCGATAGACCCGATACTTTGTTTTTACATTCAGCACAAAAGCTACCCATACGTAACCAGGGACGAGTTGCTTGACCAGATTAGCATGATGCGCACACGTTTCCCAGATTATAAAAGTTATGCCGATGCGACAATTGACAAGGTATTTACGCCCGAAGAAATGAAAGGGGCAAAGCAGCTTAAGGCAAATTACTTAGCTACCGCTTGTTTTATCAGCAATGCCCAAGGGAAATTGCATTCAGTTTTATTGCCGATACAGGCACAATATTCTCCGGTATATACCATTACACCGCTTGATTATGACCACGACGGGAACGAGGACTTACTGCTTTGCGGCAATATCAACCACGGACGGCTTCGTTTTGGTAAATATGATGCAAATTATGGTGTGTTGCTTAAAGGCGATGGCAAGGGCAATTACCGGTATGTCAACCAGCAGCTATCCGGTTTTAATTTGTGGGGAGATGTCAGGAGTGTAATCAAGTTCAACAAAACACTGCTTTTTAGTTTGGATAACAACAGAATAAAAGCATACGAACAGTAGTAATATTCATTCAAAATATTTATATATTTAAATGATTTTTTATTAATAAGCTTAGCTGTTACCACGACCTTAAAATAATAGCAATGACTGCAAAAAATAGAACATTAACCATACTGATCTTGATTTCGGTTTACATATTTGCATCCTGTGAGGCTAAAAAAAATAAACCTGGCGATGTTAATGAGATCATATTAAAAACCGGGACAATTGAAATAACCAGATACGAATTCGAGAAGAATAAAAAAAAGGAACTCAGCCAGCAAAAGGAAACTGACAGCCTATCTTGGATAAAAAAATATATTGCTGATTCGTACTTTTTAGCCGATGCGTATAGCAGAAAATATGACAGTGCTACAGTTATTAGTAAAAGGGTGAATTATGCAGCAATCACCATGATGGGTAAGTATAAAGGTTACCTCTGGAATAAAATAGAAGAACCGAAACTAACCTTTTCAGATGATGAACTAAAGGCAGTTTACCAAAAGAAGGATAAGTTGTTTCATTTGGAGTTTCTCTTATTTGACAGTAAAGATTCTTTTGATGTAGTTTTGCGAAACAGGGCACAAATTAAAACAGAAGCTGAATTTAGAAAGATCGTTGATATAGGCACTAAAAGCCGGATTCAATATAGAAAAACTCAACTTTTTTTTCCTTTTGGTGAACTTTCACCGGTTAAGGATGAGATTTACAGATCAACTCAGGGAAATATTATCCAAGCTCCTTTTGAAAATGGCAAAATGCTGGTGGCATATATCAGCAAAGTTGAAAAGAAAAACCAACAGCCATTTGTGGCTGAGAAGCAGAATATCTATTCGAATCTGCGACGTTTAAAAGAAAGGCAGATTATTGACAGAAAGCATGACTCTATATTCCACATAGCCGGGATAGTGATGAATGAAAGCGTAGTCCAAGCACTTTCAAAGAAGATAAAGGGTCCTTTTATTCAGGATATTCCTAAAACTATAAAGAATGATACGCTGTTGACATATTTCTTTAATAAAAAAAATCAGGCTCTTTTAATGAGAGACTTTGCGGATTATTATCAAAATAATCCTTTTAACAAAATCATTACAAATAAAGAGGCATTAAAAGAAACGCTGAAAGGCATAGTAATAGAGAAATATCTATATGCCGACTGCCTTAAGTTTGGGCTAACAAACGACAAGCAATATATCTTAGATAGAAAGAATTTTAAAAATCGCCTTGTACTTGATGCATATTCCCGTGATAACTTTTATAATACAAAGCCCTCTGAACAGGCTGTTTCTGATTATTATAAAGTAAATCAGCAACACTTTTTAGCACCCAAAGCGTGTCATGTTTCTGTGTTTACCTTCAAAGATATAATTGCGGCTGGGACTAACCTTTTTCATCTTGATAAAATGCTTCTGGCAGGAACAGGCAATTTTTCTGATACTTCAGCATTGAAAGGCTTATTATCATACCGGCCTGATGTACTGCTGAGTAATAAGAACTACCCATATCAAGCAAACATGGTTGCAAATGTATTTACCGCTAAACCAAACACGGCCATTGGGCCTTTTGAATGGAATAACCGGGGATATGTTTTTGTCAAAACAAAAGAAGAAGGACAGGAACCTCTGCCCTTGGACGTTGCGAGAGAAGCAATAGAAAGGGAACTGATAGCCGAGAACGCAGAAATATTGAAGGAAAAGAAATTAAAA
The DNA here is from genome assembly GCF_937859865.1 of uncultured Mucilaginibacter sp. Classification (GTDB taxonomy): domain Bacteria; phylum Bacteroidota; class Bacteroidia; order Sphingobacteriales; family Sphingobacteriaceae; genus Mucilaginibacter_A. The sequence goes on from NZ_CALMAT010000130.1 coordinate 109,746, forward strand.
GAGCTAAAGAGTAAGTATGCTCTAACAATCAATAAATTAACAACAGAATAGGAGAGAACAACTATATATTTAAATTTTAACAACTTAAAACAAAAATTATGAAAAAGTTATTAATGATTTTAGCACTTGTAGCAATTACAACAACCGGAGCATTCGCATATGACGGCTATGTTGAATGTCCTACTGATTTTCAATATCCTGATTACGGATATAATAATACAAATTCAGCAACTTATTATGATGGTATCAGCACTAGTGGCACGTTAAGTTATTCGTTATATGTGGAATATATGGGTCAAACTCAAATAGACGTAGGCGGGGGAAGAACTTGGCGAAACGGAACACCGAATTCTTACCAGAACGGTTTTTTTACAGGCCCGTTTTCTTATGTTTATTTGTCAGCCTACTTAGGTGGCCCCGAAGGCTATTGCTCTGCCTCAGCCACATGGTAAATATAGGTGATCAATAACAATACGTTCTCTCCTATTATTTTATTTGCCATTTTTGACCAAATCAATATGATGCGGACGCGTTTTCCCAATTATAAAAGTTACGCAGATGCAACAATTGACAAGGTATTTACGCCCGAAGAAACGGAAGGGGCAAAGCAGCTTAAGGCAAATTACTTATCTACCGCTTGTTTTATCAGCAATGCCCAAGGGAAGTTGCATTCGGTGTCATTGCCGATACAGGCACAATATTCTCCGGTATATACCATTACACCGCTTGATTATGACCACGACGGGAATGAAGATTTGTTGCTTTGCGGCAATATCAACCATGGTCGGCTCCGTTTTGGTAAATATGATGCAAATTATGGCATATTGCTTAAAGGGGATGGCAAGGGCAATTACCAGTATGTCAACCAGCCGCAATCCGGTTTTAATTTGTGGGGAGATGTCAGGAGTGTGCTGAGTATAAATCATACATTGTTGTTTGGTATGGATGAAGGCAGGTTAAAAGCATATAAACAACAGTAAAAGCCGGATGAATCTATAGCTGAAAAAACAATACTTCTTTTAGCACATAAAAATTAGTGTCAGGAATCCGGTTTCAAAAACACAGAAAGCTTCACTGTTTTTTATGCGATAAAAGAAGCATTGAAAATAAATCTCAATAAAATTTAAACAGGCTTTATAGACAGATGAAAAAAAGTTATTTAATCATATTGTTATTATTCGGTTTGTTTTTTATTGGTAGTAGTTGCAACAAAAAGGGTCAGCCTGAATTAACGAACCGTGATGTGGGCAAGGTAATCAGCCAAATGAGCGGGCTGATGGTTCACGACGTTACCAACCCGCCTTTGGCTGCAAGATTCTTTGCCTATACCTGTTTGGCAGGGTATGAGGTTGTATCCGAAAACGATAAGCATATCAAAAGTATGCAGGGCGTATTAAACGAGTACCCTGCTATCAAAGCCCCAAAACAAATATCCGGTTACAATTACCAGTTAAGTACGGTGCTTGCCATGATGGAAACTGCCGGGAAATTACAACCATCCGGCAGCCTGCTCCTTAAATACGAAGAAAATTATTTAGATTCATGCAGAAGGATAGGTTTCAGCGATGAGGTAATTGATAGTTCAAGGCATTATGCACAATTTATCAGCAAAAAAATATTGGCTTATGCAAAGGCCGACAGATATAGGCAGATCAATAATTACCCGCGTTATAAACTTAAAAATACGCCCGGAAGCTGGGAAATTACACCTCCGGCATATTTGGTTCCGGTTGAGCCTTATTTTAATACCATCCGCCCTTTAACCCTTGATTCGGCTTCGCAGTTTTTGCCCGGTTCGCCAATCCCTTTTTCTACGGATAAAAAATCTGCCTTTTATAAGTACCTCCTTTTAAATTATGCCAAAAGCGGCAATGGTTTAAGCCAGGAAGAAAAGAACATTGCCAATTTCTGGGATTGCAACCCGTTTAATGTTCAAAACGACGGACACATGCTTTTCGGTTTAAAAAAAATCTCACCGGGGGCACACTGGATGGGAATAACCGGAATTGCCTGCAACCAGGCTAAAACTAATTTTTCTAAAACGGTAGAAATAAATACAGCAGTGGCCGTAGGTTTACTGGATTGTTTTATTTGCTGTTGGGACGATAAGTACCGCACCAACCGCATCAGGCCCGAAACAGCTATACGCAGGTATATTGATGCTAATTGGAAGCCATTGTTGCAAACTCCGCCATTTCCCGAATACATCAGCGGGCATTCGGTGGTGTCAACAACCTCTGCTGTAATCCTTACCCATTATTTGGGCGATAACTTTAAATATACGGATAATGTTGAAGTAGATTTCGGAATCCCGCCAAGGCATTTCAACTCATTTAACCAGGCTGCAAAAGAAGCTGCCATTTCAAGGTTTTGGGGAGGCATCCATTTTATGGACGCTATTGACAACGGTATTATCCAGGGTACAAAAGTTGGAAATTGGGTTATCAATAAAGTTAACAATGGAGAGAAGAAATCTTAACGGGATAATAAAAGCATAGCAAGGCGAAGATGGTGCCAAAAAGCCACGGACAAAAATTATAAAAAACATCCCTGAACATTTTAATACTTTTTCGAAACTTTTTATTCTTTAATTGTACATTATGACAAGAAATAAGTACAAAAAGACATGTGATGTAATTGATTTTTATAGTTCTTTGTTTAATGTAATTATAGCCAATTAAATTCCATTCAATTTACTACATGCTTCTTTTATCACCTAAAAATCATTATGTCTTAATACTTTTTTACTTTTTTGTTCCCTATTTTACGGAGAGGGCTTGGGTGAGGTTACGCCAAATTTATAGGCATAAAAGAAGCATTGTAAATTATTTTAATATATATTTAGCACGGCCTTAAAAAATTAAACAAAACACAAAAAGTACAGCAGGTATAGCCGCAAGTTAAAACAACCGAAAAAAATTAATATTACCTGTATAAACAATCCTTTCCAAGTATAACATTTATAATCAAACCCATGTTTAAGAAACATACTTTCAAAATTTTAATACTTTCCATTTTTGTTTTTAGTCAAAAAGTAAGTTTTGGCTTTCAGGTACAGGCAGAAGACGGATTGTCAAAATCAGACACCGCATTTGTTCCGAAAGAGATTCAGGACCCGGAAAATATTGGCATACATAAAGAAGCATACCATGCCACTTTAATGCCTTATGCTTCGCTGAAAGAAGCTCTGGCTGCCAACCGCCATGCTTCTTCTTTTAGCCGTAGCTTAAACGGAACGTGGAAATTTAATTGGGTAGATTGGCCTCAAAAGCGTCAGGTTAATTTTTATGAAACCAATTACGATGTTTCCGGCTGGAAAGATATCAAAGTGCCGTCAAGCTGGCAAATTCAAGGTTACGGTACGCCGGTTTATAGTAATATCACTTACATTTTTAAAAAGGATTTCCCAAATGTAATGGGCACGCCGTCAGAGCGGTACACCTCTTTCAAAGAGAGGAACCCGGTTGGCAGCTACCGCCGTGATTTTACCGTTCCTGCCGAGTGGAAAGGCCGCCGTACGTTTATCACTTTTGATGGTGTGGATGCCGGTTTCTTTATTTGGGTAAACGGTCAAAAGGTGGGTTACAGTGTAAACAGCCGTAATGCCGCAGAATTTGATCTGACCAAGTATGTTAAACCAGGTAAAAATACTTTAGCGGTCGAAGTTTACCGGTTTACCACGGGCAGTTATTTGGAAGACCAGGATATGTGGAAAATGAGTGGCATATTCAGAAATGTAACGTTGTGGAGCGCACCGCAAGAACACATTCAAGATTATTTTATCAAAACCAACTTTGATAAACAATTTCAAAATGCAGAAGTAGTAGTTAACACCAAAATTAAAAACTACGGTTCGGCACCGATAAAAGCTCAGGAACTAAAAGTTGTTTTATATAACGGCAATACCCAGGTATCAGGAGCCACAGCTAAAAAGGCAATACCAGCATTGAAACCAGGCCAAGAAGTAAACGTTAGCCTTAGTTTTCATGTAAACAACCCACAAAAATGGACGGCAGAAACGCCTAAGCTTTATACTTCAGTAATCACCCTAAATGATGGAAACCGTACTGTTGAAACTTTGTCTTCACGCACCGGTTTCCGCCAGATAGAGATAAAAGGCCGGTTATTTTTGGTGAATGGTGTTCCGATAAAATTGAAAGGTGTAAACCGTCATGAAAACTGGCCGAACGATGGCCATGCCATTACGGAAGATCAAATGATCAAAGATATTGTGTTGATTAAACAGGCAAACTGTAACCACGTGCGTACCTGCCACTATTCAGATGATCCGAGATGGTATGAGTTGTGTGATGAATACGGTATTTACTTGGTTGCCGAAGCCAATCTGGAATGTCATGGTGCCTGGGATCAGTTTAACGAAGAACCGAGAATTAAAGCTGCTTTGATTGACCGAAATGTAGCCAATGTGGAGAATTTTAAAAACCATCCATCGGTTATCATTTGGTCTTTAGGCAACGAGTGCGGCAGCGGCGGTTCCAACTTCAGGGCTATATTAGCAGCAATTAAAGCTATTGATGACCGGCCAACACATTATCAAGGCTTCGGAATAGGAAATGATAAAAATCCGGCCGATATAGACAGCGAAATGTACACCCAAGTTGGTCCGTTGGAAAAAAACGCCAATGACAAAACTTTAACCAAGCCGTTTTATTTATGCGAATACGCTCATGCGATGTTTAATTCTATGGGATCGGTAGATATCTATAACGATTTGTTTGATAAATATCCTCAACTATTGGGCGGCGCTATATGGGAATGGCAAGATCAGGGTCTTTATAATGATCGCAACCCTCAGCATCCGATCATTGCTTATGGAGGTGGTTTTGGCGACTTTCCAAATGATCATTACTTTATACATAAAGGTGTTGTTTTTTCTGACAGATCACCTAAACCTCATTACCCTGAATTGAAACATGCTTACCAATGGGTTAGCATTCGGGCAAAAGATCTTAAAAACGGGTTAGTTACCATTAAAAACCGCTATCAATTTATTAATTTGAATGGCTTAAACGCTAAATGGGATTTAAGCGAAAACGGCACAGTGCTATCATCAGGTAATCTTACCTTGAACGAAATTAAGCCAGGTGCAGAACAGGATGTGAAAATACCATTTAAAGTTAACCCAAAACCGGGAGCTGAATATTTCCTTCGAGTTTCATTTGATTTGGCGAATGATATGCTTTGGGCTAAAAAAGGATTTGAAGTTGCTGCCCAGCAATTGGAACTTCCGATAGCTATACCTGCTGTTAAAGAACAACAAACAGGCGGTGCATTAACATTAGCTGATAATAAAGATGTTATCAAAGTAAACGGAACAGGTTTTAGCCTTGAATTTAATAAAGCCAAAGGCACTTTTACAAAAATGGAAAGTGGCGGCAACAGTTTATTGCAAGACAACGGTGGCCCAATGCTTCATTTATGGCGCGCTCCGCATCAAAAAGATGATATGTGGGCTTATCAAGACTGGCAAAAAAATGGTTTAAAAGAAATTACTTGGGTAGTAGATGAAGTGAAAAGCACACAACTTTCTACCCATGCAGTAGAGATCAGGGCAAGTTTAACCGGAACAGGCAAGCAAGATTTTAAAGTTCACCATAATGTAGTTTACACCATAAATAGTAATGGAGAGGTTAAGGCAGTAAATGAGGTAAACTTTAGCGATCCGAAATTGATCTTGGCCAGGATTGGTGTCCGTATGTTCTTAAACAAAGACCTGGATCAGTTTGATTACATGGGCCGCGGGCCAATGGAAAACTACGGAGACCGAAAAAGCGGGTTTGATGTTGGCCATTACGCAAGCAGTGTAGCAAAGCAGTTAACACCATACGAAAAACCAATGGAAGCCGGAAATCATGAAGACGTACGCTGGGCAAATGTAAACTCTGCAAAAGGCACCGGAATAAACGTTAAGCAAGTAGATTCGCTATTACAGGTTAGTGCGCTTCCTTACAGTGATGAGGAAATGGATCCGGTAGAGTACAGGATAGATTTGCCAAAAAGTAAAGGCACTGTTTTATGTATTAGCCATAAAACGCTGGGCGTAGGTTCAAACGGTTGCGGCCCTAAACCTTTAGAACAATATATGGTTTATGCAAAGCCAACTACTTTTAGCTATCAGATACAATTGTCTGGAAAGAAATAAAAGTAGATTTTAATTTAAACTGTATCTTATTTTTACAACTGCGGGCTTTTTATGCTGGCAGTTGTAAAAATAAAACGTTAGCCAAATAATTTTTCTCCTTGTAATTCAAATAAATTCAGTTTGGTTTTATCTACCTGCTTTTTTTAGCCCTAAAAAATTAGTGTATGCAATTAATTTAAACTATAGGAGCGACAATGTTTTTTATGGATTAAAAGAAGCATCAGCAACATATCAACCCTAATTCAAACACAAGCTTACGGTACTAAATTTCTACAATATATTTAACTTACCAATTATGATTAAAAGATTATCAGTGGCATTTGTACTGTTTTTTGTTATTGCCACAGCTGAGGCGCAGGACTGGGCCAACATTAAAAAGTATGCTGAAGCAAACAGCAAAGTACCGCCGCCTGCCGCCGGGGAAAATCGGGTAGTGTATATGGGTGATTCTATCACTGATTTCTGGATCGGCAACGACTCTACTTTTTTTGCCGGCAAGCCTTATTTTGACCGTGGAATCAGCGGACAAACAACGGGGCAAATGTTGCTGCGTTTTCGTGAAGATGTAATCAACCTAAAACCTAAAGTTGTGGTGATCCTGGCCGGGATAAATGATATTGCTGAAAACAACGGCCCATCAAAACTGGAAGATGTATTTGGCAACATCGTTTCTATGGCAGAACTGGCAAAAGCTAACAACATCAAAGTGGTACTGTCGTCAATAACGCCAGCCTTTGCTTTTCCGTGGCGCCCATCAATAGACCCGGTGCCAAAAGTTGCCGCTCTAAACGAAATGATAAAGAATTATGCGGATAAGAACAATATTGTTTACCTGGATTATTTTACCACAATGGCCGATGCAAGAAAAGGACTGCCTGCAAACTTGTCGAAAGATGGTGTACACCCCAACTTGGCAGGTTATAAAATGATGGAACCGCTTGCAGAAAAGGCAATAGCGGCGGCAATTAAAAAAAGAAAATAGTTCTTTTTTGATAACCGTAATTATTTAGGTTCCAATGCTTCTTTTATCCCATAAAAATTGATAAGTATTTGGTTTAATTTGTTTAGGCTGATTCAACCACCAATTTTTATAGGGTAAAAGAAGTATCGTGATTTTTAAGGTTTACAAGAATATTTATTAACAGCACAATTGATTTAGTTTTTAAAAATTAATGAAAGCTTTCCTTTGTTTTATTGCAATGGCTTTTGGCCTGTCCGCTTTTTCATCCCCGCCGGGTGAAAAGAAAGCGTTAAAAGTATGCAACTTGTTTTCGGACCATATGGTGCTTCAACAACAGGAAAAAGTCAGTTTTTGGGGACAAGCAAGCCCCGGAGAAAAACTTACGGTTTCTGCCAGTTGGGGAAAACAAGCTTCAACCAGTGCAGATGCTGCAGGCAATTGGAAAGTAAAACTGCTTGCCCCAAAAGCAGGCGGCCCTTATACCATCAATATTAAAACGAAAGACAGTAATATTATCATTAAAGATGTGTTGGTTGGCGAGGTTTGGCTGGCTTCCGGCCAATCAAACATGGATATACCTTTAAAAGGCTGGCCGCCGGGCGATACTATTTTGAACTCGAAGTTGGAAATAAGTAAAGCCAGTTATCCAAATATCAGGTTGCTAAAAGTGCCTTTTGGTATCTCAACAACCCCTTTGGATTCTATTGGCGGCAAATGGAATGCTACATCTCCGGAAACTGCAGGCGACTTTAGTGCCACCGCTTATTTTTTCGCCCGAAAACTTTACCAGGAACTGCATGTGCCAATTGGGATCATCCAATCTTCTATCGGAGGCACACCGGCAGAAGCCTGGACAAGCAGGGGCTATCTGGAAAAAATTGGGGACTTTAATGCAACGATAGTCGAACAGGAAAAACCTCAAAACAAAACAGAAAAACCTAAAATCAACAGCAACTCGCCTACGGTACTTTTTAATGCCATGATCAATCCGCTAATTCCTTATTCGATCAAAGGGGTGATTTGGTACCAGGGAGAATCAAATGTTGGCCGGGCCGAGCAATATAAACGCCTTTTCCCAAACATGATTGAAGATTGGCGAAACAAATGGGGCTATCAGCTTCCGTTTTATTTTGTACAATTGGCGCCCTACATTTACAAAGACCCAAAACAGACGGAACAGTCCCAAAAACTGAGGGATGCACAACGTTACGGTTTAAAGCTGCCCAAAACCGGCATGGTATCAACTTTGGATATTGGCTATCTTAAAACAGCGCACCCGCCTAATAAACAAGAAGTGGGCAACCGTTTGGCAAGGTTTGCATTGGCCAATGATTATGGAAAGAATTTGGTTAAATCAGGCCCGTTATATAAAAAAGTGGTTGCATCAGGCAAGGAACTTATCGTTGATTTTGATTATGTGGGAAGCGGCTTGCTTGCATCAGACAAAGGGTTGACGAATTTTGAAATTGCGGGGGCAGACAAAGTTTATGTTCCGGCACAAGCCAAAATAGTTAACAATAAAGTAGTTGTCAGCAGCCCTTCTGTTGCTGCCCCTATTTATGTCAGGTATGCCTGGAGCGATAGCAGCGCGGCAACTTTATTTAATAAGGAAGGGCTGCCCGCTTCAACCTTTACTTCTGAAAATTGACGGTTTAGCGGATGGCTTAACTGCTTTTTTAATAGATTGCCTTTAAATGTAGGTGTTTCTAATATGGCTCAGCTAATTACCTTTTATCAACAGCAACATTCTCTTCAATAACCAAAAGATGTCTCAACAAGCAGCATTTACAGAAAAAAGGTTCTTAGTTACCTTCATTTCTGTTACTTCATTATTTTTAATGTGGGGCGTTTTACTCTCCATGAGTGATGTATTGAACAAGCACTTCCAGGACGTGCTGAATTTGTCTAAAGCTAAATCTGGGCTGATACAGCTATCTGTATTTGGGGCTTATTTTGTGATGAGCATTCCTGCGGGCTACTTTCTTAAAAAATTTGGGTACAAGCCCGGCGTGCTTTTGGGCCTGGCTTTATTTGCCATGGGAGTGTTTTTATTTGTTCCTGCTGCCAATGCAGAATCTTTTAATTTTTTCAGGATTGCGTTGTTTGTTATGGGCTGCGGCATGGCTACGCTTGAAACTGTGGCACATCCTTTTGCTGCTGCTTTGGGCGACCAGCGTACCAGCGACCAGCGGATCAATTTTTCACAATCGTTTAATGCTGTGGGTACGATCATCGGCCCGGCAATCGGATCGTATTTTTTACTGCGTGTGGCAAGTAACCACCCAACAGACCTTTCTTCTGTTAAGACGCTTTATATTGCTATCGGTTGTGTCATTGTATTTATCGGTATCGTATTTTTATTTTTAAAAGTACCTGTACTTACAGACCCGCACAAACCAGTATCTGATGCAGCGGCAGTAAACGTTGATTTAGCGCCTGCAAAAAAGCTTTACCAGCACAGCCACTTTGTGTGGGCGGTAATAGCGCAATTTTTTAATGTTGCGGCTCAGGCAGGTACATGGGCGTTTTTTATCAATTACGGACATGAGGTAATGGGTTTTAGCAATCAGACAGCAGGCAATTATATGATTGTTTTTATGGCCATGATGGCAATTGGGCGTTTTGTCGGCACTTTTTTGATGCGTTTTATCCAGCCCAATAAATTGTTGGCCGCCTTTGCCTGTGGCAGTATCATTATGTGCCTGTTGGTAACCCAACGCTTGGGCTGGGCTTCTTATATCGCTTTAATGATGGTCAACTTCTTTTTTAGTATCATGTTTCCAACCATTTTTAGCTTAGGTTTAAAAAACCTGGGGCCGCATACGCAGCAAGCTTCTTCGTTTATATCTATGGGCGTAGTGGGCGGTGCGTTTTTTCCGCTTATCATGGGGCTGGTAGCCAACCAGGATGTGGCTAAAGCATATTATCTGCCTATAATTTGTTATATAGTGATATTCCTTTTTGGGTATAAATTTTACAAGGTCAGTTTATCTGTCCCGTCCTGATTTTTGCTTTTGGTTTAATAGGTTGAAGTTTAAGGAATTATCTGGTTTGCCGGACCTGGAAATGAACCTTGTATGCTTATGATAAATGTAGCAGGTTTTGAAAAACGAAGCTATGCCGCATATATTTCCGATGCTTCTTTTACCACATAAAAATCATTGGGCTATTTATAATTTATCAGAAAAGTTTCAGAAAACTAATACTGATTTTATAGGCATAAAAGAAGTATGTTGTTTTTCCGGTCCTGTTTTTAGAAGTCTTTTTTCAAGCCTGTTTTTAGTGCGTTAAAGTAATCTTCTTTGAGAAATGAATACAGGTAAGGGGCTTTGTGCGCGCCGCCTGAATAATGCTTTTGTTTCTTTTCTAAAATCCCATAACCTAAAATTTTCCGGTTAAAGTTGCCTCTGTCCAGTTTTCTGCCTAAAATAGTTTCATAAATTAACTGTAAACTTTTTAAAGGAAATTCATCAGGTAAAAGGTTATAACCAATAGGCTGATGGTTTACCTGGATGCGCAATGTTTCCAGTGCTTTATCAATAATTTCTTTATGGTCAAGGATAAGCCCGGGAAGGTTGTTTAAATCATGCCAGGTGCATTGTGTTGAAAGTTCATCAGGATAAGGTGTTACTTTTTCGTACTCCACCAATGCGTAGTAACCTATAGAAATAAACCGGTTCATCAGCCAGCTTTCGTCCGTCAGCTCGGTACCGATAGCTTTAAAAACCGGCTTTAAAATTTCTTTTGTAACACGTTTCGTTCCGCCAAAAACATAAAATTGCTGTAGGAATAAGTCTTGTAGCCCTGTCCGGCTTTTTAAAACCCTCACTGCTGCGTCTTCAATTTCTTCCTCTTTAAAAACATATCCGCCTGGCAAACCCCAATTATCGCTGCTCCTGATCTGGAGCAACAGTACTTTCAATTGGTTTTCATGAAACCCGAATATCACATTGTCGATAGAGACAGAAGGCAAATAGTATTGCTTACCGCTTGAGATAAGTTCAGCAATCGTTAACGCTTGGTCCATCGGGTAAAAGAAAAGTTTTTTTACGGAATTAGAAAATTTGATTATTATTGTGTCATTATAACACAATAATAAACCTAACCTTTAATTTCATGGCTTCAAATCGTTTACATTATACCGTTATCGGCATACTGATGCTTACCGGCTTTAATTCCTTTGCGCAAAACAATCCTCCTCAATTAGGTAAAAGCCCTGTTTCCGAAGTAGTTAAGGCGATGACTTTGGAAGAAAAAGTACAAATAGTGGTTGGTGCAGGTTTTAATATGCCCGGACTTACTACAAATGGAACCGGTGTAGGGCAAACGCAGGACAGGGTAGCCGGAGCGGCAGGCACAACTCATGCGGTTTCGCGTTTGGGCATCCCTTCGATCGTTACTTCTGATGGCCCTGCCGGTGTGCGTATTGATTCTGTACGTAAAGGAAGCCCGGGCAAAACTTACTATGCCACGGCCTGGCCGGTTGCTACTTTGCTCGCCTCAAGTTGGGACACAAGCCTGGTGAAAAGGGTTGGCGTTGCTTTTGGCCATGAGGTAAAAGAATATGGTATAGACGTAATTTTAGGCCCTGCAATGAACATCCACCGCAACCCTTTGGGCGGGCGTAATTTTGAATACTACTCTGAAGACCCGGTTGTAACAGGAAAAATAGCGGCCGCAATGGTGGAGGGCTTGCAATCAAACGGTATTGGTACTTCCATCAAACACTTTGCAGCTAATAACCAGGAAACCGACCGAAACACGGTAAACACCATTGTGAGCGAAAGGGCATTAAGGGAGATTTATTTGAAAGGGTTTGAAATAGCAGTCAAGCAATCACAACCCTGGACGGTAATGAGTTCTTACAATCTGATAAACGGAACTTATACTTCTGAAAGCAATGAGTTGCTCACCCGTATTTTAAGAAATGAATGGGGTTTTAAGGGATTCGTGATGACCGATTGGTTTGGCGGCAAAGATGCGGTTGCACAAATGAAGGCCGGGAATAACCTGCTTATGCCAGGTACGCCTGCGCAAACTACTGCATTATTAGAAGCAGTAAAGGGCGGAAGCCTTTCCGAAAAAGTACTGGACGAAGAGGTAACGGGGATATTAAATACAATTTTGCGCTCACCTTCTTTTAAAGGATATAAATACTCAGACCAGCCTGATTTAAAAGCTGATGCCGGAGTAGCAAGGGACGCAGCCGCACAAAGTATGGTATTATTAAAGAACGACGGGCAGGCACTGCCTATTAATGGAAATTCTAAAAAAATTGCTGTTTTTGGCATTAATGGTTATGAATTGATAGCCGGAGGCACCGGAAGCGGCGATGTAAACAAAGCTTATAAAGTTTCTTTGGTACAAGGTTTAGCCAATGCGGGATATGCAATTGATAAGGATGTGCAAAACGTTTATACCGCTTATTTAAGCGATTATGCTGCCAAACATCCAAAGAAAAGTTTCATTCAGGAGTTTATGAACCCTTCTCCGGCAACCCCCGAATTTGCTTCAAACAACGAATTGGTTAAAGCAAAAGCTGCCGCATCTGATTTGGCCATTATCGCAATCGGCCGAAATGCAGGCGAAGGCAGGGACCGAAAACTGGAAGGTGATTATGAGCTGACGGACATCGAAAAAGAGGCAATTAAAAATGTGGCAGTAGCATTTCATGCTCAACATAAAAAAGTGGTGCTGGTGTTAAATATCGGAGGCGTTATCAATGTAAATTCATTTAAAAATTATGCCGATGCTATTTTACTGGCCTGGCAGCCGGGACTGGAAGGAGGCAATGCAATAGCTGATGTATTAAGCGGCAAAGTAAACCCTTCCGGCAAATTGGCCACTACGTTTCCTGCTTCTTACAAAGATGTTCCTTCGGCCAAAAACTTTCCCGGCAAAGAATTTCCTGAAAAAGCAACAACCGGTATGTTTGGGATGAAAGCTATCCCGGCAGAAGTAACTTACGAAGAAGGAATTTATGTTGGCTACCGCTATTATAATACTTTCCATATCAAGCCGGCCTACGAATTTGGTTATGGCTTGTCTTATACAACTTTTGGCTACAGCAATTTAAAATTGAGTTCCCCCAATTTTAACGGTAAAATATTGGCTTCTGTAACGATCACCAATACCGGCAAAACAGCAGGTAAAGAAGTTGTTCAGTTGTACTTAACCGCTCCGGTAAGCAAAATAGACAAACCTACAGAAGAATTAAAAGGTTTTGCCAAAACAGGGCTTTTACAACCTGGCCAATCGCAAACCTTGTCTTTTACCATAAACCCAATTGATCTCGCTTCTTTTAATACGGCAGCTTCTTCCTGGATTGCGGATGCAGGCAATTATACCGTAAAAATTGCTGCTTCGTCGCTTAATATAAAGCAAACGGCTTCTTTTAATTTAACTAAAGCCATTATGGTAGAGAAAGATAATAAAGTGTTGTTGCCGCAAGTGCAAATCAACGAGTTAAAGAAATAGGTTTTGATTTGAAAGAAAACGATGGACTTGTTATAAGTTTTGTTCGATCTAATCCTGATGCTTCTTTTACCACATAAAAATCATCAAACTATTATAATTTATCAAAAGAGTTTTAGAAAACCAATACTGATTTTATAGGCATAAAAGAAGTATGGCTTAAAATAAAAAAGGCTTTTAGAAATCAATCTAAAAGCCTTTTTTATAGGTGGAGAATATCGGAGTCGAACCGATGACCTCTTGCATGCCATGCAAACGCTCTAGCCAGCTGAGCTAATCCCCCGTTTGTTGCTGCAAAACTAATAAAAAGTTTTTCGTACGCAAATTTAATCAAACTGCAATTGCCATGTTTTTCGATTTAAAAACTTTTGGATGAAATTGTGATTAACCAGAAACTTACAGGATAGAAGCAAAACTTTTTGTTGATGATCTTCCACACAAAAATATTTCTGATGCTTCTTTTAGGGGTGTTTTTTCTACATCTTTTAACAAAAATGCATGTAATAACAGCATTTATGCGGCCGGTTGTTTTAGGATTGGATTTTGTATGACCAGCACACCACCTCAAACCTAATTTAAAATGAATACTGAAATAAACGATCAGCCTCAAAACGAAATTGTTGTTTATGCTTACACAGAAGCGATGCCTGCGGCTAAACGTTGCACCATTTGCCAAACCGAACTGGCCATCGTTCAGCACATCCATTACACCAGTTTTGGTTTGCAGTTGTGCGACGATTGTTTGTACCTGTAATATTCACCATTTCATTTCTTTCCATTACATAAAATGCTATTTTTTGTAGTAATTTTATCGCGAAATGAACGACGGGAAATTGCGCCGCTTAACAAAACTTTGCCGTTTGGTGCTGCTGGTTTTGCTTTTACAATCCTGCGGCGGAAACCCGCAACAAACTGCGCCTCCGCCAACCAATACTTCCGTAAGTTATGGCGGAAATTATCATACAACTTTAACCCTAACCGAAGATTTTGAGCAAGGCCACAAAGCTGCCTACGCAAGCGGAAATGTTGTTTTTAAAACCGGCAACTGGCTTTTGCAGGATGCTTTAACCGGCAGCACGGAAGCAGATTATAAAACTGGAAAGCAGTCCATCCGAATCCGTAACAATGGCAAAATCAGTATGCTTTTTGATGTAGACGGCGCCTCGACCGTAACCGTTAAACATGCAGCTTATGGAAAGGATGGCGCTTCTATCTGGGCTTTGTTTGTGGCAATTAACGGAAGCCAGGTTTACCGGCAAGTTGGCCTTCCCATCAGTAGCAGCAGCCATATTTTACATAGTATCACTTTTTACCTTAATAAAACCGGGCGGCTTAGGTTTGAGATCCGTAAAATTTCGGGTGGCAAAAACCGTATTAATTTGGATGATTTTACGATCAGCGGGACCGGGGATATTCAAAACGAAGGCGGTACTTCGGTAAGTACGGGCGATACGATTGTGGGTACAAAACCCAAACCTACAGATTCTGTTGCCATTGGCGATAACGATAATTTATTGTGCGGCAACCCAAGCGGAGCCACGCACAGCCTCAGCAATTACAACAATTACCTCATCAACCAAAAATATTATACCGAAAGTTACAGCCGCGATAGGTGCGGGCCAAACTGGGTTTGCTGGCATTTGGGCGCAACGGATTTGGGAAGTGCCAGCCGTTCAAACGATTTTCGGCCGGATACGAAATTGCCCGCCGGTTGGTACGAAGCGCAGGATTACAGCTATCAGGGTTCGGGTTTTGATAAAGGCCACAATTGCCCTTCCGGTGATCGAACCAACGCGCCCGATGCTAATTCGGCCACTTTTTTACTAGACAACATTGTGCCTCAGGCGCCGTATAACAACCAGCGTACCTGGGAACACCTGGAAAGTTTCAGCCGCGGCCAGGTGCAGCAAGGCAACGAGGTTTACATCATGATGGGCAGTTACGGGACGGGCGGGACGGGCAGTAAAGGTTATGCCACGAGTATTGATGAAGGCAGGATCAACGTACCGGCACATATTTGGAAAGTGGTGGTGATTATCCCGAACGGCAACCAGGATTTAAAACGCATTAACAAAAACACAACAGTGATTGCCGTGGACACGCCGAACGATAACAGCATCAACCCAAATTGGATGCAGTATATTTGCACGGTGCGCGATATTGAAAAAAACACGGGCTACAACCTGCTTTCTAATTTGCCACAATCTGTACAGGATGCAATCGAAACCAAACGTTATGCGGGAACGCCAAAATCAAAAAGGGGTTATACCGATGACTGATGCTTCTTTTACCGGCATAAATTTAGTGTGCTAAAAGAAGCATGGATAAAACCTTTGCCGTAAATTGGCATCAAACCCGGAACAAATCAACGTTAAAACATATATTTCTAAACTGTGTATTTATTAAAACTATCTAAATAAAAAAATGAATAAAATAAGCCGCTATACCCAAATTGTGTTACTTTCATTATTAGTGCTGTTGGTGGTCAACGGATGCAAGAAAAAGCATTCGCCAATGGCACAAATCCTCTTCAAAAAATACCAAAACAAGGTTTACAATAACTTAGACCCGGAAGCTTTTTCTACGGTTTTCCAGCAAATGCTGGTGGAGAAAAAAGCTTTGATGACGAATCCAAAACTCATTTCTGCTTTTTACGAACAGCACAATTACGAGCCGATGTTTGTGCTGCAGCATTTGCCAAAAGATGAATTGCAAGTTGTGG
The DNA here is from genome assembly GCF_937859865.1 of uncultured Mucilaginibacter sp. GTDB lineage: Bacteria > Bacteroidota > Bacteroidia > Sphingobacteriales > Sphingobacteriaceae > Mucilaginibacter_A. The sequence goes on from NZ_CALMAT010000130.1 coordinate 126,066, forward strand.
CATCGTATTATCAGCGGGCTGGCGAACATGGTTTAGACCCGAAGCTTTTTCAGTTTGACAGAATCAGCGAGCTGCTTAAAAAAATAGGCGATAAAAACAGTATCAAAACTGTGGACGAAGCTTATCAAAACATGGCCGAACTGGAAATCCTCACCGCCAATTCACTGATCAATTACAGCAATGCCATGCAGTTTGGTGTGATCAGCCCCAAAAAAATCTATGCGCGTTACTTCACCGAAACCAAACGGCCGGATAGTTTGAACATGACGCACGCTTTGGAAGTAAATAATTTGAAAAGTTTTTTAGACAGCATTCAACCTAAAAACCCGCAATATTTGGCTTTACAAAAGGCGTTGCAATCTGGAGAAACTGCGCCGGGAATGTCTAAAACAGAAACCGAACGGATTTTGAAAGTGAACCTGGAGCGTTTGCGCTGGAAAAACAAACCGACGGAAGAACGTTATGTCATTGTGAATATTCCGGATTATCGTTTGGATGTAATGGACCATGATTCTTCTGTTTTAAACATGAAAGTTTGTGTGGGCGAGGGAAGGAACAAAACCAACCAAGATAACCTGGCGGAATACAGCGAAGACGACAAGGTGCGCGATGTGCCTTTTACCCGCGAAACGCCGCAATTAAACAGCGCGATCAACAGTGTGCAGGTAAACCCGATCTGGAATATCCCGCAAAGTATTGCCTCCAACGAGATTATCAAAGAAGCGGCCGAAGACCCGTATTACCTTTCTAACAAAAACATTGACGTTTATAAAGGCGGCAAAAAAGTGGAAGACCCGGAAACGATCAACTGGGCATCTGTTTCGAAAGATAATTTGCCTTACACTTTTAAGCAGCAATCCGGCGGAGATAATTCTTTAGGCAAGATTAAGTTTTTGTTCCCGAATAAAAGCAGCGTTTATTTGCACGATACGCCTGCCCAAGCGCCTTTTAAACAAGCAATGCGTGCTGTAAGCCACGGTTGTGTGCGTTTAGAAAAGCCGCTGGATTTGGCGCATGTGTTGTTTGGCGATGGCGGCCAGTTTGAGCAAATCAAAGAAGATATGCAGGAAACCGACCCAAAAGCAAGGAACCTTTCTTTGCCAAAAAAGGTTCCTGTTTATATCACGTATGTAACTTGTTGGGCCGAAAACGGAAAGCTGGTTTACCGCCCGGATGTTTACGGTTTGGATATTGTGCTGTACACGCACATCCAAAAAATGTTGTCGTAAAAACAGTATCTGCTAAAGCATGGCCTGCAACGGGCCGTGCGTAGCTGCTTCCGGGAAAAGATAGTTGGCCGCCAAATCCTGGTCTAAGTATTTAGAACTGTAGCGGTTGTCCGAACCGTTGATATACAAAACGGTTTTGTCTTTAATTAGGTTGATAATAGTTTGCGTTAGTTCGGGTGCTACGGCTGGGCAGCCAAAACTTCTGCCCAAACGCCCTAAGTTTTTGATCGTTTGCTCGCTTACATAATCAGCACCGTGAATTACAATATCCCGTTGGCGGGCATTGGTATTAAAGTTGGCATCCAAACCATCCAAACGCAAAGAGCGGCCATGTTTTCCGGTATAAATCTCGCCTGTCAAATAAAAGCCCAGGCTGCTTTGGTGCGAACTGTCAATATTAGAAAACTGGTTTGGCATATCGTCCCCGCTGCCTTGTCCGTGCGCCACCCAAGTATTTAATAGCAACGATCCGGATTGCAAATCAATGATCCACATTCGTTTTGCACAACTTGATTTGGTAAAATCAACAATGGTGATGATGGAATTATGGTCATTTAAGTTGGTTGTATTTTTAAGGTTGTAAAAACCAGTTACAGCCTTGGCAAAAACATCTTCGTTTAAACCGGCTGCATATAAGTTTGCCGTTTGATAAATTTTGCTGAGGTACGTTGAATACAAAAGTTCTTGTGGCGAAAGCGTGCTTTTTTGTTTAGCCCGGGCGAAGTTTGTTTGAGAAGAACGGGTAAAAGTTTTAAGGGTTGTACTGATAATGGTTACGGAAAGTGCTAATGAAAGTAAGATTGATTTTTTAAAAAAATTCTTATTCATAAATGGCTTTTTTCGGTTTATATTTAATAAAATGGGTTACGTAAAATTTCGGTAATAGGTTTGCTTTAGGTTAAATAATTGTAGCAAAAACTTTCCACTTGTCCTGATTTTTATGAAGAAAATGTAGTAAATGATAGACGAAATCTTTATTTTTTTATTGTGTAGAAAAACAAATTTTTTTATTGGTTTTGATATAAAGTAATTAAACGCTATGCCGTATTAAATAGTATAATTTTATTATTTGCGGCTTAAGATTTGATATTTCACTGACATTAAATTATTAATCGTTTTCTCATTAATTAAAAAACCATGGCGACTAAAGACAAATCAAAATCCGAAGATGCAAAGACATTGAAAGACCCGAAAGCTTCCAAAGAAGAAAAAAGCAAAGCCGGCAAAGACATGGCCAGCGGAAAAAAGAAAAAGTAATTTTAAACAGAAAAACCTTTCAAGCGAAGGGTTTTTCTGTTTCAGGAAGTTACCGATACCAATTTTACTGCCCTAAAAGAAGCGTCAAAAAAGCAATGGCAGGCCGATCAAAAGTTTCGAGGCCAAATTTTTATTATGGTAATGTGCTATAAAATGTGCCCCTTGGGCTTTATTTATTCCAAATTTAAAAACACAGATTACGGGATTTGGCCAGTATCACGAACAACACGAAGTGCCGGAACAAACCAGGACTTTTGCACGCATGATTGCTTCCTTAGGCGAAGAAGCCGAAGCTATTAACTGGTACGAGCAACGCATTTCGGTTGAGAAAGACGAAAGCGCAAAAGCCATTATGCAAAACGCACAAAAAGAAGAGTTTAAGCATTTTGAGATGGACTTAGAATTTCTGCTCCGGCAAAAACCACTTTGACGCGAAACCCTTCAGGCCATTTTGTTTAAGGAAGGGAGCATTGTGGAACTGGGCGAAAAAGGGGAAAAGGCGGCGGAATAAATTGTTTGAAGTTGAAGTTTTGTTTTTAGTTAGGAGATGCAAATTTCAATTAAATTTTAAAACCCAATCAACCCTTCCACACCCAACTTCGCCGCCAACTCATTCAAATCCACAACCACCGCATCAACTAAAGGGAAACCCTTTACTTTTCGGTCCAGTTCCGGTTCGCCGGGGATAATTACTTTTTGATCGGGTGATACTGTTTTTGCCGACTTAAAACGTTCAATCCAGTTATTATCATTGTCATGCAAATTTGAAATGGGTCAATTTTGGCGGATTCTTCAAAAATTTAATTTTTTCTTCCAATAAATCATAACCTCTTTGCATCCTTAGCCAAAAATCTGCATTTCCTCCAAAAACCGTTTCAATGCGTAAAGCAATATTCGGCGTTATCACCCCTTTTCCATTCACTATTTTAGACAAAGTTAACCTGGAAACGGCAAGCAAATCAGCAGCTTGTCCAATACTCAGCCCGTTCACTTTGATCACATCCTCCTTTAAAATTATACCCGGATGTATATTCGTTTCAATCGCTCTTTCCATTTTTATGAATATTAATGCGTGTCTAAATAATCTAAATCAAAAGCATGTCCATCTTCAAACCTAAAAATGATACGCCAATTGCCCGAAATATCTAAAGACCAAAAACTTTTAAGATCGCCTTTCAACGGATGTGGCCTTAAATGCTTAAACGTTTCGAGGTCTTTCGGCACCTCTTCTAAATAATGGATTATGTTTAATACCCTGCCAATTTTATGCACATATTCTGATTGTAGTTTACTGGCATCACCCTTTGTCCAGAATAACTTTAGGCCTTTATGCTGGATCGACTTTATCATTAGATAAATGTATTTGCATACTGTAAATATACAGTAAGTAAAAAGAATAATCAATCATATTCCTTTGATCTACGAATTTCTAATCCAGCAATATTTTAAAACTCGCCCAATCCTTCCACACCCAACTTCTCCGCCAACTCATTCAAATCCTTTACAACTGCATCAACCAAAGGAATTCCATTTACTTTTCGATCCAATTCCGCTTCCAGTTCAGGTTCGCCGGGAATAATTACTTTTTGATCCGGATGAATAGGATTGGCTGATTTAAAACGCTCGATCCAATTATCCAAATGGTGTTTAAAATCCTCAATCAGCCGGAAACCATCTACTCGCATGGCGCCTAAAAAATGGCCAATCCCGGTTCCAACAGGATTTGGATGAGGATCGAGATAAGCCACAAAAGGCGGAACCCAAGGCCCGTAATTTGCACCCGAAAGTACGGCCGAAAGTATATCCACCGTGGCACTCAAACCGAAACCTTTATGGCTGCCATGCTCGCGGTCGCTTCCCAAAGGAAGCAACGACCCACCGGATTTTAAAGCGTGCGGATCGGTTGTAAAACTGCCGTTTTCATCCTGAATCCAACCTTCGGGAACCGGTTTTCCGGCGCGTTGTGCAATTTCCAGCTTGCCGTTTGCAGCGGCAGAAGTAGCCATATCTACAACCAACGGCGGATATTTTCCTGCGGGGAAAGCATAACACATTGGGTTTGTACCCAACATTCGCTCATTAGAAAAAGTTGGCGCAACCAACGGACTGGCATTGGTCATCGCAAAACCAATCATCTCTTTTTCTACCGCCAGCAAAGCATGGTAACCGGCAATTCCAAAATGGTTGGAGTTACGCACTGAAACCCAGCCCGAACCATATTTTTCGGCCTTTTCTATCGCAACTTGCATGGCAAAAGGCGCAACTACCAAACCCAAACCGGCATCGCCATCAACCGTTGCGGTAGTTGGCGTTTCATGCACAATTTGAATGTTCGGTTTTGGATTAATTCGGTTTTTCTCCCACAAACGCACATAACCACTCAACCGCGCCACGCCATGCGAGTCAATTCCACGCAAATCAGCACGCAACAAAACATTGGCAGCTAATTGTGCGTGTTCTAAGCTGCAACCTATTTTTAAAAAGATGTTTTCGGTAAAGGTTTGTAGCGATGCTTCTTTTATCAACATAAAATTGGTGTTGTTGCGATATGATTATTCTGCTTTGTTCTGTCATCCAAACGATAGGAGGGATCTTCTTGGAAGCAAATATTCCAATGCTTCTTTTATCACCTAAAAATTGTTCTGTTGAAAGAAGATTTCTCCGTGCGTCGAAATGACAAAAGCGTATAAATGACTGGATTGTTAGTCCGTTAAAATCGTAAATTTAAAATCCAACGGTTTAAATTGTTCAACCAGTTGCTCAGTTAACTTAGATCCAAGTTTAACATAAAACAAACCAAAGTTTTCATTTCGTTCCTGCAAGCTTCCGCCCGGAAACAGTTCGCTTTTGATTTGGTCAATCTGGTTTAAACGCGTTTCGTAATTGCGTTTTTCTGCTTTGATCAACTTTTTTTCGAGGTTAAAAACAGCATGTTCTAATCGTTTTTTAATAGCTTCTGTGGAAGGGCCTAAAGTTGGGTCAATCTTGCTGTTTTGCGTTTTCATCCGGTCGAAAACGTGGCTCAGTTCCAACCATTCCTGTTTCAATTGCAATTGGTTCTTGCTGTTTGCTTTGATCCAGTTTGTTTTTAAAGTTGCTGTATCCTGGAAGAAATCAGTTAAACCCAAACCCATTTTTTCAGTTTTTTCTGCTGCTCTTTTGCTTACCATCAAACCGGAATTTCTCAAAATTAAAATTGGAAAATCAACACCGTAAAAATCAAAATTTGCTTTCAGTTCCAGCCAGTAAACCACTTCGGCACCACCGCCGATGTAAGCAATGTTTGGAAGGATGATTTCCTGGTACAATGGCCGCATCACCACATTCGGACTAAACCTTTCCGGGTGCGCTGTAATTTCTGCTTTCAATTCTTCTTCTGAAAAAGCAATTTCCGTATTTAAAACTTTGTAGCGGTTATCTTCAAAAATAATCCTTTCGCGTACTTCTTTTAGCAGGTAAAAAAAGTTGATTTCACGTGGATTAACCTGAATATGAACACCAATATCTTGTAGCTTTTTATTGGTTTCTGAGATGTTTTTAAAGCTGTTTTGCTGGATAATATCTTGTTGGATGATTGGCGCAAGTTCCTGTTTTAAAGCAGCTTCATCGGCATCAATAATCACCAAACCAAACTGGCCAAACAAAGCATTCACCAAATAACGCGTGGCATCGGCCAGGTTTTCGTACTTAATGTAAGCTGTTTCTACCAGTTTAGCCAGTTCTTCGGCGTGGTTTTCAATCCCCAAAACGCCTTTGTATTGGTTTAATGCTTGCCGTATTCCTTTGGTCGAAATCCGTCCGGTTGCGCCCGAAACTTCTTCGTTCCAAGCAATTTTTTTACCGGCAATTTGGGTGTGGTTAATTTCCGCAAAATCATGATCTTCGGAAGCCATCCAATAAACAGGCACAAAATTTTTGTCTGGAAATTCGGCTTTTAAATCCCTGGCCAAATTAATTGCCGTTACAATTTTGAAAATAAAATAAAGCGGACCGGTAAAAATATTCAATTGATGGCCGGTGGTAACGGTAAACGTATTTTCCCGGTTCAGTAAATCCAGGTTTATTCGCGTTAAATTGGATACTTCTTTTACCGGCAATTTTTCATACTGCGCGTTTAAAACGCTGGTTAAAATGCTTCTTTTACCGATGTTTTTTTTATGTTGAAGCAATTGCCGAAAGCCATCCAAATCTGGCCGGAAACTGTAAAAAGGCTGTAACGCTATATCGTTTTCAAGGTAGCTAACAACGGTTGGAGAGAAGCTGCCCGTGGCTTTGTAATCGATATAGGTTGCCTTCATGAATGTACAGCTAACGTTTCGGCAATGCTTGCGGTTTGTTTTGGCTGAACGATTTTTCCGTACAAATCAAAATCTTCTGCTGCATCTATTTTTACGTTTACAAAACTTCCCGGAACGGCATATTGTTCGCGCACATCAATCAAAACTTCGTTATCCACTTCCGGCGAATCAAATTCTGTCCTTCCCACTAAAAAATCGCCTTCAATTTTATCAATTAAAACTTTAAACGTTTGTCCGATTTTCTGGTGATTTTTTTCGTGCGAAATCAATTGCTGCACTTCCATAATCGCTTCAGAGCGTTCCTGTTTTGTTTCTTCCGGAACATCATCTGCCAAATTGTGCGCATGTGTTTTTTCTTCATGCGAATACGTAAAGCAGCCCAAACGGTCAAACTTGGTGTCCATCACCCATTGGTGCATTTCCTCAAAATCCTGCTGCGTTTCGCCCGGATAACCGGTAATCAAAGTAGTGCGCAATGCAATTTCAGGAACTTTATCACGGATTTGATTGACTAAATCAATTGTTTTTTGCTTGGTGATACCGCGGCGCATTGATTTTAACATATTGTCGGTAATGTGTTGCAGCGGCATGTCCAAATAATTGCATATGTTGCTGCGCTCGTTCATCACATCCAAAATTTCCATCGGGAAACCGGAAGGATAAGCGTATTGCAAACGGATCCATTCGATGCCTTCCACGTCGGAAATCCTGCGTAAAAGTTCGTCTAAATTACGTTTTCCGTAGATGTCCAAACCGTAGTACGTCAAATCCTGGGCAACCATGATCAGTTCTTTTGTTCCTTTGGCAGCCAATTTTTTTGCCTGTAAAACAAGCTCGTCCATCGGCGTGGAAACGTGTTTGCCGCGCATTAACGGAATGGCGCAAAAGGAACAGGGACGGTTGCAGCCTTCGGCAATTTTGAAATACGCAAAGTGCGAAGGCGTGGTGAGCAAACGTTCGCCCAGCAATTCGTGCTTGTAATCTGCACCGATGTTCTGCAAAATATCCTTCAAATTATTGGTGCCAAAAAAAGCATCCACGTTGCTGATTTCTGCTTCCAGTTCGGGTTTGTAGCGTTCGGAAAGGCAACCGGTTACAATCACTTTTCCGACTTTTCCCTGTTCTTTCAGTTCGCTGTATTGCAAAATGGTATCAATGGATTCCTGCTTGGCATTGTCAATAAAACCGCAGGTATTGATGACGACAATATCATTGCTGCCTACTTTTTCGCTTTCGTGCACCACATCAAAGTGGTTGCCTTGAAGTTGGCCCATCAAGATTTCAGAATCGTATATATTTTTAGAACAACCTAAAGTAACTACGTTTATACGAGGTTTTGTTGATTTTATTTGTTTGGATTTCACTGATTATAATATGATTTCACCGATTCTTTTGGTGATTAACTGATTGATGGTGATTTCACCGATTGTAAAAAGATTACACTGATTTAGCTCGTTTTACACAGACAATCTTTTTATCTCACAGCTTGGATTGCCAAAGTTAATTAACAAGCCAGTCTTAATTTTACTTGCTTTTAAATATGACAGTAATTGAGCATGAAAGAGTTTTGGAAGAAACCCAGTTACTGCTTTAAGTTCTACAATTACCTGATCTTGAACCAATAGATCACATCTAAACTTTCCAACAAATTGTTCCTGAAAATAAACATTGAATTCTTTTTCTGCTTCAAAGTGTAAGTCTATATTTCTTAATTGTATTTGTAGTGCTTTAGCATAAATTTTTTCTATAAAGCCAGGCCCTAATTCGCTATGTACTTTGAAACAACAACCGATTATTTTTTCGGTTAATGCATCTTGTTCCATATTTCCTGCCTTATTTAATTATTCAACTTTTATAAATTAATCCAATCTTTCTACAATCGGTGTAACCAAGTAGAAATCTGTGAAATCATAAAAAAATCTGTGAAATCAGGCATTATTAAATAATGAATCCACAAAAGCTTTCCGGTCAAACAATTGAAGTTGATCTTGTGATTCGCCAACGCCAATATATTTTACGGGAATTTTAAACTGGTCTGAAATCCCGATGACCACGCCGCCTTTTGCCGTGCCATCTAATTTGGTTAATGCCAAAGCGTTTACATCCGTTGCCTGCGTAAATTGTTTGCATTGTTCGATGGCGTTTTGGCCGGTAGAAGCATCCAGGACCAACAAAATTTCGTGCGGCGCATTTGGGATAACTTTTTGCATCACATTTTTGATTTTGGTCAGCTCGTTCATCAAACCAACTTTGTTATGCAAACGGCCGGCAGTATCAATAATCACCACATCATCACCGTTAGAAACGGCCGATTTTACGGTATCATAAGCCACCGAAGCCGGATCAGAACCCATAGCTTGTGCTACCACACGCACACCAACTCGTTCTCCCCACAACTGGATTTGGGAAACTGCTGCAGCACGAAAAGTATCCGCCGCGCCAATCACCACTTTATTTCCGGCTAATTTTAATTTGTAGGCCAGCTTGCCAATCGTGGTGGTTTTACCCACGCCGTTTACGCCAACTACCATAATCACATATGGTTTATGGTTGCCGTATTCAAAATTTCGGAAATCATTGCTGTTGTTTTCGGCTAATAATTGTTGGATTTCTTCTTTTAAAATGCCATTGAGTTCGGTTGTGCCTAAGTATTTATCGCGGGCAACACGTTCTTCAATCCGTTTGATGATTTTTAACGTGGTTGCAACGCCAACATCAGAAGTAACCAGAACCTCTTCCAAATCATCCAAAACCTCTTCGTCAACAGTTGATTTTCCGGCAACGGCTTTGGTAATTTTAGAAAGAAAATTGTCTTTGGTTTTTTCCAGGCCTTTGTCCAGGTCCTGCTGTTCTACAACGGTGGTTTCTTTCTTTTTAAAAAAATCAAATAGTCCCATAGGCTTAATCCAAAAAAGCAATGCTTCTTTTATAGCATAAAATTAGGTATTCATAACAAAAAAAGCCCTTCCGGTAAATTCGGAACGGCTTTCTTATTCTGATATAAGAACTGGTTATTGGTTTGCAGCCTTAGCTACAGCAATTGCATCTTTAACGTGGTCGTTATGTGCAATAATTTCTTTAAAAGAATAAGCACCGGTTTTAGGTGACTTGATCATCGTGATTACTTTGGAGTACTCTTTGCCTTTTCCGGTTTTTAGGGTTGCAACTACTTTCTTTGCCATGAGTTTTTTAAGTTAAGGGATTATGGTTAATAGTTCATTGATAACGCGACGTGCAGCTACTATCAACTATTAACCATCAACCAAATGCCTATTTAATTTCTTTATGTACCGTTACTTTTCTCAAAACCGGGTTAAATTTCTTTAATTCCAGTCTTTCTGTTGTATTTCTTTTGTTCTTGGTGGTGATGTAACGAGACATGCCCGGCATTCCGCTGGTTTTGTGCTCTGTACATTCTAAAATCACCTGAACTCTATTGCCTTTTTTTGCCATTGTATTTTAAGTTGATGGTTGATGGTTGATAGTTAATAGTTGCAACTGCAATAAACAGACAACTCGTAACTGGCAACACACAACTATTTATATATGCCCTTTTTTTACAAATTTATTAATACAAGCGGAGATGCCGTTTTTGTTAATGGTTTTGATAGCCGAAGTGGAAACTTTTAGCGTAATCCATTTATCTTCTTCCGGGATGAAGAACTTTTTCAGTTTCAGGTTTGGGTGAAACTTGCGTTTGGTTTTAACGTTCGAGTTGGAAACGTTAAAGCCATTCATAGAAGTTTTACCGGTTAAATCGCAAATTCTAGACATGATGAAATGTTTTGTTATTTCTTCTCCTTCAAAAAGAGTTTGCAAATATCAGTATTCTGCTCAAAAAAAGCAACACTATTTTTAATTTTAGTTTTTACCAATTTTTAGGCAATAAAAGAAGCATTCCTATTCTGGTGCTGCAATCTTTCAAAACACTTGGTTTTTACTTTATTCAACAAAACACAAGGCTAAAATTTGTATTATTGTTCAACCAAAATCAACCTAAAACACTTTGATAATGAAAGAAATTAACGAACTCGTGCTTCGGGATTCTTCTGCCAATCCTGGCCCGCTTGGATTATTTGCCTTTGGCACCACCACCGTTTTGCTCAACCTGCACAACGCCGGTTTTTTCGAACTCAACTCGATGATCTTAGCTATGGGGATTTTTTATGGCGGAACAGCGCAGGTAATTGCCGGGATTTTAGAATCAAAAAAGAACAATACTTTCGGCATGACAGCCTTTATTTCCTACGGATTTTTCTGGCTCACGCTTGTCGGGTTGATTGTAATGCCAAAATTAGGTTGGGTTGCCGCCACTTCAAAACCTGCATTAGCCTCCTATTTAACCCTTTGGGGGATTTTTACCGCTTTGTTGTTTATCGGCACGTTGCGCCTTAACCGCGCTTTGCAATTCGTTTTTGCCACCTTAGCCATCCTGTTCTTTTTGCTGGCCGCAGGCGATGCAACCGGCAACGAAACCATCACCCACATTGCCGGTTACGAAGGTTTAATTTGCGGCGCGTCTGCGATTTATACGGGTGCTGCGGTTTTGTTAAATGATGTTTATGGCCGTAATTTTTGGCCTATCGGAACCGTAACAAACAATTATTGAGCGGTTAAAAGCTTGTTTAAAATTTGTTCCGAATATTCTCGATGCTTCTTTTACCGCATAAAAATCATTGGCCCGTTGTACTTTTTGTATGGAGACAGAATTTAGGGGCATAAAAGAAGCATTGTAAATTTTTATAACAGAATTTAAACAGCTCTAATTCTTCTCACAACAAAATTTTTAGATTTACACGCAACAAGAGCTAAACAATTTCTACCCAATGAACCTGCAAGTAAAATCTTTTGAAGAATATCAAGACGTTTATCAGTACAGCATTAACGAACCGGAAAAGTTTTGGGCCGAAATTGCCGAGAATTTTTTATGGCGAAGAAAATGGGAACAAGTGCTGGATTGGAATTTTACCGAGCCGAAAATCAAATGGTTTACAGGCGCGAAGTTGAACATTACCGAAAACTGTATTGACCGGCATTTAGATACTTTGAGCGATCAGCCGGCAATCATTTGGGAACCAAACGATCCCGAAGATCATCATCGGATCATCACTTATAAACAACTGCACCAAAAAGTTTGTCAGTTTTCGCACGTGCTGCAAAACAACGGCGTTAAAAAAGGCGATCGCATTTGTATCTACATGCCAATGGTGCCCGAATTGGCCATTGCCGTTTTGGCTTGTGCGCGTGTTGGCGCTATCCATTCGGTTGTTTTTGGTGGGTTTTCGGCACAATCCATTGCAGATCGGATTAT